>CAZUHU010000047.1:0-13508 GCA_964620645.1 uncultured Chitinophaga sp.
AGGAGCGCGAGAAAACCATTGATGCCTTCCACAGGGCAAACTATGGTTGGATTTTGCTGGCCCCTGTTTTAGGTATATTAAGCAACATCAGCCGCGCCCAGCGCTGGCGCCAGTTGTTGGAACCCACCGGACATAAGCCGGGCTACTGGAATACCTTCTTCAGTGTAATGATGATGTATTTCTTCAACCTGTTTTTTCCGCGCCTGGGCGAGGTTACCCGCTGCAGCGTATTAGCGCGCTACGAAAAAGTGCCCCTGGATAAATCCATTGGCACTATGGTGGTTGAACGTTTCGTGGATTTGTTATCCATACTAACCGTAGGTGGCCTGCTGCTGCTTTTTGAACGCGAGCGCCTGATTACCTTCTGGAATAAAAAAGGTGAGTTGAGCGCCACAGCCAACTCTGCCCCTGCTGAAAGCCACACGCTGTATTGGGTGCTTGGTGCACTGGGTATAATCCTGATTGCTGCTGTTGCCTTCTGGTTTCTGCAACGTAAGCATGGCTGGGATAAGTTAAAGGCAATGGTGATGGAGCGTGTTATGGGTTTATGGCAGGGGTTAATGAGTATCCGCTATTTAAAGCGCCCTTGGGAGTTTCTGTTCCACACCGTTTTTATTTGGGTTTGTTACCTCATGATGGTGTATGTAAGCTTCCCTGCTTTAAGCGAAACAGCGGGCTTGGGTATTTGGGCCGCTATGGCAGGCCTGTTCATGTGCGGTTTTGCTATTGTGCTTAGTCCGGGTGGGGTGGGTTTTTATCCGGTATTTATGGCCTTTGTATTAACCATGTATGGGGTAGAATACAACATCGGCTGGGCCTTTGGTTCGGTAGTTTGGGCAGCCCAAATAGGCAGCATGTTCATTGGCGGTTTACTTTCCCTTATTTTTCTGGCAATATTAAACCGCGAACCCGCGTTAGATACTCAACCACTAAAAACTGAAGCTTGATTACGGATGAAAAGATCAAGGCTAAAATCCTTTCCCAAACCGAGCTGCTCAAACGTTTAGAATTCTGGAGAAAGCTGGGCGATAAAATTGTTTTTACCAACGGCTGTTTTGATATTCTGCACCCGGGCCACATTCAACTTTTGTCTTCCTGTAAGCAGTTTGGCGATCGCCTGATTGTGGGCCTTAACTCTGATGCTTCCGTTAAACGCTTAAAAGGCCCTACCCGCCCTGTTAACGACGAGCTCTCCCGTGCGCTTATCCTCGCTGCTTTACATTTTACGGATGCTGTTTGCATTTTCTCGGAGAATACTCCTGAAAAACTGATCCATTACGTTAAGCCCGATGTGCTGGTAAAAGGCGGCGACTGGAAGAAAACCGACATAGTGGGCGCTTCGTTTGTAGAAAGCTACGGCGGTAGTGTAGAGGTCGTTCCCTTCCTGGATGGCTACAGTACAACAGCAATTATTGAGCGCAGCAAATAACTTCAACGGCAGGTTTGCTCAGCGCACTTTTCTATTATATTAGCAGAGACTAAAGGGCTCTATCTATGAAGAAAATTTACACGTGTTTTTGTGCCGTAATTGCATTTACCCTATTGCATGCTCAAAATAACGTAGGCATTGGCACTCCTAATCCTGACCCTAACGCCATTCTCCACCTCGAATCTACCAGCAAAGGTATTCTTATACCGAAGCTGGATGCAGCAGAAAGAACATCGTTGGGCGCTATGCTTAACGCCAGTAACAATGGCTTGTTGGTTTATGGGCCTGATACCAATCAATTTTGGTTTTGGGATGGTACACAATGGATACCTTTTCCGGCAGATAACGACCAGCAAACATTAAGCTTTGATATAAACACTAACACGCTTTCTATTTCAAACGGCAACTCTGTTGTTATTCCTCTTTTAGCTGGTCCAACCGGTCCCACAGGCCCGCAGGGCATACAGGGAGCCACAGGTCCGCAGGGCGATACCGGCCCGCAAGGCCCGCAGGGTATTCAGGGCATACAAGGCATACAGGGTAATACCGGTGCCACAGGCGATACAGGTCCGCAGGGCATTCAAGGTATACAGGGCATTCAAGGTGTGCAAGGTATCCAGGGTGTTACGGGGGCAACCGGGGTTACCGGCCCAACAGGTAACGGTAGCGATAATACCGCCCACCAGTTTAACGCTAACGGCAGTGTATATGTAACCGATGGCAGCGGCACTTTAACCACTACGGGGCAGGCTTGGCTTTCAGGTGGTAATAGCGGCTCTTCAAGTAATAACCTGGGCCAGATAGGTAACCAGCCCCTGGTGTTTATCACTAACAATACCGACCGTATGAGCATTCAGCCAAATGGTGATATTTATGTTGATGGTTCTAAACCTATTCAAATAATTCGTTATAACTGTAACAACTGCGATAACCCCAACCGCAACACAGGCGTATCAGCCACTGTTTGGGACGCAATTATCGCTGGCTTTTATCCTACCGGCGATGATGGCAATGCTGAAAGTACCCGCGCACGCATGTATGTTAGCGGAGGCACATGGTGGTTTAAAGGCGATTTGGAATCACCCAGCGATGAGGATTGGAACGTTGATGTAATGTTTATTAAACGCCAGTTGGTTGACGACCAACGCCCGGCTTCATCTAACGGAGGCGGTACGGGCTTCTAAAAAAGAGAGGCTGCTCATTCCTTGCTAATGGCAGCCTCATTAATGCCCACACTTGTTTAAGTTTAAAGAAGCTCTCCGGCTTCTTACGCAGTGCAAGTTATTGAAAATAGATGTTGCACCGTATATTTTTTAGCCCCTCAATTAGCTCTTCAAATCAGATTCTGCCAACTCACTTAGTTCCAGCCAGCGTAACTCTTTCTTTTCCAGGTGCTCTGTAACATCGGTAAGTTGTTTCACCATCTCATTCAATTGGTCGTATGGTAAATTGCCCGAGTTGATCTGTTCATTCAATTGCACCTTTAGTTGTTCCAGTTGCGGTATTTCCCGCCCCAGGTTTTCAAACTCAAGCCGCTCCTTGTAAGTCATCTTTTTCTTCGGCGCAGGTTTTGGTGCCGGCTCCGTGGCTTTCTCTACTTTCACTTCAGCAGTATTGCTGTTGCCCGCTTTTCTGGCGCGGTCTTCTTTTTTCTTTCGCGCTTCGCTTATCCTCCACTCGGAGTAGTTGCCCGGGAAATCAGCTACCTCTCCCTCACCTTCAAATACAAAAAGGTGGTCTACCAGCTTATCCATAAAGTAACGGTCGTGCGATACTATCAGCACACAGCCCTGGTATTGCTCTAAAAAATCTTCCAGCACATTAAGGGTCACCAAATCCAAATCGTTGGTTGGCTCATCCAGTATTAAAAAGTTGGGGTTGCGGAAAAGTATGCTTAACAACTGCAAACGCTTTTTCTCACCGCCGCTCAACTTGCTGATGGGTGTGTATTGCTGTTCGGGCGTAAAGTTGAACAGCTGCAAAAACTGCCCTGCCGATACTTTGGTGCCATCAGCCAGCGGAAAGTGTTCTGCAATATCTTTTACAAATTCAATTACCCGCTTATCCTCTTTTATCACCAGGCCCTGCTGAGAGAAATAGCCAAACACCACCGTTTCGCCGGGGTTAATTTTGCCGGAGTCGGCTTTCTCTAAACCCAACAGTATATTAAGAAAAGTAGATTTGCCCACGCCGTTTTTACCGATAATGCCTATGCGTTCGCCGCGCTTAAAAGTGTAGTCAAAGCCTTTCAGTATCTTCTTCTCGCCGTATGATTTATATACTTTTTTAAGCTCAAGTATTTTACCGCCAAGGCGCGTCATTTTTACATTCAGCTCCAACTTTTCTTCGGCCTTGCGGGCTGTGGCATAATCCTCAATATCATAAAAGGCATCAATACGGCTTTTTGATTTTGTGGTGCGCGCCTTGGGTTGTTTACGCATCCACTCCAGTTCCTTGCGGTATTGGTTCTTCGCCTTATCCAGCGATGCCGCCTCGCTGCTTTCGCGTTCTGCTTTGCGCTGCAAAAAGTTTTCGTAATCGCCGCGGTGCACGTACAACGTTTGATTTTCCATTTCAAAAATCTCGTTACAAACCGCGTCCAGAAAAAATCTATCGTGCGTTACAAGCAGTAGCGTGGTTTTCTGATCGCTTAAAAACTCGGCAAGCCACTCAATCATCTCAAAGTCCAGGTGGTTGGTGGGCTCATCCAGTATCAAAAAGTTGTTGCGCTCGCCAAAGCTTATATCAATAAGTATTTTGGCAAGGGCCAGTCGCTTGCGCTGCCCGCCCGATAACGACTTAACCGATTGTTCAAAGTCTGTAATGTTTAAGGAGCCTAAAATTTCCTTCACTTTGCTTTCAAAGTTCCAGGCTTCCAACTCATCCATCTTGTGCATCAGGTCGGTAATGCGTGTTTCATCATGGTGCAGTAAAGCCTTCTCGTATTCGCGCACCACATTTACCACGGGGTGGTTGTGGTTAAAAATGTTTTCCAGTGCGTTTTTGCTTTCGTCAAAAGCAGGGTTCTGGTCTAAAAAGCAAACGTTCACATCCTTGTTAATCCATATTTTGCCTTCATCGGCATTGTCCAGCCCGGCAAGTATGCGCAGCAGCGTGGTTTTACCTGCTCCGTTTTTAGCTACCAGCGCAATTTTATCCCCCTGCTCTATGTTAAAGCTAAGGTTGGTAAACAGCGGTTTTTCAACAAACGATTTTGTAAGATTATCAATGGTAGCGTACTGCATGCTTTTATTTCCACTCTCAATTTAAACGGTAAAGGGCTGCGAATTTACACACAATTCGGCAGTACTGCCTCTAACAGGCTGACTATAATCATACCAGCCTCTATACGCACAGCGGTATCTTTATTTTTTCAATGGAGCTCAGCAGCAGGTTGAAGTATAAAATAGGAGTTTACAGGCGCCACGATTTATCGGCGGGCCTAACTGTGTTTTTGGTGGCTCTGCCGCTTTGTCTCGGCATAGCATTGGCTTCGGGCGCTCCTTTGCAATCAGGCATTATCGCCGGTATTATAGGTGGGGTAGTAGTTGCGTTGATTAGCGGCTCAGCCCTTGGGGTATCCGGTCCTGCAGCAGGTTTAACCACTATAGTTGCAGCCGTAATTACGCAGTACACTTTTCCGCAGTTTATGGCCATTGTAATTATTGCGGGATTGTTTCAATTGATGATGGGCTTACTTAAACTGGGCAAAATAGCGGGCTATTTCCCTGCCTCTGTTATTAAGGGTATGTTGGCTGCCATCGGCATTATTCTCATCAGTAAGCAATTGCCTATAGCTTTGGGTTACAATCAGCCCGATTTTTGGTCAAAGGAGTTTTACAACTTTTTTTCTGATACCCATTTGTTCTCCAACTTAAAGGAGTTCTCTGCTCAGTTAAGTTATGGTGCTGTTATTATAACGTTGCTATCGCTATGGGCCTACTACATTGTAGAAAAGAAAATTCTGCTGCGCATTCAACTACTGCCGGTACCCTTGTTTGTGGTAGCTGCGGCCGTAGTGCTTTCGCTTTTCTTTAAAAAGTTTGTGCCTTCGCTTGCCTTAAGCGATTCGCAACTGGTGCATATACCGGCAACGCTTTTTTCTTCCTTTCAATTGCCGGACTTTACTGTCTTCACTGCCGGCAAATGGATGGAACCTGCAAAGTATGCGCTGTTCATTGCATTTATGGCCAGCCTTGAAACCCTGCTGTGTGTGGAAGCTATTGATAAGCTGGACCCCTGGCACCGCACCACACCTGCTAACCGCGAGTTGCTGGCACAGGGCATAGGCAACATGGCTTGCGGCTTATTGGGCGCCTTGCCTATTACTGCCGTTATTGTTCGTGGCTCGGCAAATATTGATGCCGGTGGCCGAACAAAAGCTTCTGCCTTTACGCATGGCGTGTTGCTGCTTGCTGCTGCCCTGTTCATTCCCTTTGTATTAAACTATATACCGCTTTGCGCGCTGGCATCTATACTGGTGGTTACAGGCTTTAAGCTTACCAAACCTAAACTACACATCAGTATGTGGAAAGCCGGCTTAAATCAATTCCTGCCGTTCATCATCACCATTGTTGTAATACTGCTTACTGATTTGCTTATAGGCGTAAGCATTGGACTGTTGTTAGCGGTATTCTACATACTGCGCAATAATTATAAAGCAGATTTTGAAGTTAAGCAGGAAACCTTCCACGGTATTACTACTTACACCATACTCCTGCATACCAATGTTACTTTTTTAGATAAGGCCAAAATGCGTTCAGCATTGGATAAAGTACCCGATTATTCGGTAGTGGTATTAGATGGCTCCTTCTCAAAACATATTGACTACGATGTGCTGGAAATGATAAGCGAGTTTTGCGTTAATGCTAAAAGAAGGGGAGTGGACGTGCAACTGAAAAACATACGGCGCGTAAGCATTTCCGACATTCACTAGCATTTTTAAAAAGTTGAAAAAACTATTTTTGCCGCTCAATCGTTATTAAGTCATGAACTTTATTATAAAACTTGTTTTAAACGCCATTGCGGTAATTATTACTGCGCGTCTTTTGCCAGGCGTTCATTTAGATGGATACCTGGCCGCCTTTATGCTGGCCGGCCTGCTGGCTATTTTAAATGCCTCGGTTAAACCGGTGCTGGTATTTCTTACCATTCCCGCTACCATCCTCTCGTTGGGGCTTTTTCTGTTGGTAATTAATGCATTCATTATTGAAATAGCCGCCTGGATTCTGCGCCCCGATTTTGATGTGGCCAGCTTTTGGAGTGCGCTATTCTTTAGCATTGTGCTTTCCATCATCAACAGCATATTTGAGCGCCTTACCGTTAAGCCCGAGCACCGCAAGGATAATGTGCAGGTTTTCGACAAGGATGGTAACCGCATAGCCTAAGCTTTTATTAAGCCGCACATATTGTATATTAGCCCTATGCTTCAATTCGTATGCAAGGCTTTTAGCGATTTAACCCCTTACGAGCTGTATGCCATAATGCAGTTACGCCTGGCTGTTTTTTCGGTTGAGCAAAACTGCCCTTACCAGGATGCAGATGGTAAAGATTTGAAAGCACAACACCTGATGGGTTATTACGATAATGAACTGGCTGCCTACTCACGCCTGTTACCGCAGGGTGTAAGTTATTCCGAATCTTCAATTGGCCGCGTAATTACATCGGGTAAATATCGCCACCATGGTTACGGCAAACTTTTAATGGAGGAATCCATCCGCCGTATGGAGGAACTTTATGGCAAAGGCCCTGTTAAAATAGGGGCACAGGCCTACCTTAAGAAGTTCTATGAAGACTTTGGTTTTATAGACCTCAATGAACCCTATTTGGAGGATGGCATACCCCATCTTATCATGCTTCGGCCTTAGTAAAGTGCTTGATATTATGGCGTTTCTATAGCTTGATGTAGCTTACCTGCCTTGGCAACTTTATTCTGCTATTTTCGTCCTGATTAAATGATGCGATAACCATGAAGTATTTTTCTTTTCTGTGCTTATTCCTGTACGCTTTTTCAATAACGCAGGCTCAACAAAATGAGCATTGCGGTACCGACCGTGTTTTGCGTAACTACTTGCAAAACAATCCTGCCGCGCAGCAGCGCTTTCAGCAGGCCCTGCAACAGGTAGATGATTACCGTTTCTCTACAAAGCCTGACGGAAGCCGTAGTGTAATAATTACTATACCTGTTGTGTTTCACGTAATACATAGCGGGCAGGCTGTTGGCACCGGCCTTAATATTTCTGATGCGCAATGTCAATCGCAAATTGATGTGTTGAACGAATGTTACCGCAAGCGCAATGCTGATACCGCCCTGGTGCCCAACTGGTTTAAAGACCGCATTGCAGATATTGAAGTGGAATTTTGCCTGGCACGCCGCGACCCTTCCGGCAACCCCACCACAGGCATTACACGTCACAACATTCCTAATGCCTCTACCAATTTCGATCAGAACGTTAAGCCATCTACACAATGGAATCCGCTAAATTATTTAAACGTGTGGACCACTGTTCTTAACGGGCAAATACTGGGCTATGCAACATTCCCCAACTCAGGACCTTTAAATGAGGATGGCGTTGTAATTGATTACCGTTATTTGGGCAAGGCTCCTGCTAACCCTTTCCCAAGTAGTTATACCTTAGGTAAAACATGCGTGCACGAGGTGGGCCACTGGCTTGGCCTGTTCCATACTTTTCAGGATAGCTGCAGCGGTACCGATCCACTTACCTGCGGGCTGTTCGGCGACCGTGTTTGCGATACACCTCCAACCAAAGAGGCTAACTATGGTTCGCCAAGCCTTAACCAAAACACCTGCACCGAAACTCCGGTAGATGAATTGGATATGTGGATGGACTATATGGATTATACCAATGATGAGAACCTGCAGATGTTTACTACAGGTCAAAAGGATGTAATGCGTGCTGTGCTTAACACCAGCAGGCTGGGTATTCAGTTTAGCCTGGGCTGTATTGATACTACGGTTGCTTTTACCTTTACCGGTACCGTGGTTGACGAAGCTACCAATGTGGGTGTTTCCGGCGCTAAAGTTTTATTAGATGGCCAAAACGATTACGAAGTTACTGCCGATGCCAACGGTAACTTCAGCATAAGCGGTGTTTACGAAGGCGCCTATGATGTTTATGCAGGTAAGTGGGGCTACCGCACCAAGCTGTATCTGGTAAACGAGTTGTTGAGTGTTGCCTCTCCCGCCTTTACTATACCCATTCAAAACCATCATTACTACGATGACTTTATAATGAATTACAACTGGCAGGTTTCAAGCACCGCCTCTTCCGGCTTGTGGACGCGGGATGAACCTCTTGGTTCGTACTTCCAAAGCGCCGCCGCTAATCCATCACAGGATTATTTATCTGATTACGGCAACAAATGTTTTGTAACAGGTAACAGCAGTTCAGTAGCCGCTAATGATGATATTGATAACGGCTCGGTAACACTCATCTCACCACAGTTCGATCTATCGGGCTATACAGATCCTTATATCCGCTATAAGCGCTGGTTTTATGATGGCTCGCAAAACGGCAACACGCCTGACGATAACATGCTTATACGCCTTAACAACGGCACCAATACTGCCACCGTTGAAAATATAACGGCCACTGAGAACAGTTGGGTGCTTAAGGAAATCCGCGTTAGCGACTTTGTTACCCCAACGGCTACTATGCGCTTTCAGGTAGATGTTAGCGACCTTGCTGCCAGCAACCCTAACATTGTAGAAGGCGCCCTTGATATGTTTGAAGTATTGGAAGCCGGGGCTTTGGGCATGCAGGAAACCAACAGCGCGCTGAATAGCCTGCGCATCTATCCAAACCCGGCAAACAACATATTGCATGTGGCCTACACTTCAGATGAAAATACTACCATACGCCTGCTGAATATTTTGGGTGAAGAAGTATATAATAAGCCCGCCATTGCCGGTAAACTGAATGCGGATGTTGATGTAACCGCCCTGCCGGCCGGTGTTTACCTGTTGAATGTTAGCGGTGCACATTCTGAAAAAACCTTAAAATTTGTATTAACGCACTAAACTTTTCGCCCATACAGTTATCCAACCTAAGTTGGCACTGTAATTGAAAATCTGACCCGAAAAGCCACTTGTTATGAAAAAGTTACTCCTCTTTTTTGTTGTAGCCCTTGCATTCTCCTCCTGCAAAAACCTTGTTCCCTATACAGATAATATGAAGAAGGAACACAACTGGAGCGAAGACCAGATCCGCCATATCCAGTTCTATGTTTCGCACGATGTGGTGCTGCACCGCGAGTTGGCTGAAGGCAATACGCAGATCGTTTCCGGAAAAATTAAAATGATTAATGGCCGCAAAGCCGAAGAGATTATTATCCGGCAGGGCACTAAAGGGGTGTTAACCGAAATGCCTAAAGAAAACCGCATGTATGTAAGTTTTGAAATGGGAGATGACCACTACCTTTCTTTTGGCGTTAACCCGGATATGGGCCAGAAATACGTGCTGTTAGCCAGCGACTGGAACCAGGGCGTTGGTAAAGTACACTATGCCGGCCAGGAATTTTGGACTGACCCCGATAGCAAATACGCTTACCTTATGGTGGACCTCCGCCGTATACAAAAAATGGACTTAAGGCAACGATTCGCCAAAGGCCGCAAGGTTAAGTAAGGTTGCGCTTTAGCAATTCTGAAAAGCGCACTAAATTGCGGAATGAAGTTTTCGTTTCGTAAAGCCACTGAAGAGGACATCCCTCTCATTAATACACTAGCCAATAAAATCTGGCGGGAACATTACCCCTCCATCATTAGCATGGAGCAGATAAATTTTATGCTGCACGACCGCTATTCGGCCGATGCCATACGCAGTGGCATGGCCGATGGCGAGCAATACTATCTTGCATTTGCCGGTGAGCAGCCTCTTGCTTTGGCTGATATTGAACTGAAAGAACAGGGCTACTTTCTACATAAATTTTATGTGGATGTAGCCCGGCATCGCAATGGTGTAGGCTCGGCGTTTTTCAATTTCCTTTTGCAACAGATGAAGCCGGGCTTACCGGTTCGCCTGCAGGTTAACCGTCAAAATTTTAAGGCTATCAACTTCTATTTTAAAATGGGCTTTGTAATAGAACAGGTTGGCGACTTTGATATAGGTGGCGGATTTTTTATGAACGACTTTGTAATGCTAAGGCCGGCGCAAACTTCTTAAGTCACTTTTTTCTTTCCTTTCATATATTCACTGCCATGTGGCGGTGGCTTCAGCAGTATTTTACATTTACCCGTGCGGAACGCAACGGTATAATGGTATTGGTGGTGCTTTGCCTGTTGGTTTTGGGTGGTGCAAAAATTTATGAATTGCTTAATCCTCCCAAGCCCTTAACGCAATCGTCGTATAAAAAAGAGGTAGACGCCTTCCTTGCAGAATACAATTCATCCGATTCCGTAAATGCTGCGCAGCCGGAGTACAACAACGCGCCGCGGGAGGAGAGTAGCCCTTCGGTCAATAAGCCCTCTTCTTTTAAAACATCGGTTCTCGATATCAATAAGGCCGACTCCGCAGATTTCGAAGCGCTGCCCGGGCTTGGTTCTACTTTGTCCCGCCGCATCATTCGCTTTCGGCAGGCCCTCGGTGGCTTTGTTGCGGTGGAGCAGTTAAAGGAAGTTTATGGCTTGCCTGACAGTACCTATCGCAATTTAAAAAGCAGGTTTACGGTTAGTACGGCTGATGTACAGCTTATTCATGTAAACGGTGTTGATGCTAAACAGCTAAGTAGGCACCCTTACCTGGATTATAAAACGGCAAAGGCTATCTGCACTTATCGCGATAAAATGAAGGGTATAAAGGATGTGAATGAACTGAAAAGCCTGCCCGGCCTAAGTGATAGTGTATTTAATAAAATGGCCCCATATTTGTCTACCCAATAACCTACATCAATACATGCATATGAAAACAAAAATCACAGGTATAGCAGTTATAGTTGCCTTTTTAGTTTTTGCTTTGGCTTCTTGCACTAAGGAACAAAGGCTTTCTAAACAATTAGATGGCGATTGGAAAGCAAAGTATGTTGTAATTGCAGGTCTGCAGGTTGATATTGACACCCTCAACAACTTTACGGGCTTTCCTATAACCAGCGCCTTTACCTTAACTTTTGAGAAATGCCAGAAGCCGGATAAAGGCTGCCCCGGCCATGTTACCTTAGCCGGTAACCAGGTGCCCTTTACGTATACACTGGATGGGGAGGAGATGAATATTCTCGGTACCCTTTACCATATTGATTCCATTGAAGACGACCGCCTTACACTAAGCACCAGCGATGGCAACGGCGGCACTTACCAGCTGATTTTTATTAAGCTATAGCCCGGCTTTTTAGGACGTATCCTAAAATTAAATTGTTAAAATATTTTGGTTTATAAAATAAACTACTTTACATTTGTGTCAAGTTTATAAATCAACTAAAACCCAAACAATGGAATCAACAGAGAAAAAACTTACCCATGATGAAAGCCTGCACATCATTCATTCAATGATTGCTACCGCTCAAAACAAGATAAACGAGGACGGCTTTCATTTTCTGCTCTGGGGTGGCTTAGTAATTATCGCCAGCCTCTTAAACTATTACTTCGTTGCGGTTTCGCCTAATGAAAAAGGCTTTTTGGTATGGATGCTTATGCCCTTTGTTGGTGGCCCCATAGCCGGCATATATGAATGGCGCAAAAAGAAAACCGAAAAAGTAGTATCGCATTCCGAAGCCTCTTATGGTTTTCTGTGGATGGGTTTCGGCGTAACCATCTTCTGCGTTATCTACTTCAGTGTAATGAACGGCATTAGTCCTATACCCTTTATCCTGGCTTTAGTAGGCCTGGCTACCTTTGTTTCGGGCCGCATGTTCCGTTTTGCTGCGCTTACCATTGGCGGCATCGTTTTTTGGATTTGCTCCTTTATTGCTGCTTATTCGCAACCCGAAATACAATTGCTGATAAATGCCGGCGCTACCTTTATTGGTTATATAATACCCGGTATTTTATTGTGGAGAAATTACAAAGCCGGACAAAATGTTTAAACCTCTCGACCCCTTACTGCATTCTGAACTGCGGTTGGCGGTAATGAGTTTACTGGTTAGCGTTAAAGAAGCGGAGTTCTCTTTTCTTAAAGAAAAAACGGGGGCTACTGCCGGTAACCTAAGCGCCCAGTTGCAAAAGTTATACGAGGCCGACTATATCGTAATCGAAAAATCCTTCAGGGGCAATTACCCGCTTACTACCTGCAAAGCAACCCGTAAAGGAATTGACGCTTTTGAGCAATATGTAGAAGCTATAAACAGCTACCTTAAAAAGTAACCGCTGCTATTTTCTGAATACATCAAGGCCGAAATAAAAAAGGTGCAGCAGGCCTATTACCACTAATCCCTCAATCGGTTTCATTACATGGTACATAATGTTGTGGGTGGGGTGCGCCCTGTAAAAAGGTTCGGGCCCCACTCCTTCGTTAATCACCAAAAGGGTATTAGCTGTTTTATTGCTTAAATAAGGTGCTATTACACCGGTAAAAATTAAAACGGCTACAACCACTGCACCGCAAATAAGCGCGATAAATTCAGGGCGCTTAAACAGAGGCTTGCTGTTTATCTCGGCTTTAACACCGGCTATAAACAGAATGATCATAGCTAGTGCGCTGCCATAAGTATCCATCACAATATCATTAAGGTCCAGGTAGTCGTTCCAATCGGGGTACAGATAGATGTATTGATACCACTCATCAATCAGCATAAACGGCAACGTAAAAAAGATAGAGGCGCCAAACCTCCGGGTTAACGGAAACAGCATAACCGTAAGGAAGGTAAACTCAAAGGAGTGTATCACTTCTATGTTCGATTCGAACATAAAACGTGAATGGATAATTACCAGCGTAATGGTAATTGCAAGGTAAGCCAGCTTTAACTTTGGGTTATCGCTATAACGGGGAAACTGTTTCCATAAGGTTAGGCACAGTACAAATAAAAACAGCAGGTAAACAATAGCCGTAGCACGGTTGTAAAGCGGTAGCGAAAGTTGTTTCTCTACCCACATGGATACATGCACCAGGTTATCGTGCATAAACACTATAAA
>CAZUHU010000047.1:13608-16875 GCA_964620645.1 uncultured Chitinophaga sp.
TAACTTTCTACTATCTTTTTGCAGATGGCAAGGCCCATGCCCGTTCCCTCATATTCTTCCGCACTATGCAATCTCCTGAACATCTCAAATATTTTCTTGCTGTATTCTTCTGATATACCTATACCGTTATCGCTTATAGTAAAGGTGAAGTAGTCCTCGTTTTCACTGCATTCTATGGCCACTTTCGGCCTGGCGGATTGATTGTATTTTAAACCGTTACCTATCAGGTTAGAGAACAGCATTTCCATATGGGATGGTACCAGGTCTAACACCGGCAGGTGATTAATATTGATAACGGCACTTTTTTCCTCAATAATGCTGCTGAACTGGTTAAGTACATTTTGCACCACCTTATTAAGGTCTGTTGTTTCTCCGGGCTTATCGTTACTGTCAGCTACTGAATACTGGTAAATATCACTGATAAGTTGGTTTAAGTGTTTTACCGATTTAATGGTGAATCCTATCATCGAACGCGAATCCTCATCCAGTATGTTAAGGTTCTTGCGTTCTAACAATTGCAGGTACGAAACAATGTTTCTCAACGGGCTTCGCAAATCATGCGAGGTGGCGTTTACAAAATGCTGCAGGTCTTCATTCTTCCGCTCCAGTTCAACCGCATATTCGCGTAGCTTTCCTTCAGCTTCTTTTATGCCGGTTATATCCAGCGAGTATCCTATAAGGCACAATAGTTCCTTCCTGTCTTCTGAGTAAACCGGCGAGGAGCCCTTTATAGTACAACGCTGATGTCCGTGGCGGTCAACCATCACTTCCTCCGTTTCTACCTTATCGCCTTTTTGCAACGCTTCATGCAAAATTCTGTCGCGCTCGTAGGCAACATTTATATCCAGGTTGCGGCTTTTGAAGTAATCTACATTGGTTTTGCCAATCAGCCATTTACGCACTTCCGCATCTCGTATCGCTGTGCTGTTTATGTACGTGTAGCGTAGTTCTTTATCAAACGTTACAATATCAATCGGTATCTGTTCCAATATCATTTCGTAAAGTTTACGCTGTTCAATCAACCTCTTTTCGGTGGCGTTCACATCACGTTCGTAACTTAGGTTTTTATCGTAAATAAGGTATAGCAGTGCCACCAGGCAAAGTATAATTACCCAGGTGGTTGTTTTATAAATCATCAGCTGCTCGGGCAGGGGCAGCGCAAAGCTACCCAATTGTTCAGCAGCATATTGATACAGCGCAAAGGGTATAATGCTTATGCCGGTACCCCATACTATCATTTTGCGGTTATCAATCTCAAACAGGTATAAAGGCAGAAGGGCGGTAAGCAGCAAAAAGTCAATAATGCGCGTTTGCGGCCCTAAAAACACGGCCATCAAAAAGGTGTTAAAGTTTATAACCGCAATAGCAGTAATTTTTGCGGCATTAACATGGCGCTTACGCATCAAAAGATGAACTAACAGCAGGCCACCTATGTAAAAGGCTGTCATGGCAGCGCTGCGCCCTAATTGGTTTATTACATGAGATACAAGGCAACTCAACTGAATCACCATTAAAATAACCCAGGCGCGATTAACAGCAATTATACTATTGCGTTGCCTGGTGCTAAGCCCTTCACTTAAACCTGCGCTAACCAGGTTTTGCCAAAAATCCTTTACCCACAAAAACATATCCGTTTTTTACGGCTTCAGCGGGTGGCGGTTGCAACCTAAATTACAAGCCGCAGCTTGTATAAAGGATATCTGCATTTTTATATAAAAAATCTTTCAATATATTTTTTCATACAACCTTCTTTCTCAATATTTGCTCTTACAGGTAACCCCAAACACATGAATCACGAAAGTTTTTGTAAAAAATGGCTTGCTGCCTGGACGGGCAACCGGCCAATGGATTTGATGAAATTCTACCACCCGGAGGCTTACTATAGTGACCCCGCCAAGCGCGATGGCCGCCAGGGTTACCGCCAGTTACTGCCTTACTTTGAAAAACTGCTTGCCATGAACCCCGATTGGAAATGGCATGCCGAGGAGATTATTTCAATAGAAAACGGCTTTATCCTTAAATGGAAAGCCAGCATACCTGCCGGTGGCAAGGTAATACACGAAACCGGCCTTGATATTGTAGAACTGAAGGACGGCCTTATTATCCGTAACGAGGTTTATTTCGACAGAAGCAAATGGATGGAAGCCCTTAAAAAGGTAGCCGTTTAGTTCAGCTACTGCCTTTAGCAATTTTTAATGAAGTACTTAGCAAGCCGTACAGGCAGGCTGCCATTGCATTGGCAAACTCTATTACCTTTGTTTATATGCATAAGTATATTTCCCTTTGGATTCTTCTTTTGGTCCTCTCGTTTTCAACAGCGCATGCGCAGGCTGATAGCGAAGGCAGCCTGGTAAAGTGGATGAAGTTGGAAGAGGCCATGAAGTTGTACGAAAAACAACCCCGGCCCATTATTGTTGACTTTTATACCGATTGGTGTGGCTGGTGTAAACGTATGATGCAAACCACTTATGCTAACCCCGATTTGGCCGCATACATCAACAACAACTTTTACCCCGTAAAATTTAATGCGGAAGGCAAGGACACTGTAACTTACCTGGGCCAGCGCTACGCACCGCTTGGCGTGGGTGAGCGCACCACGCATTCACTTGCTGCAAAACTATTGCAGAACAAAATGATGTATCCTACTACTTTGTTTTTAAACGGCTTCGATAAAACTAAAAACGAGTTTACCTTAAGCATGCTTGCCCAGGGTTATCTGGACCAAAAGAAACTGGAGCCCATGCTCATCTTCTCACTTGAAAACGCCTATCGCAACAGTTCTTTCGATGAGTTTAACGAGCAGTTCAGCAAGGCTTTTTATGACTCCACTATTCAGGTAAGGCTTAATGAATTGAAATGGAAAACCCCGAAGGAGTTCTTTACGCCCTCTAACACTTCAGGCAAAAAGAAAACGCTTGTTTTCATTCATACCGATTGGTGCAACTCCTGTAAGGTAATGAAGAATACCTCTTTCATCCACGATTCATCCTACGCTTTCATTCGCGATAAATTCAACCTGGTTGATTTCTATCCTGAAACCACTGATACGCTATACATAAAAGGACAGGCTTTTGCTAATCAGCGCCAGCCACAGTTCCCTTTCCATCAGTTAACCCTTGCTTTAACGCGCAACAACTTTGTGCTGCCTACACTGGTAGTGTTAGACGAAAACATGAATGTTGTTGATGCCATACCGTACTACATCAATCCCACTTTTATAAAAAGCATTGTTCGCTATTACGGCGATGACATTTATAAAAAGCAGCA
>CAZUHU010000047.1:16975-21399 GCA_964620645.1 uncultured Chitinophaga sp.
CTGCAATTTCAGTACCGTGCCTTAGCCATATACCCAGTATTCTCTAAACCGTAACCATAGCGAGGCTATCAGGTATAGCACCACAACTGTCACCGCCAGGGTGGTAGAAAAACTTTTGCCCCTATATACCTGGTAGGCCGGTATAAGGCTGGCTATAAAAAACAGCAGGGTAATAAGGGCCATCTGTGGCCGTATCTCGTTGGTTAGTTTCTCGTTTTTCAGGTAGTCTACTCCGTGGTCCATAAACTCCTCCAGGCGGTTTCTGGCTTCGGGTTTATCAGGCTGGCCTGTTTGGGTGTGGTAGGGTATAAATAAATGGTAATACTCCAGGACAGGGTCAATATGCCCAAGTCCCAATTCGCGCTGGGCATAAAAACTGATTACTGACCCCAACACAGTTACCAGTAGTATGAATAAAACAGCATTTCGCATGGTGTGGTAAGTAAAGATAATTTAAGTGCGAATAACCCCTTACCCGATTGTGAAATACCGCACTTCGTTTCAAAATTGAGGCACTTCGCATAAAACCGTACGGTAGTATTCGGGCTGTAATTTAAATTGCAGTAAAATCACGAATATGTCAGCGCTTATACCCCAGGAATTGGGCCCATTATTACGGTGGATTGTTGTGTTTGGCCTGCTTACAGCCCGCTACCTGCTTTTTGCCGGAGGCTTCTTCCTTGTGTTTTATGTTATCAAACGAAAGGATTGGTTCTACATGAAGATACAGCAGAAGTTTCCTGATAATAAGCGCATATTACATGAAATAAAATACTCCTTCCTCACCTTTGCAGTTTTTGGCCTTGTGGTGGTACTTATTAATTACCTGCGTACACATGGCTGGGTGCAAAAGTACGGCGATTGGAACAGCCGCCCGCTTTGGTATTATATCTTTACCTCTGTATTCATTATCTTTTTTCACGATGCATATTTTTACTGGATGCACCGCTTAATGCACCATCCGAAAATTTACAAGTATGTGCACCGCGTACATCACATGAGTACCGATCCCACACCATGGGCAGCTTTTTCATTCCATCCTATTGAGGCGGTGTTGGAGATTGGCTTTGTTCCTATTCTTTTGTTATCACTGCCTATACATTTCAGTTCATTCCTGATACTATCTATCTGGATGATTGTGTTTAATGTTATAGGCCACCTGGGTTACGAGATTATGCCATCCTGGTTTGTACACAACAACTTTTTTAAATGGAGTAATACGCCAACCAATCATAACATGCACCACCGTTACGTTAATTGTAACTATGGCTTGTACTTCAACATCTGGGACCGCCTGATGGGCACAAACCACCCTAAGTATGAGGAATTGTTTGATGAAGTAACCGGCAGAAGGGAAAAAGTGCATCAGGAGGAGGAAGCCGCCCAGCAACAGGAACGCCTGTTGGAAGATGGCGCTCATTCTACATTAAACTAAGTGCCGGAAATTTGCCAATTTAGGTGGTAGATAAATCTGCCCTATGCCTAAACCGCTTTTCGCACTTCTGCTTGCCTGTTGTTTTGCTTTACAGCTTACAGCACAAAAAATAACACCTAACAAAGTGCCGGGTGCAGTAGGCAGCGCCTTCCGTGCAAAATTCCCGCAGGCCCAGCAGGATTCCTGGTTTGTGGCCGATAGCGGTAATTACCAGGTGCAGTTTTTCAATGAAAAGAAGGTACAGAGCGCCACTTTTTCTGATAAGGGCCTGTGGCTTCAAACCGAAACAGAAATTAACCTTAACCAGCTACCCGCCGCTGTTAACCGCTCATTTAACAGCCAGTTTCAGGGCTTTAGCGTGCAGGAAGTTTACATGGTAGAAACACCCAAAGGCGTTACCTACGCTTTTACAGCATTTAAAGGCAAAGAAAGTTACGACCTTGTATTTGGCCCAAAAGGCGACCTGCTGCAAAAGGAAATGTTTACAGAAGAGGAGTAGCCTAGTATTTCATAAACTGTTTACTCAACCACTGCTCTCCATGCTTAACCGCTACCACGTAAACAGCCGGTGGCAACGTTGAGATGTCCCAACTCTGTTCGCCGGTCTTAGGTATTTCAATAATCCTGCCGCTTAGGTCGGTAAACAAAACTTCACCAATAAAATCACCGTTTAGTCTTATACCGAAATTGCCTTGTAGCAGTATCTCCGGGCTCTTCGTTTCTTCTTTTATACCATTTATAAAACACTTGCCAATTACTCCGCTGGTGTCCCAGCTTTCATCGCGCATTAAAAAGGTATAACCGCTAAAGTCGGTAATACCGTTTTGAGTAATAGGTATATGGTAATCCTGAGTACTTCCGCCTAACTGGGCAAACATATCAAAGGTGCCCTGCGGGTTGCCGATAGTATCGTTTTGCGGGCTAACAACCTGCACCACGGGGTAGTTAATGTGGTTGCTGTTGGCATTGCTGACTATTACCACCAATTGGTTGGGAACGGTATCATAATAAACCGCTTCAACACAAAACAGGTTCCAATCCAGGTTAAATTGGGCGTTGGCTGCCCCCGCCACCATGCTTAAAAGGGCCCACAAACAAAATTTCTTCATATTTCTTCTTTTGTGTAAAGGTATGGCACACTACCTTCCCCGGCTTGCATTAATTAATGGGGTAATGGCACAAAAATCAAGTAAACTTCATTGTTTATCAATGAATTATGTTTCACGTGTTTAATTCAATACTTTCGGCGGTTCATTCCTCTTATTCCTTTGAATTCTCCCTTCAAAACTTATCTTTGCAGTCCCAAAAAATAGCCTAGGATGCCTATTCTGACCACTGATGTGAAACTGTTTTCCGGAACTGCCACTCAGTACCTGGCAGAAGATATTGCTGACTACTATGGCCAGGGCCTTGGGAAAATGGACGTTCTTCAATTTAGTGATGGCGAATTTCAGCCCGAAATCAAGGAATCCGTTCGCGGCTCTTTTGTATTTATAATACAGAGCACCCCGCCGCCGGCTGATAACCTGATGGAGTTATTGATGATGATAGATGCTGCCAAGCGTGCTTCGGCAGATTATATCGTTGCTGTAATTCCTTATTTCGGTTATGCCCGCCAGGACCGTAAGGACCGCCCCCGTGTAGGCATTGCAGCCAAGCTGGTAGCTAACCTGCTTACCGCTGCCGGTGCTAACCGTGTAATGACTATGGACCTGCACGCAGGCCAGATTCAGGGTTTCTTCGATATTCCGGTGGATCACCTGAACGGTAGCGCTATATTTCTGCCTTATGTGCAAAAGCAAAAGTGGGATAACCTCTGCTTTGCTTCACCGGATGTTGGTTCGGTAAAACGCGCCCGCATTTATGCCCAGCATTTTAATGCCGATATGGTGATATGCGATAAGTACCGCAAGCGCGCCAACGAGGTAGCCGAAATGACGCTGATAGGTAATGTGGAAGGCAAAAACGTAATACTGGTAGATGATATGATTGATACCGGTGGCACACTTTGCAACGCCGCTAACCTGTTAATGGAAAAGGGCGCAGCAAGTGTTAGGGCCTTATGCACCCACGCAGTGCTTTCGGGTAAAGCGTATGAGCATATTGAAAACAGCCAGTTGCTTGAGTTAATTGTAACCAATACGTTACCGCTTAAGCAAAAAAGCAAAAAGATAAAAGCGCTTAGCGTAGGTAAATTGTTTGCCCAGGCGGTACGCAACACCCACGAACACAAGAGTATTAACTCCTTGTTTTTAACGCCAAGCGTATAATCACTTAGTATTTTATTTATTCACCATAAACCATTATTCGAAAAATGGAAACTGTAGTAATCAACGGCGCGCCAAGAACCGATTTAGGTAAGAAGGCTACGCGCGCTCTGCGCAGGGCAGGTAACATACCCTGTAATTTGTACGGTGGCGAAACCACCCTTAACTTTTCAGCTCCTGCGGCTCAATTCCGTAAGCTGATTTACACGCCTGAGCTTCGCATTGCCGAAATCAGTGTTGATGGCAAAACGTACAAAGCCATTGTAAAAGAATTGCAATTTGAACCGGTAAAAGATGCGCTGCTGCACATCGATTTCCAGGAGCTTCAGGAAAGCGTTCCTGTAAAAGTGAACGTTGCCCTTAACCTTATAGGCACGCCTAAAGGTATAACTGCGGGTGGTAAGCTTGAGCAAGCCGTTCGTCGCTTATATGTTAGAGCTTTACCTAAGGACCTTGTTGCCCACATCGACTTAAACGTTGCTGATATGGACCTTGGTTCAGTTAAGCGTGTTCGCGATCTTCAAATCCCGGGCTTAACTTTCTTACATTCAGAAGCACTTCCACTTGTTCGCGTTTCTATACCGCGCACAGTTGTTGAGGAAACTCCTGCTGCCGCTGCTGCACCTGCTGCCGCACCTGCCGCTGCTGCTAAACCTGAAGAAAAGAAGAAGTAATCTTCAAAATACATTCAAGCAAAACCCTCTCCGCAAGAGAGGGTTTTT
>CAZUHU010000048.1:0-14976 GCA_964620645.1 uncultured Chitinophaga sp.
CCTTTGTGGAAAAATAAGTAAGTGCTTACGTAATGAAGGTGAATATGTAATAGTGAAGTTGTAAAAGCCTATTCCCCCTTATAATAACAGCTGCGGCAGCGGGGTTGGTAGCTGTCCTTTTCGCCTAATAAAACACGTTGTTTATCGGCAGTAGTACGGTAGCTAAAGTGGGCAATCTCGCCGCACTTCACACAAATGGCGTGCACCTTGGTAATATAATCGGCAATGGCCAGTAGTTGGGGCATGGGGCCAAAGGGCTTGCCTTCAAAATCCATATCAAGGCCGGCAATAATTACCCTAACGCCTTTTTGCGCCAGCTTTTCGCAAACGTGGGGCAGTTCCATATCTAGGAACTGGGCTTCATCTATGCCAACCACCTCAATGCCTTCGGCCATTAGCAATATGTTTTCGGAGTGGGCTACCGGCGTGCTACGTATGCTGTTGGAGTCGTGGCTAACTACGTTGGTTTCGTGGTAGCGCACGTCTACCATGGGTTTAAAAATCTCTACTTTCTTATTGGCAATATGGGCCCGTTTAAGGCGACGTATCAACTCCTCCGTTTTACCGCTGAACATGCTGCCGCATACAACCTCAATCCAGCCTTTTTTTTCTTTACCGCTAAGTGGTTCAATAAACATAATACCCGTTAATCTTCGGCGTTTTATAGCAATGCAACACTAGTAATCTAACACCCTAAACTTCAACTTTCTTCCTATGTTTGTTTAAACGGAAAAAGCCTTGCTATGCGCTCAAATGTATCGGAATTAGTGGAAAAAATAAATGCAATTGCTTCGGGCGGTAACCTTACGGGTTTATCGCGTATTGAGCTGGACCTTCTACAGCAATACCTGCGCAGTTTGTACGAGGAAGTAGAAAATGCCAAAAGCCGGCCGGCGCACAATATAACGCCGCCTGTAAAGCAGGAGGTTGCGCCTGAGGCTGAAGTGGAACAGGAGAGCATACAGCCTGAACTGCTTATTGCCGCAGTTAATGAGCCCAAGGAGGAGAATGTGGTGATTACTAAGGCACCCCTTAAAGAGGAAGTGACAAGACCCGTTAAAGAGGAAAAGCCAATAAAAGGAGCGCTTAATGAAGTTATAAAAAGCGGAGGGGGATTAAACGAGAAGCTTAAAACTACCTCTAAAGAGATACACCGCAGCCTTAGCCATAAACCTATGAAGGACCTGGTAGACCTTAACAAGCGCATTGTATTTGTAAACGAGTTGTTTAACGGGGATATTGATGCTTTTAATACCGCGGTGGGCAATATTGACCGGGTAGAGGATTTTGAAGGAGCCCAGCAGTACATCCGCGAGCAGTTGATGGAGAAATACAAATGGAATGAAACGGCCCAAAGTACCCGCTTGTTTTTAAAACTTACCCGCCAGCGCTTTGGGGTTGAATAAATTTGGTAGAAGGCAAATACAACCATGAATAACACAAAAGGTAAAAAACCATTGGTGGCAGGGTTGCTGCTGTTGGTGGTGCTGCTTACAGCGGGCATTGTAATTTTTAAAAAGCCCTGGGTAACCAAAACAAAGGACCGTGTACTGGAGGTTTTACACCTGCAGAAAAAGATAAATGTTAAAGGCGATACCGAAGCACTTCAGAACAATGCCCTGCTGGAGAAGTATTACAAGCAATACGGTTACACCCAAACCTGGAGCGACCGCAGCGAGTTTTACCGCACCATGCTTATGGGCATGCTTAGCTATGCGGATAGCCTGGGCCTGGACCCTAAGAATTATCACCAGGATTATATACAGAAATACGATTCGCTTATATCATCGGGCAAGGTGGACTTAGAGCAATTTGAAGCCGAAAACGAATTGATCTTTTCGGATGCAGCTATGTCGTTTTTGTTTGATGTAGCTTACGGAAAAGAAATTGATATTTCCTTTAACGGAGTAAAGTATAATATTGACACAGCCCGCATAGTAAACATGTACAGCGATTTAATGCTGCACAAAAACTGGAGAAGAACGCTGGATAGCATTGAGCCCCGCATACCGCAATACATTTATTTAAAAACGCAGCTAAACCGGATGAACGCGTTTTTGGCCGATTTTCCGGAGGCGGATACGATAACCGTTGCGAATAATGAGGCCGGGCTGATAGCGGCTTCCGTAAAGCTGAACTTTTATGGCCTGGTTACAGATAGCCTGGTAGGGGATAGCAGTGATGCCCTGCGCATGAGTGCGGCGCTAAAGGGCTTCCAAAAAATGATGAATATGGATACCAGCGGTAAGCTGGATGCCAAAACTATTACAGCCCTGAACCGCCCATTGGCGGGTGCCATGCGCCAAATGAAAGAGAGCCTAAACTACTGGCGTTGGACCGGCCGACTAAATGAGCATGAGTTTATACTGGTTAATATACCCGCAGCGCGCTTACAGATCGTAAATCCTGATTCGGCCAAAGATTTAACTATGCGGGTTATTGTAGGAAAAACCAGTACCCAAACGCCATCATTTACTGCTTACATTACCAAGGTTATTACCTACCCCTACTGGAATGTGCCTAATGATATTGCCGTTAAGGAGATGTTGCCTAAAATACAGAAGAGCCTTGATTACCTGGAGGCTAACAACCTACAGATATTGGATAACCGGGGCAAAGAACTAGACCCTGCACAGATTAAGTGGAAGACCTTAACACCGGCGCGTTTCCCTTACCGCATACGCCAAAGTACAGGTTGCGATAATGCATTGGGTGTTTTAAAGTTCGACCTTAACTCGCCTTACTTTATTTACCTGCACGATACCAACCGCCGCGATTTGTTTACGAAGAAGGATCGCTTTATGAGCCACGGTTGCGTGCGATTAGAAAAGCCAATGGAGTTAGCGAATTATGTGCTGCAGGAAGGCCTGGACTCCAGCACTGTGGCTAAACTTAATCAATGTTTACATGATGAAAAACCAACATCCTTTTCATTGAAAAAGAAATTTCCGGTATTGATACTTTATTTGACTGCTGATGTAGATGAAAACGGCTGGCTGCGTTTTTATAATGACGTTTACAAGCTGGAAGAAGAGAAGAAAGCTGCTGAAAAGAAAGCCGTGTAAACAAACACCCCCTCCGGCAACCTGCGCATGCTGCTTCGGTTTCCTCGTCCCCCTATCCCAACTTCGTTGGTCAGGGGGACAAAGCAGTAAGTTATTTACTTACTACAACCTTTTTTACAATCGTTTTATCTGCAGTGTGCAATCGCACAAAATAGATGCCTGCACCATCTCCGCTAAAATCATACTGCGTAATACCGCTGCTGAATTTCTCCAGGTGTTTATTTAGCAGGCGGCGGCCCACCAGGTCGTAAATTTCAATGTCTGTGTCCTCTGCTTTAGTAAGCACTGCATCAATGTTTAATGTTTTGCTCGTAGGGTTAGGGTAAACTTCAAACAGGCTTACTTCTGCTGTTTCATTTATCGCGTTAGGGAAATCCACTAAGGGCTGGCCAACATAGAACTGGTAACGCAAACCGCTACCGAAATCAGCAGGGAAACTCTTAATCACCTGGTTGTTGATGCGGGTTAAACGGATAAAGCCAACACCTTGTCCATTAGCCCAGTTAAAATCAAGGCCATCGCCTCCGGCGTCGTTTATATCCAATTCATAACAGCCATCGGTAAGGTGCAGCGTATCGCGATATACCGTAAGGTTAGCGTAGTTGGTTGCATCGTTACTATCCACCACATTGCTGTTGCTGTCGTATATCTTCCAGGTGGTTTCCTGCGGGTTCTTGTTGGTTTTAATAACCACTATTAGCGTTGAATCATGCACCGGTGGCATAGCAGCAAAGGTGCGCGCAGTATCGTTGTAATTATAATTATCCGGTAAACCATTGGGGTAATCTATCCATGCGGTAAACGTATTAGAAGAAGGGGTTTGGCTATAGAAAAGATTTGGCAGGTCCACTTCTTCCTTTTCGTTGGTTTTTAAATAGCCGTTCCAGAAATAGGTATAAATGTAATCGCCCTGTATGCCGTACTTAATTTCGGCCTTGGTTAACGGATTGCTGCCATTGTTTTTAATTATCACTTTAGGATTGGCGCAAACAGGGTTAAAACGCAGCATTTCATCTTTATCACTTGGTGCTATAACATCATACAGCTCGGCATCTTCAGTATATATATTCGGCTTAAAATGTATTACCTGGCTGGTTATCATGTAATTTCCGGCACCGTTATCAATATAATCTTCCATATCCACATTTAACTTGTGGGTGCTGTTGCCTGCTACTACAAAATCGTAAGTGCTTGGTTTAACAGGGGCGCCCGGGCACCAGTTGGCCCTGTCATACAACCAGGTACCGTATTGCGGAAAGAGGGGGTTAATACCGCAATATCTCCAAACGGGTGCTTGCTCTACAAAGCCGCTATCCCAGTAAACAGTGCGCAACTTATTGCAAAACTCACCGCAGCCTGTACCGTCGCTACCGTGGCCGGTTTGGTTAATGCGGAAACGTAAAACGCCTTCCTCACCGGCGGCTGTAACGGTTTTCTCTGTTAAGAAGTTTTCGATTGAGTTACCATTACAACCATAGCAATAGCTGCCGTTATAAAGGTTTTCCACTTTAACAGGTTCAAGGCCAGGCTGGCCTTCTATACAAATAAACTCTAACGTAACCCGCCAGCCGCGGTCGTTACTGGCTTCGTAACCGGTGTGGTCGTATTCAATTTCAACGGAGTCGTGCAGCAGAGGTGAGTAGTCGGTAACGTCCATTACCCATTCAAAATTCCAGGTGTTTGGCCAAAAGTGGCCGTATGGGGTAATAAAGGTAGCCAGGGATACGTTCTTTGAAGTATCATTTACGCTGTGCGTGCGGCGTACATATATCCAGTTAAGGTAATCCCACTCGCCACAGGTAAGGCCCGCTACATTAGGGCAGGCAAACTTCATGCGCAGTAGCACTTTGCTGTACTTGGTTGCGGAAGAAGGGAAAACTCCCCATCGCGGGTACTCCGTATGGCCCGAGCCTCCGGGATCGGTAGTTATCAGCACAGTATCGTGCGTCATCACTCTTATGGTATCGCCGGTTGAGGCACGGCTGCCTAAAGCAAATAACAGAAACAGGAAGGGGAGATACTTTTTCATGTATAGATTTATTATGCTAAACTAACAATACCAAATATAAGCAAGACGTTCTATTGCGGTTAACCCGAAACTTGGACCGAACTGTTTTTCCTACCTATAGTCTTCAGAAAGTTTTTGAGGTGTTTGCTTATTCCAAATTTCTGTTAACTTTGTATTACAAAGTGCTTTTTGAATGAAAGCCTTTCTTTATTTGCGCTATAAACCAAAATCAAACAACCATGGAACAGGAAACTCCTTCCCCCGGCTTAGGCGAACGGCTGGTAAATAAAGTTCGCACCTCTGCCACTGTGCGGTTATTTCTTATCGGCATACTGGTATTAATACTGCTGATTCCGTCGGGCATGATACAATCATTAGTATACGAGCGGCAAACCACCCACGACGATGCTATTAATGAAATAAGTAACAAATGGGGGCTGGAGCAGCGCATAACCGGCCCTGTATTGATGGTGCCATTTACGGTAACCAGGAAGGATGCAAACGGACAATTATACACTGAAACTGACTACAGCTATTACCTGCCCGATGAGATAGAAGTAGGGGGGGATATGAAATCGGAAAAACGCCACCGCGGTATTTACGAAGCGGTATTGTATCAAAGTAAGATGCACGTTAAGGGTACCTTTGCTCCACAGTTTACCAATGTGTTACCGGCGCTTCCGGCAACTGCTAACATGCAGGAGGCCAGGTTAATTGTAGGTATAACTGATGTGCGCGGCATACGCAATAAAGTTACGATGAAGTGGGATTCGCTGGAGATTGTAGCGCAGCCCGGCGGCAACTTAAACCTGTTGGGTAGTGGCATCAGCTTTCCGTTAAATACTATAGACTTTGTTAAGGGCGGCGCTTTTGAGTTTGATTTAGAATTGG
Organism: uncultured Chitinophaga sp.; assembly: GCA_964620645.1. Classification (GTDB taxonomy): domain Bacteria; phylum Bacteroidota; class Bacteroidia; order Chitinophagales; family LD1; genus Bog-950. Next base: position 5,965 of record CAZUHU010000048.1, read on the forward strand.
CCGGCTCGCAGGCTATGTTTTTTACGCCGGTTGGCAAAAATACCATCGTTAACCTTAAGTCTGACTGGCCTTCACCTTCCTTCGACGGTGCTTTTTTACCTGTGCACGAGGATAAGCCTACAGGCTTTACCGCGCAATGGAGAGTGCTGGAACTGAACAGAAGCTTTTTACAGCATTGGGAAGGGGAGAACCCCAACCTAAGCGCCTCTGACTTTGGCGTTAAGATGTGGATAGCCGCTGATGAGTATCAAAAGACCCATCGCTCCGTGCGTTACTGCGTTCTCTTTATATCCTTAACCTTTATCTTCTTTTTTATTATAGAGTTGCGCAGTGGTATATCAGTACACCCTGTGCAGTACCTGCTTATAGGGCTTGCTATTTCTATCTTCTACCTGTTGCTGCTATCGTTAAGCGAATGGCTGGGCTTTGATAAAGCCTACTTTATCTCGGCTGCTGCTGTTACCGGGCTTATCGCATTGTTCTCTATTAGTGTGTTGCGCAATAAGTTTTACTCGGCTGTGGCAGCCCTTGTGCAAGTGTTGCTATATATCTTCCTGTATACTACGCTGCGCTTAGAAGATTTGTCGCTGCTTATCGGTTCAATAGGTTTATTCCTTACCCTGGCGGTATTAATGTATTTCAGCCGTGGGCTTAATAAAGAGGAAACTGCGCCTAAGGTATAATTGTTGCTAACCAAATTCGCAGTAGGGCCGGAAGAAATTCCGGCCTTTTTTTGTTTGATCAACACCCGGTTTATAGGTGTTTGAGTTTAGGGCACAAGCTTAGTTTAAAGGGAGGGAGGTTTTAAGTAGATAATCGAGAGTTAGTAGCAAGGAAAGATTGCTATTTAAGGAGAAAAAAAAGGGGGCTAAAGCCCCCTTCTTTTTCTTCAAAATATGTTCCAAACAGTGTAACCTTTTTATACGCTTAGCGTAAAATAGTAACAGTTCCTTTCTTCTGAATTTGTTTGCCGTCTAAATAAGTAATAGCGGCAACGTAAGTGTAAACGGTAGGGTTTTGGAGTTGGCCCTTATAAGTGCCATCCCAGCCTGCTAAACGGTCAGTAGATCTAAAAATCTCTTCGCCCCAACGGTTGAAGATACTTAGCTCTACTTTACTGATAGCATCGCCGTACACCATAAAAAGGTCGTTATTGCCATCGCCATTAGGGGAGAAGGCATTAGGTATAAATACCGGCGGCTGACCTTCAACCACTACTTTTACTGATGATGTTGCCACGCAACCTTTACCATAGGTTACGGATACGTTATACTCTGCTGTTTCGTATGCACTAACCACAGGCGCAGCACAATCTGCACAGCTAATGCCTTGTATCTGACTCCAGTTATATGCAGTAACATCCGATGAAGTGTAAGGGCTGATGTTTACTGATAACTGCAGGCTTTCTCCCAACTGAATAGTCGTATCGCCCGGGGTAACCGCAATGGTACCTAAGGCCGGCTGTTCAACAAAGGCAAAGGTATCGGTAACACAACCGTTCTTATTAGTCATAATAAGTATATGGTTGCCGGCTGAAAGATTCATGAAATCTCCGGTTAGCTGATTGCCGCCATTATCTACTGAATAATAGTAAGGCTGGTTAACTACTGATATCGGTGTTACATGTATGGCGCCATCCAAATACGATGAACCGTTACAAGAAGTAGAATCGGAAGTGATCACAAACTCATCGGGGTAAGGTGGGTTCAAAATTACGCTGCTTGTAGCAGTGCAACCGTTAACATCAGTTGAACTTACGGTGTACTGGCCTGAAACAAGACCATCAAAAATACCGCTGTTGTTGTTTTGTAAAGCATTGCCGTTAAAGGTAAGCACATAGTTAAATGGCGAAGTGCCGTTAACTGTGGCTGCATTGATAGAACCGTTGTAGGTATCAACGCACATTGGTGGTGTTGAACCTAACTGAACTGATAATGCAGCAGGTTCTGAAATGCTGGTGCTGGCTGAAGCCGAACATTGGTTGGCATCTGTTACTACAACGTCAATGGTTTGAACACCCAGGCCCATTGCAGTGGCATTGTTATCGCCATTGCTCCATAGATAAATATAAGAAGGTGTGCCACCGGTAACTACCGCAGTTGCAGTACCGCTTGCCTGGCCATTACAAATGGCATCGGTATGGGTGGCGTTAACTATTAACTGAGCAGGTTCAGTAACAATATAAGCTGTATCAGCATGGCAGCCTGATTGGTCGTTAACAGTTACTGTGTAGCTGCCTGCACTTAAACCGCTGTAGGTTGTACCGCAGAATCCGCCGCTCCAGTTTAGCTTATAGCCACCTGTGCCACCACTTACGGTTACAGTAATACTACCATCGTTACCGCCAAAGCATTTAACGGGCTGCATAACCGCGTTATTAAACACTATAGGGTTGGTAGTAGTTACGGTAACTGTATCTAAGGCCTGGCAGGTATTGTTATCAGTTACGGTAACATAGTAAGTGCCTGAAGTAAGGCCTGTGATGTTTTGGTTACTGCTGCCGGTGCTCCAACCGTATTGGTAAGGGCCGGTACCGTTAACTGCGGAAACAGTTGCAGTGCCATCGAACGAGCCTGAACAGGTTTCGCCGGTTGAGGTGGCATTAACCACAAAAACAGGAGGTTGCCCTACTGCCATAGTTGTATCCGCAGTGCATCCTGATTGGTCCATAGCAGTAACGGTATAGCTGTTACTTGCCAGGCCGGTAGCTGTTGAACCTGCGCCGCCTATGTTCCAGGTATAGTTAAAGTTACCTGTACCACCGTTAGCAGTTACTGTAATGCTGCCATCGGCGTTGCCGAAACATTTTGCATCAATTATGCTTGGTTGATTAAAGTAAATAGGAAGCGCAGCAAGAGGGCTGATATCATCAACTGCGGTGCAACCGTTAGCATCAGTTACAGTAACAAAGTAGGTGGCGTTGCCTGCAAGGCCGGTTACGTTTTGCGTGGTTTGTCCGTCGCTCCATGCATATTGATAAGGCAAAGTGCCGGTTATAACGTTGACAGTACCGGTAGCGTCATTAGCGCCATAGCACACTTCGTCAGTAGAGCTGGCTGCTATTTGAATACTGCCGATGTTAACGTCAATAGTATCAGTAGCAAAACAGGTTGAACTTTGTACTTTAATTACATAGGTAGTTGCAACTGCCGGATTGGCAGTAGTATTTAAGGTATTGGTGCTGCTAAGGCCTTGCCCGGGCGACCAGGTATATTGAAAAGGATAGCCGTTAATAGCGTTGCCGGTAACCGTTGGGTTAATGGCTACACCACCTGAACAACTGGCTAAATCAGGGCCGGCATTTACCGAGAAAGGCGCAGGCATAATTGTAACCAATGCAGAGTCCAGATTAACACACTGCCCTATGGTGATAGTGCAGTAATACATAGTGGTAGTTGTAGGAGTAGCTATGGGGTTAAATACGTTACTAAGGTTTAGGCTTGCAGCTGGGCTCCATGTATAAGTAGATGCCAGGGAGGCTATCATTTGAACTGAACTGCCTAAGCAAATGGCAGTATCAGGACCGATAAGGGATGGTAAAGAATCTACAATTACTAAAACAGCGCTATCATAAGGCACCGCGCTGCAGGCGTTGCTTAAGTAAATGGTAACAGTTTCGTTGCCTTCTACTAAACCATCAGCTATAGGGTGAATGGTTAAGTAAGTAACAGTATCGCCGGCAGGTATGGTTAATGAAGTGCCAATGTTGGTATAGTCCACACCGTTTGTTGCCGTACCGCCAACAGTAAAGTTTACTGTGGTAGGGTACGGAACAGGAGTTTGCAGGTGAAAACGAACAGAGCCATTTACGCAACCTTCCATTGCGTTTGAAACGTTAGGGATGTTAGTGGTGGCATCGTCAATATCTACTGAGTTTGAGGTTAAGCTGTTTGCTTCCAGAAAAACACCTGAATCAAACACACCGTCAGTACAGTCAGCAACAGCTAGTTTTAAGTGGTAAGTTGCGCAAGGCTGCAGGTTCTTTTTCTTGGCAGTTAAAACCTTTGTTACACCATCGTATTCCAGGCAGGTGCCTGAGGTGTTATCAATAAAGTAGTTAGAATAGGCCAAAGATGTGCAGCTGCCGGCTGTACCGTACATGCCAACGGTTCCGTTGTTAACGGAGTTGATACTAACAGGAATGTTAGTGCCCGGAATGAGGGCAATGTTTTGCTGGCCTACTATGCCCGGCCCGCTGATGAAGAAGGCAAAAATATCGTTGAAGCCCGAACAAACATATTCATTGTATTCATCAGAGCCAAAGGAATAGCGAAACTCCACGCTATCACTCAATATCTGCATATCAAATTCAAGCACGCATGCATTATGTGTAGTAGCTGCGGTAAGCCCATCCAGGTCGGCATCACCTGCCCCGTTATTATCAATGCCTGAAGAGCCCGCAATGTTAGGGCCCGCTACAGTATTAACGTTACCGGTTGTAAGAATTAGCCCCTGTTGCATAAGCAGGTTGCAGGTGTTGGTTGTAAAGGTGCCTGCTGCGCCTGCGGGGCATGTTAATACTGCGTTACTTACGGTTACGCCATTGCCTGCAAGCAATTGCGCCAGTGCCATTGCGTTTGCATTAGGGGTGCAGGTTATTTGGGCATAAGAACCGATTAACGGTAGTAAGAACAGTAAAGTGGTGTAAAATCTGTTCATGTGTGCTTGTTCGGGAACTAATGTAATACCTTATTAAGGCTTTGTCAAGAGTATTTTAAAGATTCTTAAAATATCAAGGGGGTTGCACCGGCAACCCCCTTGATATTAACATTTTATAAGTTCCGAAACCTAGCGAACCAACGTTATGCTTCCTATCCGCTGCAGCTTTTTGCCATCCAGGTAAATTATATTGGCCACATAGGAGTAAACGGCGTTGTTTTGCAGCACCCCTTTATAGGTTCCGTCCCAGCCATTAAACTGGTTATTGCTGTCAAAAACCAGCTCTCCCCAGCGGTTAAACACCTTTAAATCAACCGTTTTGATGCCTTCACCATAAATGAGGAAAATGTCATTGTTGCCATCGCCATTCGGGGTAAAGGCGTTAGGAATGTAAACCGGCAGGTTGTTTTCAACCAATACCCTTACACTTGCTGTAGCTACACAGTGTTCGTTATAGGTTATGGTTAACACAAAGTCAGTAACCCGATTATAAGGGTTAACAATAGGGTTAGGGCAGTCAATACAGCTTAAACCGGTTGAAGGGCTCCAGTTGTAAGAATTGATAACGGATGAAGAATAGGGGCTGAAAGTAGAGGTAAACTGCACACTCTCACCCAGTTGCAAGGTAGTGTCGCCTGGCAAAATATCAGCAACACCTTCAGCAGGTTCCGGTATAATGGCCTGCACGGTGGTTAAGCAATCCCAGTAGTTTTTGGTAGTTATTTGATGAATACCGGCCTTCAGGTTGTAGAAATCGCCCGAATATTGGAATGGGCCGCCATCAACCGAAAACTGGTATGGCATGTTTTGAACCGTTAAGCCATTAATGTGGATAGCGCCATCAGCATATTCAGCCCCGTAACAGGAGGTGCTATCCGTAGTCATGGTAAACACATCCGGAACGGCATCCACCACTGTTGCGGTAGTGGTTTTAGTACAACCGTTGAAATCAGAGAATAAAACAGTGTAAGTGCCCGGGGCCAGGTTGTTCACCGTGCCATCCACATCAGGGAAAACAAAGTTTACCCCATCGGCTGTTACTGAATAGCTGTATGGCGGTGTGCCACCGGTCATAGTTGCGGTAATAGTTCCGTTTTTATCTCCCTGGCATTTAACCGGGGTAGTGGTAGGTAAGGCTGTAAGATTGGTTGGCTCGTTTACGTTGGTTGCGCCGGTAGCCGAACAACTTCTGCTATCCGTTACGGTAACCGAATAAAAACCGGCAGGTACTGAAGCCGCTACTTGTGTAGCATCGCCACTGCTCCATAAAAAGGTGTAAGGTGGTGTGCCGCCCGATGGATTGGCATCTACTACACCATTAGCTGCGCCAAAGCAAAGCGCATCCTGCGAAGTTGGATTTACCAAAAGTGCGGCAGGTGCATTTATCACTACACTACCTGAGGCTGTACAGCCATTGCCATCCGTTGCAATAACGGTATAAGTGGCGGCGGCCAGGTTGTTTTGTGTGGCACCACCGGCAACGCCATTCCATGTATAAGTAAAACTGCCTGTGCCACCGGCAAAGTTTACAGTAGCGCTTCCGTCAGTATTGTTTGCGCAACTTACATCAGTAACGTTAGCCCCGCCAAAAACAATTTGCGACGGTTCTGAAATAGTGAAGGTGTCGCTTATGGAACAGTTGTTGGCATCAAAAACAGTTACAATAAAAGGGCTATAGATAGCAGGCAAGCCGCTAATTGTAGGGCTGTTGTTCGTTAAATCGTAAACCCAAGCATATGAGTAATTGGGTGTGCCACCTGATACGGTGAGGGTGATACTGCCGGTAGGATCTCCAAAACATTGGGGGTTAGTAACCACAGCATTAGTTATAGCAACAGGGCTGGCAGGTTGTGTTACTGCATAGGTTGCAGATACAGTACATCCTTTGTTATCGGTTACCACAACATCGTAATTACCCGCAGTTAAACTGTTGTAGGTTTGTGTAGCTCCTATTCCGGGGCTCCAGCTATATGAATACGAAGGTGTGCCACCGGTAGGGTTGGCAGTTATTATTCCATTATTGCCGCCAAAACAACTAACGTTATTGATAGTAGGCGTATTAAGTGAAAGCACCGGTGGCTCAGTAACCGTAAAGCTATTGGTTTGGGTGCAACCGCTGCCATCGGTAACAACAACGTTATAATTGCCGGCCGCCACGTTGGCTAAATCTTCTGTGGTGTAAGCTCCGGTGTTCCAACTGTAACTTGGTACACCCTGGGCATTTGTAACCGTTATATTAACGGCACCGGTGTTCCCGCCATTACAGCTAACGTTAGTAACTACACCGGTAATACCTATTTGCGCGGGTTGTGTTATAACAATAGTATCAATAGCACTGCACAGGCTGTCATCAGTTACTGATACGTAGTACGTGTTAGCAGTAAGGCTGTTAGCCGTTGGTGTGTTACCTGCCCCGTTGCTCCACGCATAAACGTAAGGCGTAGCGCCACCCGTAGGGTTAACTGTTGCGCTACCATTGCTGCCGTTAAAGCAGCTAACGTTGGTAATTGTTGGAGCGTTAAAAGTTAAACCGTTTGCAGGTTGTGTAAGCACCTGGTTAAATGTTAAGCTGCAGTTGTTGTTGTCGTAAACAGAAACCGTATAGCTGCCTGCAATTAAGTTGGTAGCATTTGGCTGGTTAAGGCCGGCATTATGGCTCCAGCTGTAATGGTAAGGCCCTGTGCCACCCGTAGGTGATACGGTAATGAAGCCATCGTTACCATTAAAGCAGCGGATGTCCTTAAATACAGTAGGGTTTAAAGCCAACGCTGTAGGCTGCGTTATGGAGAAAGTACCGCTTGCACTGCACGATAGTGCATCGGAAAGGGTTACTGAGTAGTTGCCCGCAGTTAGGTTAGATACAGTTTGCGTTGAAGGTAAACCGCCACTCCATGCATAGGAATAAGCGCCCGTGCCACCTGCAGGGGTTAAGCTTATGCTACCGTTATTGCCGCCATTGCAGCTAACGTTTGTAACGGAACTGGTAAAGCTAACAGCAGTAGGCTGCGTTATTACGATAGTATCTCTGCCAATACAACCCAAAGCATCAGTAACTGTTACGTAGTACGTACCTGCAATTAAGTTAATGGCAGAGTCCACATTACCGGTAGCTGCATTTGCACTCCATGTAAAAGTGTAAGGCGGGTTGCCTACCGCTGTTTCTTTTATCTTACCGTTATTGCCTCCATTACAGCTTACGTTGTTGGAGGTGTGCGAAACGGTCATACTCACCAGGGTAACATTCACTGTGTCGGTTACCGTGCAAAGGCCACCCGTCATAGCAACAACATAAGTAGTATTGCTGGTAGGGTTTACGTTTATGTTTTGCGTATTGCCAACTACGTTGCCTGCTGGCATTTGTGTCCACGTATATTGAAAGCTGTTACCCGGTTGTGGTGAACCTGTAGGCGTAGCGCCCAGCGCTACTGCTGTGTTAGCACAAAAAGTTTTATCGGCGCCTGCATTTACTTTAACACTGGTATCAATTGAAACGGTAACGATGTCGCTTCCGGAGCATACCCCGTCAGAAACGGTAACCATATAGTTTTGCGTGCTCCAAACGTTGGCAGTGGGGTTTTTAATTGCCGGATTGCTTACGGCATTAGGTCCGCTGCTTGGTGTCCAGGCTATGGTGTAAGCTGCTAAGTTAGGCGTGCACAAGCGCATGCGTAGCTTAGGCCTTTGGTTGCTTGAAGTAACCGCTGCATTTATACCGCATTGGTCGGCATTGGCGCGCGAATAAATAACCGAGTTGTTGGCAGTGGTATAAACCACCTGGTTTTGCACGTTATTAAAGGTGCTGGCATTATAAAAACATACTTCAACCACTATGCTTGACTGGCCATCCCAGTCGTAAAGCGAATCAAGGTTATGATTGTTCCATCCGCTTATAGGGGTGTAAACTTTAGGACCGTAAACAGTGGTTAAGCCCGTTTGCCATGCGCTAAGCGTAGTGGTACCTGCCGGTACGCAGCCCATTTTTATAGTAAATGCCTGCAAGGTAGCGTTGCTATTAAACACAGCCACCTCCCATGCCAGGGCCTGTATGGTACCCCCTGCTGAGCCGTACACCGCCTGCAGTTCAGATGCAGGATAAACAATCTGCATACGGGTGCTTTTGTAGTAGTTACTGTAAAAGTTTACTGTAGCTACACCCGGAGGTTGAACATTGTAACCGGTGCCTACAGAATCGATATGGTTAGAGCCACCGCAACCGTAATGGTTTACACCACAGTTTACCGGGGTAATATTAAAATCTAATTGTACAGGTTGGCCGGGGCAAACAACGGATGGTGTTACGGTTGCTGTTACAGGAGTGCCGGTGCCGCTTACGGTAACCGTAACGTTATCCTG
>CAZUHU010000048.1:15076-21349 GCA_964620645.1 uncultured Chitinophaga sp.
CGGTTGCTGTTACAGGAGTGCCGGTGCCGCTTACGGTAACCGTAACGTTATCCTGCTGTGTACATCCGCCGGCATCAGTTACCGAAAGTGTGTAAACAGTTGTAGTTAATGGATTGGCCGATGGCGTTAACGTATTGGCGCCTGACAGTGTGCCCGCAGGTGACCATGAGTACGTATAACTACCTGCAGCCGGGTTAACTGAGCCGTTTAGTACCGTTGTTTGGTTAGCACAAATAGTAGCATTGCTGCCCGCATCAACTGTAAAACTTGCAGTAGCTACTGTAACCGTTGCAGTTGCTGACACGGTGCAACCAACAGTTGAAGTATAAGTAACAGTATAGGAAGTAGTGCTTGCCGGTGAAACCGTGGCAGTTGCGTTGTTTCCCAAGCCGTTGCTCCAGCTAAATGTACCGCCTGATGGAGTAGGGTTGGCTGTTAACGTGGCAGTAGCACCTGCACAAATGCTTGGCGAGTTTACGGTTAGCGTTGGGTTAGGTGTAATTTGTATACTCTGTGAACTTACATCAGTACAACCCGTTGCTGAAGTAACAGTTAGTGAAATAAGGTAAGTGCCCGGAGAGTTATAGGTATGCGTACCGGGGTTCTGTGCATTGCTTGTTGTTCCATCCCCAAAATTCCACGACCATGATGTTGCGCCTATGCTGTTATTTACAATAGTTGTTGTGCCGCTATTGCCGCAAAAGGTGCCCGGTGAGGCCGTAAATGATGAGGTGGGCGCCATTTGAAAGGTGCTTCCCGCCCAACTGAAATTCCAGCCGCTATTGTTTACATCAAAGTTGTCAATAAGTATGGCGTAGGTTTGGCCTGCTGTAACGTTTATTGGTTGAGACATTTCACCGGTAGCTCCGCCTGTGGCTGTTGTTCCGCAAGCCCCGGTTCCGGCCGGTGACATGCCAATAGTACTGCCACCTGAAAAGTTGTAGTTGTAATTGCAGCATAAGGTAACGGGTGCGGCGCAACCACCGGTTATGTTATAAACCGCCCAATCCAATTCAGTGCTGGGGTTGGTAGGTGTAGCGCTCCATTGCAGGCTTCCACTCGTGCCCGGCGTAAATGCATACCACACTGAAGCCCCCGCTATACCTGTAAAACAGTTAGGTGTAAAACCACCGCTTGCTACAGTTGACCCCAACGTAAAATTGGAAAGGTCGCACACGTTTGTAGCTGTGGCGCAGCTAGTACCCGGAGCAGGTGGAGGGGTGGCAGAAGTAATGCAGATTTGGAAGTTTCCGTTAGCGCCAAAGGCACTTACCTCTACCCATACCTGGGTGCCGGTGGCCAACGATTGTGTAACAAAAGCTGAATCGGTAGGGGTGCTGCCAATATCGCAATATGCGCCATTACCTGTTAAAGTACCGCAACCGCCGGTAAAAACGGCAACTCCCACAGTTTGTGCAGCAGGTGCCCCGGTAGGCCTAACGGTTATAGTATTTATGTTCCCATTGGTAATAAAAGTAAACCACACATCATTGGTCCAGTTAGCCTGTCCGCATATGGGGGCGCCCCACGCTGTTGAAGTAGCGCCGATGTTGTTGCCGTTAATACAAACGCTGCCCGAAGCCGGTATTACAATAGGGGTGGCGTTTAGGCAATCATCATTTAAAGGCTGGGCAACAACAAAACTTATAGAAACTGCTAAAAAACAGAGAGTAGAAATTAGCTTGTTCATGTAAAACTTTAGAGCGTCTAAATTAAACTTAACAATTGACTTTACCGCGAAAAACTTTCAACTGATAATAGACCCCGGATAATGTAAAAGTGTTGCATTTGACCACCGCAATTTTACCCCCTTTTACCGCTTTATTTGTGGATAAGCTCAAAAGTTGCAAAGGTGGCACCAAAGTGCCCTGCTTTTTGTTCTCATTTTACTTTTTAGATAAATAATTTAGGTTTGCCACCACTCTAAACCAAAAAACTAAACTCATGGGAGAAAAAATTACTGTCAGCCGCGGAAAATTGAAAGTGCCTGATAATCCCGTTATACCATTTATAGAAGGTGACGGAACAGGTCCGGACATTTGGCGCGCATCGGTGCGCGTTATTGATGCCGCCGTTGAAAAAGCCTACAAAGGCAAAAAGAAGATTGAATGGAAGGAAGTTTTAGCGGGTGAAAAGAGCTTTAATAAAACAGGAAACTGGCTTCCGGATGAAACGCTGGATGCTTTTCGCGAATACCTTGTTGGTATTAAAGGCCCTCTTACCACGCCTGTTGGTGGTGGCATACGTTCATTAAACGTTGCCCTGCGCCAGATACTGGACCTTTATGTTTGTTTGCGTCCGGTACGCTACTATACCGGAACTCCTTCACCGGTTAAAAGGCCGGAGGCTGTGGATATGGTTATCTTCCGTGAAAACACCGAGGATATTTATGCCGGTATTGAATTTAAAGGCGGCAGCGATGAAGCCCTTGAAATACTGAAGTTTTTGAAACGCAAGTTTGAGAAAGACTTCGGTAAAATCCGTTTCGGCGATAAGAAGAAAGGCAAGGAATATTTAAAGGTTGCCAAGTTAAAGGAAGAGGATCCTGAAACCTGTGTGGGCCTTGGTATTAAACCGGTATCACGCATCGGTTCGCAGCGCTTAATCCGCTCTGCAATTGAGTATGCTATCCGCCATAAGCGCAAGTCGCTTACGCTGGTACACAAAGGCAACATTATGAAGTTTACCGAAGGCGCTTTCCGCGATTGGGGTTACCAATTAGCTGAAAAGGAGTTTGGTGCTGAAACTTATACCTGGAACCAATGGGAAGTTACCAAGAAAGCAAAAGGCGAAGGTGCTGCTAATGAAGAAATGAAAGCAGCCCAGGCGGCAGGTAAAGTAATAGTGAAGGATTCTATTGCCGATATTACCTTACAGCAGGTGCTTACCCGCCCTGATGATTTTGATGTTATTGCCACCCTTAACCTTAATGGCGATTACCTTAGCGATGCATTGGCGGCACAGGTGGGCGGCATAGGTATTGCACCGGGTGCAAACATTAACTACGTAACAGGCCACGCTATTTTTGAAGCTACCCACGGCACCGCGCCTAAGTATGCTAACCTTGATAAGGTTAATCCAGGCTCAGTAGTGCTTTCGGGCGCCATGATGCTGGAATACCTTGGTTGGGACAGCGCTGCAAAACTGATTCATGCAGGTTTGGAAAATGCTATTGCCAACAAGCGCGTTACTTACGACTTTGCCCGCTTAATGGAAGGCGCTACTGAAATTAAGTGTAGCGAGTTTGCAGATGAAATAATCAAGAGCTTTTAATAGCTAACGATTAAGTTACATACAAAAAGCCCCGGTTATTTCCGGGGTTTTGCTTTTGTAGTAAATGCAAAGCCCTCAGGCAGGCCCGAGGGTTTTTGCTATATATGAAGAGAGAGTTGTTTAGCGCATTGCCAGGTAATCGTTCAGGTTATCTACACTGCTGCTGAAAGTAAAACCATTGTTAACCAGGTAATAGTTGTTTTGGTCTAAAGTTTTAGGGTAGGCCAGTTTGGCAACTTCCAGTTTGTAACTTTCGAAAGTGAACAGATCCATCAGTTCTAATACCTGTTGAGAAGTAAAGTAGTTGTAACCCAACGCCTGCTTAAATATGCTCAGTTTGGTGCTTTCAAAAGTGCCGTTGTTAATGGTTTGTTTCAGTTGGCAGAAAGCTGCACCATTCATTGGCAGTGGGCCGGCAGGCACAAAAGGCTGGCAGTGATCATCCTGATTACCGGTATTGCAGGTAACAACATCGGCACCGCCGGGTTGGTAAGTAGGGCCCTGTAATATGGCGGGCTTACCTGAAGCACTCAAAGATACAATGCGATCGAACATAACTTTTTGTATATCGCTGTAAACAGTAACAAACGATTCGCTGTTAGGGCTTAGTGTAATGTAGCCACGGAAAGCGTTATCCATGGTTTCGTAACCCCACGAGTTATCAATGCGGTAAACCTGAATAAAGTGTTGGCCATCGCTTAAGTTGCCCAGTTTGGCAATGTTGCTTACGCCTCCGGCTTCGCGGCCGTCAATAATTACACGAAAAGGGGCATTATCCATTAAGCGCAGGTTTAAAACGTTACCTGCATGGTAGGCATTAGCCAATTGCAGCGAAAGCAGCAATACCATTAAACTTAGTAGCTTTTTTAATGCTGCAGCGGAAGTAGATATACGTTTCATAATTTGGGTCCTCCTCAATTTTTTAGTTATTCAATGTTTAACGGTATGATTGAAAAAAGCTTTTCGGGTTTAGTGCTGCCGTTAAACAGGATGGCCAGAATTGGCTGAAACGCAGTGCCGGCAAGGGTTTGGGGCGAATGCTAAAAAGTGTAAAAGCCCGTAATCAGCACATGGCATAAGCAGTATGCCCTAAAAATTTTACCTTCGGCAGCCCAAAATGATTTCTAAAGCCACCATACAGCGCATTACCGAAGAAGCCCGTGTTGAGGACGTGGTGGGAGAGTTTGTAAATCTGAAAAAGCGGGGGGCTAATCTTTTAGGCTTATGCCCCTTTCACAACGAAAAAACGCCTTCGTTTAATGTAAACCCGGCGCGAAACATTTACAAATGTTTCGGTTGCGGTAAGGCAGGTGGCCCCATCAACTTTTTGATGGACTACCAGCAGTTAAGCTACCCCGATGCTTTGAAATACCTGGCCAAGCGGTACAATATTGAAATTGAGGAAGACCAGGTAAGCGAAGAAGACAAGCGCGAGGAACTGGAGAAGCATAACCTTACGGAGAGTATTTTAATTGCCAACTCTTTTGCGCAAAAGTTCTTTACCGATTACATGCTGAATAACGAAAACGGCAGGATTGGTTTAGCGTATTTTAAAGAGCGTGGGTTTAATAAGCAAACCATTGAAAAGTTTCAGTTAGGGTTTGCGCCAGATGGTGGGGATAGTTTAACCAAGGAAGCCCTTAAAGCGGGCTACCAATTAGATATTTTAAAGAAGGCCGGCCTTACTTCGCCTAAGGAAAATTCGCAATACGATTTCTTTCGCAACCGGGTTATGTTTCCTATACACAGCCTTACGGGCAAGGTGGTAGGTTTTGGCGGGCGTATAATGGTGAAGGACGAGAAGGCGCCTAAATACGTTAATACTCCTGAAAGCGAAGTTTACCAAAAGAGCAAAATCCTATACGGTGCCTATTTTGCCAAAAACGAAATACGCAAAAAAGATGAGTGCCTGTTGGTAGAGGGCTACACAGATGTGATCTCTCTTTCACAGGCGGGCATCGAAAACGCGGTGGCCTCATCGGGCACTGCGCTTACTATGGAGCAGATACGTTTGATAAAGCGTATGACCCCCAACATTACCATGCTTTATGATGGTGATGTTGCCGGTATAAAAGCGGCGCTGCGCGGAACGGATTTGATTTTGGAGGAAGGGATGAATGTGCGCATAGTGGTATTGCCCGATGCGGAAGACCCCGACAGCTACGTGCGCAAAGTTGGCGCCGAAGCCCTGCAAAAATTTGTGCGCGAAAACCGCAAGGACCTCATTCTGTTTAAGACCATGCTTTTTGCGGCCGAGGCGAAGAACGACCCCATTAAGAAAGCAGAACTGATAAGGGATATAATTGAGAGTATTGGCAAAATACCTGACCCCATTCATCGCTCGGTGTACGTAAAGGAGTGTTCGCAATTGTTTGACATGAGCGAGCAGCTGCTGATTACAGAGGTTAATAAACTGCGCAGAAAGAAAAGCCAGGACAAAACCGCCCCACGGGTTGAGGACCTGCCCAGAGAAGAAAATGACATAACCAATGCTGCGCATAAAGAACAGTTGCAGCAACAGCCATCCTCAACAGCAGTGGTGCTGGAAAAAGAGGTTACCCGCCTGCTGCTTGATTTCGGCAGTTGGAAGGTGGCTATGGATGAAGGTGATGTTACCGTAACCGCTTATATTTTGGAAGAACTGGAAGGAGTGGAACTGGAAACACCGAAGTATAAATACGTAGTAGATTACATACGCAGGGAGTTTGCGGAGGGCAATGTTTACGACGATAAGTTTTACCTGGGCCACGATGATGAGCGCATTGCCAAAACAGCTATTGAACTGTTAACAAGTCCTTATTCTACCAGCGACAATTGGTGGAACCGTTACAAAATTGTGGTGCCTGAAAAGAAGACTACGTTTATTAAGGATATACAAAGCACGGTTACCCGTTTAAAGCAATTTATAAGCCAGCGAGAGCTTAAAAAAGTAGATCAACTGATTAAGGAAGCCAAAGAATTTGAAGAAATTCAGCGACTGATGAAACTGAAAATGGCACT
>CAZUHU010000049.1:0-21036 GCA_964620645.1 uncultured Chitinophaga sp.
TCTCCAGGCTGTAAAAAAACTGGTCGTTATACTCAGGGCCCATAGGCACAACAAAGGTTTGGCCAATACCCTGGTTGTTGGGGGGTGCAATTGGCTTCTCCTTAAAGCAACTGCTTAACGAAAACAATAAAAGCAAAAGCACTGCACTTAAAGGCAACCGTAGTTTAAGGATTATATGTTTAGCAACCGTGGCCATTATTTAGAAAAATGCAAAATTAAAGAAGTGAAAAAGGTGCGGCCCCAGCCAATGTTTACACGGTCGGGGTTAACACTATGGCCAACAGCACTAACATTTTGAGTAGCCACATTGGTAACACCGGCAAGGTTTTTACCACCTACCACAAGTTGTATGCGGTCCTTCCAGAAGTTGCGCGAAAGCGATACATCAATCATATGGTAGGCCGAACGTGTACCGGCTTGTATGCCGCTGTTTACACTAAACAAGGGCTTAACACCATTGTATTTGTACGTAACATTAATGCTCAATTCAGCCTTTGGTATGGTAAAGGTTCCGCCTGCACTTATATCGGGGCTAAGTGTTTTTACTTTATCGGTGCCCGAATTGGTGTTGCTTAAATCATAAAAGGTAAACATGCCGGAGGCGTTCAGCATAAGGCGGTCCCAACGGTAAGTAAGTGTGGTATTTGCGCCGTAAGTCAGGTACTTCTTAATATTAAAGTACTCAAACTTAAGAGTAGAAGTTGGAGAAAACACCTGCACTAAATCTATTTTGTTAGTGATGTAGTTAAAGAAACCTGCCACATTAATAGTCAGGCTATGGTGGTTAATCGGTTGCGTGTATTCAACACTGCCGTTAACACAATGGCTTGTTTCTGCCTTCAGTTCCGGGTTCCCTTTAATGTTATGGTCGCTGTTGTAAAAGTCAAGGTACATCTCTTTAAGCGAAGGGGCCCTGAAACCACGGCTGTACGACAAGCGCGCCACCATAATGTTTTTATAGTTGTACTTAAAGTTGATACTTGGTATTAGTGGCGCCGGAAAACGGGTGTTGTAAATAATGCGGATGGCAGGTTGCACATCAAAGCCCTCAATAGGCGTAAACTTCATACAGCCGAAAAAGGCAAAGTCGGTCATATCCTGCCTGCCTTTATCAATACGGTGCTGCACAATGTATTCCTTGCTTATCTCGCCACCAAATTGAAACTGTAACTTATTTCTCCAAACCGGGAAGGTATAAGTTGGCCTGAATAATATCTGGTGATAATAAGCTGTATCCTGGTCAACATCGCTGGGCACTAACTGCTCATTAAGCGTAACAAGGTTTTTTACATACTTGTTGGTATAGCGTATAAAACCCGAGTAAGCCAGCAATACTTCCAATTGGTTGTTATCGCTAAAGCGGTACATAAACGAAGTTGAAAACCTAGGGCGATAAGTAAGATAGTGATAATCATTACCTATATAGGTTAAGCTGGTATCGCCGTTATCGTAGTTAAGCGCCTGGTGAGGTGCGCTGCGGTCCAACATTAATTCTCTAAAAAAAGAACCCAGAACACTTATACGGAAACGGTTGCCGGTGTAAATGTATTTGGCATCAGCAAAGTATTGTTCTCTTGGCTTCCATTCCTGGTAGCGGCGTACGGTATCGAGCGTAGTAAAACCATCAAAAAAATTGCGGCCTGCGCTTAAGTAAACCTGGTTTTTCTTAAAGGCAAAGCCGCCGTTAACTTCAACGTTATACTGGCCAACCGTTTCGTAAAAAGCCTTAAGGTTTACGTTCACCTTTTCCTTCTGAAAATTTCTGGTAATAACATTTATAACACCACCCATAGCATCGCTACCGTAAATTACTGAAAGGGGGCCCTCTACAATTTCAATACGTTCGATGTTATTGGTGTTAATCTGGCTAAGGTCTAACTTACCATCCAGGCGGCCTACAATGGGCACTCCATCTACCATTATCTTCACTCCTTCTCCCGAAATACCGTTTATGCCCAGGCTGCTGCCAAAAACAGCATCCTGCCCTAAATCAATATTCAACTCGTTCTGCAGTGCCTCACGCAAATTGTTGGCGCCTTTGGTCTTCAACTGGTCTGCCGTAATAACCTTAACCTGGTAAACTGATTTCTTTATGCTGTTTGGCGAGTATTGGCCCGTAACAACAACATCGTTCATGTTTTGAGCAACGGGTTTTATAAAATAAGTGCGGGTATCAGGTGTGTAAATGGTGTCAATAATGGTTGTAAATCCTAAAAAGGAAATGCGCACTATGGAGGGGTCAGAAAAGTTGAAGAAGAAATTACCAAAAGCGTCCGTTAAGCCTGCTGTAAATTTCGATTTCTGTTTCTCAGCACTTAAAGGCACTATGTGCACAATAGCATCCTGCAGGGCCTGTCCGTTATCTTCGCGTACAACTTTTACCGATGAATTATCCGGTTCGGCAGCGCTTACAAATAGCGGAAAACCGAAGCCTGCAAAAGCACACAACAAAAGCCAATATTTACGAATCGCTGCACTCATGAAAATGACGCGCCAAAGTTACTGCTATTCAGCCCCTTACTTATGTGAGAATTGTCATGGAATTGTCATATTATCCCATAAAAGGATAATATCCAAATGATAAAAATCAGGAGCCAGTTTAGCGGCTAATTATAAAGCGTTGAGTGCTGCTTTGTCCTCCTGAAGTTACACGCAACAGGTAACTGCCGCTGGCCAAATTACCTACCGAAAGTTGGGCGCTGTTACCCGCCTGCACATCTGAGAAAAGCAGGCTGCCCTGCAGGCTGTAAATTTCAATAGTGCGCTCCCCATTGCTGCTGAATACGGCATTAATCACATCACTGCATGGGTTAGGGTAAACACTGCTGATAAGACCAGGCTTAACCTCGTTAACTGCAGTTGCAGTAAGGGTTTCTTTGTAAAAAGAAACCACCCCGGTTGAGCTGTTATAACCAGTAAACACCAGCTTATAATAACCGGCATAGGCCGTTTCTACAAAGTAAGATAAGGAGTCCACAATGTTGTAGCTGCTGCTCGGAAAATCAAAGTATTTCCAGGCCCAGCCAACCGAGTTAAAGTTGCCGGATGCGGTAAGGCCGCTATTATCATTCGATGCGGTTGGCACTCCATTACGTGCTGCAACCATAGTACCTGTATTGCCCAGCACACCAACAACCGGGTAAGTAGTGTCAGGTATAACGTTAGTGGCGGCATATTTGGTAAAAAGCAACTGCCAGGTACTGGCAAGCGGCTCTTTGTTCATCACCTGGTTGTTGCTTAAGTTCAGGTAAGCAAAATTCCTGCCCTGGTAGTCTCTCTTCTTAAGGTAAATGTTCTGCAGGCCCGAGTTGTCGATGTTAGAGTATTTCAGGTTATAAGCCGTATCGTAAACCAGGTTTTCTACAATAAACTTCTTCACCTCGCCATTAGGCAGTTCAAAAAGGTAAAGTGAGTCTCCGGTTACATTGTGCGTTACCTGGCTGTAAACGCCCCAGCCAAAATCAAAAAAGTTGCCCTTGTTGCGGTTAGAGTTTAACGCGCCCTCATCCATTGTGCTGTCGGAATCATGTAATTGCCTCCAACTGTGGAAACCGGTAGTGTCAAGTGTATTGAAAGAGGCCGCATCTGCGTTAGGTACGTAATAAACTTTTACACCGTTGGCTTCATTTATACGGATAGTGGTACCGCCAAGTGGGGCGTTAGGGAACTGGGTGGGGCGAACGCTTAAGGCCAGGTGCCAATCAGTATTGGAGGTAACCGTTTTTTGGCCTGAGCCTAAATCATAAAAAACCATATCGGTTGTGCCCGTATTTAACGAAACCGAATCATTTGCCGTTACCTGAGAATAAATATTTGTAAATATGCTTACCGTAAACAGACAGAGTACCCACCTTAACATAAATGCGTAATTTTGCGCAAAGGTGCGGCTTTAGCACCTAAAGCAGGAATGCCAGCGTGTCATAATTCTGTCATTTTTTAAATTTTATAGCATGATTTCTAATAGTTTGCCCGCAAATGCAAGGGTATGGGTTTACCAAAGTAACAGGGCTTTTACCGCGCAGGAAATGGCCGAAATTGAATTGAGGCTGAAGGATTTTGTTAATCAGTGGACCTCGCACAAAGTGGGTGTAGAAGGCGACGGAGCCATTATCTACAACCGCTTTATCGTGCTGATGGCTGATGAAGAAAAGGTAAAGTTGGGCGGCTGCTCTATCGACTCCTCTGTTCATTTTATAAAAGCCCTGGAAAGAGATTACGGCCTCAACTTCTTCGACCGGTGGAATATAGCTTACCTGCAAGGCGATAAGGTGCTTAGCTGCAACCGTGCCGATTTTGAAAAACTGGTAGAAGGAGGTAAAGTTACGGAGGATACCATAGTATTTAACAACCTAGTTAATACTAAGCAGCAGTTGCAAACCACCTGGCAAACCGCCTACGGTAAAAGCTGGCTTAAAAACCTGGCGCCACTTAACACCGGCTTTACTTCAATTCTGTAAATTTTACGAACTTATAATTGGGCATTGCGTTGTTTTAATCATTTTTGAGGCTCTTTAAGTAAAGTGATGAAAAAAGCAATTCGATACGCCCTTGTACTATGCCTGCCGGCAGCAATTGTTATTTACGGAATAAGCTGCAATACCAAAAAGGCGGCTAACGTAATGCTGGATGTAGCCGCTAACCCATTCGAAAAATTATCCGACTACAACTTTTTCACCGGCACTTTAAACGAGCTAAAGCCCAATGTACGCGTATTGCCATACGACCTTGTAACCCCGCTGTTTACTGACTATGCTTTTAAAGCAAGGTTTGTTTACTTGCCCGAAGGTAAGTCCGTTAGTTACGATACCGGCCAGGTGCTTCAATTTCCGGTAGGTGCCTGTCTAATCAAAAACTTTTATTACCCCGAGGATTTCAGAAAGCCCGAAGGTGAAAGACGCATAATTGAAACCCGCCTGCTTATACACCGCGAAGAAGGTTGGGATAACCTGGATTATATCTGGAACGAAGACCAAACCGAAGCCGTGCTTGAAAACACAGGCGGCATCAAAAAAGTAAGTTGGACCCACTTTGACGGTAGCAAAAAAGAAATTGAATACGTTATACCCAACAAAAACCAATGCAAAAGCTGCCATTGGAGGAATGATAAATCCTTCTCTCCCATCGGCCCTAAAATCCGCACCCTTAACCGCGATTACGCTTATGCTGATGGTACCGAAAACCAAATCAGCCGTTGGACTAAAATGGGCTTTTTAACCAATGCCCCTGCACCCGAACAGGCACCCCGCCTTGCTGATTGGAAAGATAGCGCCCACTACAATGTAAACGAAAGAGCGCGCGCTTACCTGGAGATGAACTGTGGCCACTGCCACAACCCAAGCGGCCCGGCTTATACTTCAGGCCTGTTCCTTAATGTTGGCAATCAAATTCCCGATAACCTTGGTATATGCAAAGTTCCGGTGGCAGCCGGTAAAGCAACCGGTGGCTTAAACTTTGATATTATGCCTGCTTACCCTGATAGTTCAATTCTTATACACCGCGTAGCATCAACCGACCCGGCAGTTAAAATGCCTGAACTTGGCCGTGTAATGGTGCATACCGAGGGCCTGGCCTTGCTAACCCAATGGATTGCTGAAATGCCTGCTAACCATTGCAACGCAAAATAGATTAAGAAATACTTTAAATAAAAGACGCCCCGCAAATGCAGGGCGTCTTTTATTTGAGGTAAAACCTGTTTACTGTTTCACAAAGGTTCTTACTGATTCTCCAAAGCTGGGATTCAGCACAACATAAGAGTAAGAGGTATCGCCCGGTTGAACAGTAAGCGTTTCTTCATCCGCATCCAATACAGTTTTATCTGCAATGTACTGCGCCGGTATGGTTATGGTGCTGTCATCAAGCTGGCCCATATATACAGGAAAGATAAACTGTGGACTTGAAGATACCACGCCGCCAACATTGTCAATAACATACAGCCCATTAGCAACTTCGGTAACGTTTACATCTACGCCGTTTGAAGTGCGCTGGTACACACCTGTTAAGTCCCAACTGGCGTCAATATTAGTAACCAACACAGGCCTTTGCTTTACGGTTGTAAAGCCGTTTGCATTACTTGCTTCGTAGGTAACCATATACAATCCCGGTGTATTTACATCTACGGGGTTATCGCTGGCTTCAAGGTCAGAAGAGGCCCCTGTAATGTCATCAATAAGTGTGGCACCTGCATCAGTATAAGCCGTGCCAACTGTTATCGATACTATGGAGTCTCCTTTTAATTCAATACCGGGATAAGTAACCTGCACCGTTTTTGAAGGAAACTGGTCCTCCTTCTTACACCCTGCAATCATCAGCACAAGGGCGGTAGCAATTAATATCGGTTTTATTATTTGGTTTTTCATTGTCATTCAATTAGCGTTTAACCATAATTAATTTACATCCCACCATACGTGGTCCTGCACTTGTTTCAATCCCGGGAAGTTAGTGTTGGAAGTAACTTCATCGCTTGGGTATACCAGGCGTGCAGGAAACACACCCGGACCTAATGCTGTTGATGCAGAAGTTTGAAACACAGGTATACCTGTTCTTCTCCATTCTGTCCAACCTTCAAAATTCTCGCTACCGGCAAGGGCCACCCACTTCTGAGTTAAAATGGCTCTTAGCTTCTCTGTTAAACTACCTGCTGCAGGATACACAATTGAATCGCTGGCCAGGAATGTCGGCAAATCAGCTCCGGATGCATTACTCCATATACTCCAACTGGCTTCAATACCACTTTCGTAAGCCGCCTGATCATCACCTGAGGCATAACCACGGGCTATAGCCTCAGCCTGTAAAAAGTAACTTTCTGAAGCGCTCAACAAATAAGTAAAGGATAAAGGCCCCATTATCTGTTCACTTGGCTTGCTCCAGCTTCCATCGCTTTGGTTAGGGCCAAGCAGTTTTCCGCTGCCTTGCTGTAAACCTGCTATTACTCCGGCGCCATTAGGGTCAAAGTAATCATCAGCGCGTGGGTCGGCGGTAGCGTTCATGTAATCAATTAAGGTAGCGCTGCCAAAAATGTTTGAGTTGGTTCCCAAGGCCTGCGCTGTAGTAAACAGCGGGCTTTGCTGAAACTTCTGATCAGAATAGGATAAGCGCGCATCCTCGCCTATAGTAAGGAAAGGCTCACCATTCGTAAACATCTCGCTTATACCTTGCTGTGCAATTGCAGGACGAATTTCGCTTTGACGCATAAGTATTTTCAGCTTAAGCGTATTACCGAACTCGTACCACAAAAACAAATCGCCGTTGTAAATCAGGTCATCGCTGCCGGGTGTGGCATAGCCATCATCCAGCATGCCCAATCCCTCGTTTACCATACTCAAAATGCCGTCGTAAATTTGTTCCTCACTGTCGTAGTGCGGGGCAAAATTGTCCTGGTCGCCTTTTAGGGCTTCAGTAAACGGAGCCTTTCCCCATGCGTCAGTAACTACCTGGTAAGTATAGGCCTGTAGTATGCGTGCAATAGCTCCATAATTTTTCTTGGTGCTATCCTTCTGTGCAGTTTCATAAATAAACTGAAGGTCCTTTAACGTGCCTGCATACAAAGCGGCCCAGGGCCTGTCGCTTTCTGAGGAGTTATAAACGTATTGATCTAATGCTGCGTATTGGTTGGCATTAGGACCTTGGGTCCAGTACTGCCCCCAAAAGCCACCGGCCAGTGATAATTGGTTACCCATAGTGTAACCCAAATAAGCCTGTGCGGAAGGTAATGCAAATGATACATCAACCTGGCGTGGCGTAGTAGGATTTGTGTTTACATCCAGAAAGTCCTTCTTGCAAGCCCCTATCAAAAGCAGGGATGCAAGAGAAAAACAGATGGTGATATTTTTTATTATCGATTTCATAACTTTTCAATTTAGGTTACACCATTAAAAGTCCACTTTAACACCAAAGCCCATTGTGCGCAGGCTTGGCAAATTGTAAAACTCAAAGCCCTGTGCATTAGCAGCGCCGTAGGCGTTCACTTCAGGGTCTGCGTAAGTGTTTGACTTTGGAGTCCATATCCAAAGGTTATTGCCAAATACATTAAGCTCAATGTTGCTTATGTATTTAGTTGGTGCAAGCCACTTTTTAGGGAAAGAATAGCTAATAGCCACCTCGCGCAGTTTTACATAAGTGGCAGTAACTAAGTTATTGGCGTAATCCTGGCGTATAAAGTTTGTCCAGTAGTCCTGGTAATGTACCGGGGTGGTATTGGGCTGGTAGCTACCGTCGCTCGCTCTGTAAACGCTGTTTGGTATAACAAAGTCTTCGCGATCGTTATACAACGTTAAAGGGTCGGTACCAATAAACTGTTGCAGGTCGCGGGTAGCACTGTAAAACTGGCCGCCTACGCGGGTATCAAACAATACACTTACACGCAAGCCTTTATACGATAAGGCTGTTCCTAAGCTACCTAACCATTTCGGAGCAAAAGTACCCACAATCTGCGGCGTGCTGGTCATAACCGGTGCACCGGTAGCAGGGTCTACAACAGGGTTACCCTTGTCATCTCTTTCAGATGTAATAGCATAGAAAGAGCCGTAAGGCTGGCCCTTCTGAATTACAATAGCCATTGATGATAAGCCTCCAATCACTATTTGGTCAGCGTTATCTGCTACTTTAATAACCTTGCTCCAGTTTTTAGTAAATGTTCCGTAAATCTCCCATTTAAAGCCGTTATCAAGACTTACCGGTGTGCCGCGGAAAGACAACTCAACACCATTGTTTGATAGTATACCGGCATTGATTATGCGCTCAGTAAAACCGGTGCTTGGTGCAGCAGGTACTGCCATAATCTCATTGCGGGTACGTTTCCAGTAGTAAGTAAAGTCAACACTTAAACGGTCTTTCAGGAAGGACAATTCCGTTCCTACTTCCCAGGTAGTTGAAATTTCCGGCTTAATTTTATCGTTACGTAAACGGTCGCTTACAGTAAAGCCCAATACGCTTGAGCCATCCGCTGATGTGTAAGGTGAGTGTATTTCGGAATCCTGGTAGCCATCACCTACGCCGCTTGATACAAACACGTTCTTAATGCTATAAGGTTCGGCATCCTTACCAACTTGTGCAAAGCTGGCGCGTATTTTACCGTAGCTTAAAATCATTGGGTTAGCGTTAAACAATTCGCTGAACACGAATGATGAACTTACACCCGGGTAAAAATATGAGCGGTTGTTGGTTGGCAGGGTGCTGCTCCAGTCATTTCTTCCGGTTACATCCAAGAAGAACAAATTCTTATAGCCAAAGTTAACATCGAAATAAACCCCGGCGATACGGCGGTTTATAAGTTCATTCTTTAAAGTTGGACGGCCTGCGCTGTTTTCAAAGCTATATAAGTCCTCTATCGCAAGCCCCGCAGTTTCACCATAAGTTCTCTTCACCTTTCTGGTATAAATGTTCGTTCCTACAAGGGCAGAGATCGAATACTTATCCTTAAAGGTTTTGGCAAAACGTGCTATTACATCCGCGTTAATTTCGTTAACCTGGTAAACATCTTCGCTATAACGGCCAATGTAAACCTTCTCTAAATCCTGATTAATAAAGGAATACTTCCTCCATTTCTGGTAACGCGAATCTGTATAAACATCCGCACCTAATCTACCGGTTAAAGTAAACCAGTCAATAGGTTTATAATCAAGCGTTATGTTGGTATTAAAACGGTCAACGTTATTAGTATTCTTTTGGTTTGCTATTAACCAATAAGGGTTTTGGTAATAAGCGCCGAAGTAGTTTTCCGGTGTATTGAACTTATTATTCAGATCCTTTTGCTCTAGTACCGAAATATCGCGTGGTATGTTCAACACATGGAAATAAGGAGAGAAATCACTCTGCCCCTGCACCATTAAATCGCCCTCGGTTTTGTTGTAGTTAAAGGTTATGGTAGAAAGTAGTTTGCCGCCAAAATCGTGCGTAACATTAGTGCGTATTGAATTACGCATGTAACCTGTGCCGGGAAACACCCCCTCATACTTAAAGTTGTTGTAGGATAGATAATACGATGTCCCCTTATTGGCTCCTGAAATTGAGATGTTATTATTCAACGACTTGCCAACCTCGAAAAAAGCGCGGTGGTTATTAGGCAGCGCAGAGTAAGGCTTTATGCGTTGCTCTCCGTCAACCTCCTGCCCCCAAGGGCGCATTACACCATCAAACTTAGGGCCCCAGCTAAAGTTTTCGCGGCTGTCAGGTAGCTTTTCGCCCCCCCTGGCCATACTCGTTTTGTTCTTGCGGCAACTTTAAAGGGGTATGAAAAGAGGTTTGCGAGTTAACGGAAACCATAAACTTGCGGCCATTTCCGCCCGGGCCACTTGCACCCTTCTTGGTAGTTATCAGTACCGCACCATTAGCCCCACGTTGACCGTAAAGGGCAACTGCGGCAGCGCCTTTCAACACCGTTATCGCTTCAATATCCTGCGGGTTAATGTCGTTGCCACGGTTGCCGGCATCGTATTGGTTGTTTAAAACATCCTCAAAGCCGAAGTTAGAGTTATCGATAGGCACACCGTCAACCACTATAAGGGCATTATTATCACCCGTAAAAGAGGAACCACCACGCAATACAATGCGGGTTGAACCACCCGGCGCACCGGTGGAGTTGCTTATCTGCGCACCGGCTACCTTACCCTGCAGGGCATTAAGGGCACTGCTTTGGCTTACGCGGTTAAGGTCTTCATCCTTTACCGTGGTAGTTCCGTAACCCAATGAGCGTTTTTCGCGCTGTATGGCAAGGGCGGTAACAACCACTTCATCAAAGGTGGTGTTATCCGTTTCCAAAACAACGTTTATAGTGGGTTGAGCGCCAACAGGCACTACCTTCTTTTTAAAGCCTATGTAGCTTATCAGCAGGTTTTTAGCGCTGTCGCTTACTGTTAAGCTGTATTTTCCGTCAATATCGGTTACGGTACCGTTGGTGGTGTTTTCTTCCACCACATTGGCTCCTATCAGGGGTTGTCCATCACTGCCGGATAGTACCACCCCGTTTATGCTGCGTTGGGCATATAGGCTGCCTATGCACAGCATCAGAACCAATAAAACAATTGCTTTGTTGAATTGCTTCATACATAAAGTTTTGGTTAAGAAATAGGTTATCGCATTTTAAAATTAACGCAAATTTACCGACATTTTACATCCATTAACATATTCAGCCTTTCACTAGTTGTTCACACTCAACTGATTTTAATTTCATAAAGAGGCTTGTTTTTTACCTGCCGTTTGCCGTTAAACCGCATATTATCTAACAGCCAATCATTTAATTTTTTACGTTTGTCACTCTACAAATCGCAAAAATGAACGACAACCTTAGAATAAGAATGGAAGACATCTTCCAGGAGGCTGACCGCCTTATCAGCGAACAGAAAATAGGTGAAGCTTTTAACAAGTTAACCGGTATTGTACAGGAAATGCCAAATTTCGGCAAGGCCTACAACCACATAGGCTGGATTTACGAAACCAAATACAAGGACTACCCTAACGCGGAGAAGAATTATAAACAGGCTATTGAATACGCACCCGATTACCACGCCGGTTATTATAACTACGCTATTGTGCTAAGCACCCTGCAGAAATGGGATGATTTACAGGCTTTATTGGATAAAGCCTTAACGGTGCCCGGCATAAACAAAGGCACTATTTACAATGAGTATGCTATAATGTTTGAAGCCCGCCAAAAGTATAAAGAGGCAATTGATGCTTATAAAAACTACATAGCCAACAGCTTTGATAATAAGCAGATAGATACCGCCAAAGACAGCATTGAGCGTTGCAAAAAGAAGATGGAAATCTTCAACCTGTAAGCTATTGGTTTGAATCGCGCTTAACGGTATAAATAACCAGCACTATAAAACCAAGTGCAAGGGCTGCCAACACAATCTCCTGGCCGTACTGCCAGTGTAACATCTTAAACAATACGCCAACAGCAAGCAGCAATGCTGCTGTTGCGCTTACTTTTGAGGTAATTCCCTCTTCGGAACCCAACCTTATGGCTGCAGCAATGCCCACTGTTAACAAGCCGCAGATAAGCATAATGTTAGCGCCAGGCCAGTGCATAATTTTAAAAAGAAAGCCGGCAAGGGCTACCACCATGGCGATGGGAAGAACAATAGTTAAAGCGTTTTTCATATATCAAAAAGCATAGCCAATGTTTAACTGTCCGCACAGGTTAAAATGGCGTAAAGGTTTTATTAAATAATACGGAGACCGGGAACTCTTATTATTGGTAGCGTCGTAGTTGATCATAAAACTGTTTTTGTAACCCAGTCCGCTGAAAACTTCTACGTACCAATGGTCGCCCATCTGAAATTGATAACCAACTATGGCGTTGGCGTTAAAGTTATTAATAGTAAGGTAATCGCCGTTGCCATGCCGCTCTTTTACTTTTACAAAGTTGTAAGAAACGTAAGGGCCTATAAACAATCCTTCCGGTGCCCTGAACCCCTTTAAAGGGTAAAAGCGATAGCCCACCGCAATTCGCCCACCACGTATGCTATACTCTGAAAGAAAGGAACTCTTCGGCCTTAGCAAGGCATCTACAATTAAAATGGGATTGGGGTAATTGTACGAGCCCGTTACAGTTAGCGAGTGGTTGTAGGCCAGCATACGCTCGTAGCTCAATCTAACCTCGCCGCATAAAATAATCTGGCCGGTTATGTAACTAAACGAACTCCATTTTACAATGTTATCCCTTTCGGCAAAGCGGGGCGTTTTAAACCCCTGGAAACCGGTGCTGTCCTTTACCTGTGCAAGGGCACCAATACATAAAACAAGAAGTAATGAAACCAGGGCAAGCTGTTTCATTGCTGTAAACATTATTGCAGCAGTTCAGCTAACTTTTGATCTAATGCCGGGCCACGAAGATTAGTGGCAACAATCTTACCTTCCTTATCTAACAGAAAAGTAGCCGGTATGCCCTGCACACCGTACTTCATAGCTGCTTCGCTTTGCCAGTATTTCAAATCGCTTACCTGGTTCTCCCATTGCATATTCAGGTTCTTAATGCTGTTTTTCCAGGCACCGGCTTCTTTATCTAACGATACGCTGTAAATAGTAAAGCCTTTGTTTTTATACTTATTGTAAGCAGCCACCACGTTAGGCATTTCCATACGGCAAGGCCCGCACCACGATGCCCAGAAGTCTATTAAAACCACCTTACCGCGCAGCGATGATAACTTGATGTTCTTACCTTCAGGATTAGGAAGGTCAATCTCGGGGGCGATTTTGCCCACCTTAACGGCCTCCGCAGCGTCCAGCGCTGCCTGTTGGGCCTGCGCCTGTTGGCTCATTTGGTTAACTATGGAACGAAACTCTTTAGAGTAAGAAGAGTTAGGCAACTCTTTATCCAAACGGTCAGCCACTGCTTTATTTTCTTTCAAAAACTTATCAGGCGGTGCATTGGTTACATAAAACAGCGCCACAAAAGGGCTTTTGGCATTCGTAAAGCCATCGCGCAGTTGCTTTTCGTAAGCAGCCCCCGCCTGGTTCAACGCATTTGCTACCATAGCAAGCGAATCGGCACTCATGCCCATTTGCTGATACGCATAGTAAGTATTTTTTAGCGTGTTCAGGTTGCGCTGTGTTTCGTTAACGGTTTTAATGGCTGTTTGAAACTCATCATTCTCTGCCGAGCCTGATACCTTAAACGCATCGGGCCGTGCTAAATCAATATCCATTTTGTAGGCAGTAGGTTCTAACAGAAACAACCAGAAAATCTGGTCGCTTAGTTTAATGCGGTAGTACCCTTTTTCTGAAACACCTTCCAGCTTAAAGTTGCCTTGGGGGTCAACTTTTGCTGAATCAATTACAGTAACCTGCTGAAGGGATAGCTTCTCCAACAATACCGAGCCCGCATTATAGTTCTTAATGGTGCCCTGTATGCTGTACTTATCGTTACTGGAAGCGCCACGGTTACAGGCCGTAAACACAACAAGCAGCAGTATAACACTGTAAATTCTTTTCATCATAATCATAAAATTAGCGCTTAATTCTCAAGCTTTTCAATCATCAGTTTATTGGTCACCTTAGGGTCGGCCTTGCCTTTGCTGGATTTCATTACCTCTCCTACAAACAAACCTAGCAAACCTTTTTTACCTCCCTTATATTCAGCCACCTTTTCAGGATATTTGGCAACTACCTCCTCAACCAATTGCTTGATCAGGCCCTCATCACTGTTTTGCAACAGGTTTAACTCCTCCGCAATTTTTAGGGGCTCTTTAGCCGGACTTTCAATCAATACAGGAAATATTTTGGTAGAGGCTACTGAAAAGTTGGTTTTACCTTCATCAATAAGGGCAATCATAGCAGCTATCTTTTCAGGGCCCACTTTAAACTCCTGAATCTCCAGGCCGTTTTCGTTCAGGTAACTCTTGATGGGGCCTATCATCCAGTTGCTGGCTGCCTTGTAATTCTTTGTGTTTTCTATCAGCGTATTAAAATACTGCGCGGTAAACTTATCATCACTTATAAGGCGGGCATCGTATTCCGGCAAACCGTATTTTGTAATGTATTCCTCTTTCAGTTCAGCCGAAAGCTTAGGCATATGCGCCTTAACATTGGCAATGTATTCATCCGTTAATATCACCGGTGGTAAATCCGGCTCAGGGAAATAACGGTAATCGTGTGCATGTTCTTTACTGCGTTGTGTTAAAGTAATACCCTTAACCGCATCAAAGCCGCGGGTTTCCTGCGTTAACTTCTCTCCTGCTTCAATAGCATCTACCTGGCGTTTAAATTCAAACTCAATAGCACGCTTTACATTGCGCATGCTGTTCATGTTCTTTACCTCGCTGCGCGGGTTGTAGGCGGTTGTGCCTTTTAACCTTACCGATATGTTGGCATCGCAACGCATATTGCCATTCTCCATATCGCCATCACATATATCCAGGTAGCGCACAAGTTTGCGCACTTCAGCCAGGTACGCCATAGCCTCGTCGCCACTGCGTATATCCGGTTCGCTCACAATTTCAATAAGCGGCACGCCGGCACGGTTAAGGTCCACCAGCGTAAAATAGGGGTCCATGTCATGCGTGCTTTTACCCGCATCTTCTTCCATATGTATACGCGTTAAGCGCACTTTCTTCTTTTCGCCGTTCAACTCAAACTCAATTACACCTTCAGTACATATTGGCGTTTTATCCTGTGTTATCTGGTAGCCTTTCGGCAAGTCGGCATAGAAATAGTTCTTCCGTGCAAATTGGTTTTCATGACGGATAACACTATGTGTAGCTAAGCCAACTTTAACTGCATATTCAATGGCAGTTTCATTAACCATGGGTAAGGTGCCCGGGTGGCCTAATGAAAGCGGGCTAACCTGCGTATTCGGCGACTCACCAAAATCCGTTGCATCAGCACAATACATCTTGCTTTTGGTTGAAAGCTGCGCATGCACTTCCAAACCAACTATAACTTCATATTTATCGTAAATATCCATGCGTAAATTAAGGCGGTAAACATAATGAATTTAGAGCAGTGTCGGCCCGTTGAGCCGGCCTATTTGTCTCTCATCCAAAATTCTATGTGAGGGGAATTTCTCCATGTCCCGGCGGCTATTTCGCTTTCAGAAATAAAGGAGGTTGAATCCTCCGTAACGGCCCGGTAAACTGAAATTAGCCTATAGTCATTTAAGAATGCAAGGCGCCAACGTTCAAAGCTCTCAAATTCCGGGTGGTTACAAATTTGCAAATCGCCGGATTGATAAACAAACAGTTTTGAGGGGTTTGCCATAATCTGCTGTTTATACTCTTCTACCATAGCCGGACCGTAGGGTTGGCATTCAAACAATGGATAATTGTAAATATATCCGGAGGCAGAAACACGGTTTGCATAAAACAGCAATTCCGGTTCATTGCCGAAGATGCTTAACCTCTCGCTTTGGGGTATAAGGTTGCGGATATAGTTGCCAACTAAGGGCATTTCTTTAAACATTCCCCATTTATAGTGTTTCGATAAAGCATTTTCGGGCTTGTCCTTAAACAACACATCTCTTTGAGCTATAAAGAATACAGCAAAGCAAAAGGCAACTGTCAATGAGGCCACATCCTCTCTAAATCGGGCCGCGTAAAAGTAACCACAGCCTGCAATTGCAGCCAGTGCCGGATATGCCAGAATAAAATAATGTAACCTGAAGTAGAAACCCGTACTAAGCGCCACAATTGAAAACGCCAGCCACGTTATAACCATTACATTCTCCCGAAACTGATAGAAAACGATTACCAAACAAAGCGCTGTTAATGCCCAAATTGCCGGTGCACCGCTAATTAATTGAATTACCTTAGCAGGCACGCCGGCCCTGGAAAGGCCCAGGTAAGCATAGGCATACTTAATGGTAAGAAAAATGAACTTATCACCTAACCCATTTCCAAGCACCCATAAAGCCAATATTGCTAAAACAAACAGGTATCCTGCTGCAAATGCTGCCAACACACGCAGTTTTGCACCTGTTCTGTAATTGTAAATTGTATGCAACAATAGCAGAATGCCGAACACAGTGAATGCATAGCCATGCTGCTTCATAACTACAGCCATTGCAAGCAAAGCACCACCGCCAATAACAAACAACACCTTTTTTCCGGCCCTATAACGCATTAGCGCCCATATACCCCAAACCGCAAACAGGTTAACAAAGTGCTCCGAGTTAGCCATCAACCCTTCACCCTCCATAGTACCAGCAAGGGCAACAAAAGTTAGTGAAGCTACTATTGCAGCTATGGTGTTCTTGTGCATCAGTCGAACAATATGATATATGCCTAATGCGGTTAGCAGTATTATCGCCATAACACCATAACGAATAGCCTCTATACATTCGCCGCCAATTGCCATTAGCAGAGAATACATGAAATAGGTGCCGGGAAATTTCATGTTATAAGCATCCTTGTAGGGCAGCTTACCGTGTAAGAGCAGACTACCGGCATAGGCATACTCGCCTTCGTCTCTTTCAAGCGGTATGTGTCCATATCTGAAGCGAACAAAAAGCAGTAAAACTAAACCTACGAAGAGCAGGAGCAGAAACAAGCCTTTGCGAAAAGGAAACTTACCTAATCCTATGTTCTGCATATTTATAGTAGATGCTTTCCTTTATTGCACCTGTGGTGTAAACGGATTGTCAATGCGAGGAACATTCGCTTGTAAGCAATTAGCTTGTCCTTCCGTGGCAATCTTCGGCTTTGTGATTCTTTATTTTAAAATCAGTTCGAAAACTTAGCCTTCAACTTTGCACTCAACTCATCCACCTCATTCACACTTGCCGCGCTGGCCTGCACAAAATCTGCCGGGCCGCCACCTTTAATTGTTGTTGAAAGCTCCTTTAGCAAATCGCCGGCCTTTATCCCTAATGAGGGGGCTACACGTAAATGAACAACCTGCTTGCCATTAGCCGTAGTTGAAAGCAGAAACACATAACCATCCTTTGCTTCGTTTACCAGGCCAATACCCAGTTTGCGCAAAGCATCAGCAGAGTTCACCTCCCCTACTTTAGCAGCCAATAGCTTCACATTGCCTTTTTGCTCAATTGCGGCAGTATATTGCTTTAATAAGCCACCAATCAGTTTATCCTGCAGTTGCTCATTCTCTTTCTGTAATTGTGCGCTTTGTTCCTGCAGGTTCTTTACACTCTGCACCACATTTTTAGCGCCTTTAAACAACTCCGTAATCTGGTTCAGTTCATTCACTTTGGCATCAACGTATTCCAATGCTTTACGCCCGGTTACCGCCTCTATACGGCGCACACCGGCACTAATTGAACTTTCCGAAATTATCTTGAACAGGCCTATCTCGCCTGTGCTGCGCACATGCGTACCCCCGCACAATTCGCGGCTGAATTTTTCATCAAAGGTTATAACGCGAACAAACTCGCCGTACTTCTCGCCAAACAGCATGGTAGCGCCTAACTTTTCAGCCTCCTTAATAGGCACATTGCGCTTTTCGTCAAGGGCAATGTTCTCCATTATGCGGTCATTAACTATCTGCTCCACTCTGGCTATCTCCTCTTCCGTTAGTTTGGCAAAGTGCGCAAAGTCAAAACGCAAATAATCAGGGTGCACTAATGAGCCTTTCTGCTGCACGTGGTTACCCAATACACTGCGTAAAGCGCTCTGTAATAAGTGCGTGGCAGAGTGATTCTTCCGGATATCATTCCGGCGGCGCTCATTAATTTTAGCATGTACCTTACCTTCGGGTTTAGAAGGCAGCTTCTTTACCCAATGCACAATAAGGTCGTTCTCTTTTTTAGTGTCCAGCACGTCAATCTTTTCGCCACCAAAATCCAGATAACCGGTGTCACCAATCTGTCCACCGCTTTCAGCGTAAAAAGGCGTTTTGTCTAACACCACCTGAAACAACTCTTTATCTTTCTGCTTAACGCTGCGGTATTTTACTACCTGCGCATCGGCCTCGTCGTAATCGTAACCTACAAAATCAGTTTTGGTATCGGCTTCCACATTCACCCAATCGCCCTGCTCAGTCGCTTGTGCGCTACGGGCACGGTCCTTTTGGGCAGCCATTTCTTTATCAAAACCTGCTTCATCAATGGTATATCCTTTTTCGGATGCCATCAAACGGGTTAGGTCCAAAGGAAAGCCGTAGGTATCAAAAAGCTCAAACGCAACTGCACCCGCAACTGTTTTGGACTTGGTCTTTCCCATTTCATCTTCAATAGCAGCAAAACGGCGTATACCGTTTGACAAGGTTTTCAGGAAGCTGTTTTCCTCCTCTTTTATCACCGTTTCAATAAACTCCTTCTGTTTAACAATTTCAGGGAAGAAATCGCCCATCTCTGTGCAAAGCACGTTCACCAGTTTATACAACAGCGGGCTATCACTCTCCAAGTAGGTATAGTAATACCTTACAGCACGGCGCAATATGCGGCGTATTACATAACCAGCACCGGTGTTGCTAAGCATTTGTCCATCAGCAATAGTAAACGTTATGGCACGTATATGGTCGGCCACAACCCGCATGGCAATGTCAATCTTTTCATCCTTACCGTATTGCTTATTGGTTAAGGCTCCAATCTGCTGTATAATAGGTTGAAAAACATCCGTGTCGTAATTGCTGGTTTTCTTTTGTATAGCAACGCAAAGGCGCTCAAAGCCCATGCCTGTATCCACATGTTGTTTAGGCAGTTTCACCAGGCTTTTATCGGCCTTGCGCTCAAACTCCATAAACACATTGTTCCAAATTTCAATCACCTGTGGGTGGCTGGCGTTAACCAGGTCCTTTCCATCCAGCTTTTTACGCTCCTCATCGCTCCGCAGGTCAATATGTATTTCGCTACAGGGGCCGCATGGTCCTGTATCGCCCATCTCCCAAAAGTTGTCCTTTTTGTTTCCTCTTAGTATGCGGCTTTCATCACCTATTAGTCCCTTCCACAAGTCATACGATTCCTGGTCAAAAGCCAACCCTTCTTTATCATCACCTTCAAACACCGTTACATACAGGCGGTCTTTATCCAGTTTGTAAACCTCGGTCAAAAGCTCCCAACTCCACGTAAGCGCATCCTTTTTAAAATAATCGCCAAAACTCCAGTTGCCCAGCATCTCAAACATGGTATGGTGGTAGGTATCTACACCCACTTCTTCCAAATCGTTGTGTTTGCCGCTTACACGCAGGCACTTTTGGGTATCGGCTACACGGGCATATTTGATAGGCTGGTTGCCTAAAAATATATCCTTAAAGGGCGCCATACCGCTATTGATGAACATCAAAGTAGGGTCGTTTTTAACCACAATAGGCGCCGAAGGCACAATCTTATGCCCTTTGCTCTCAAAAAAATCTAAAAATGCCTTCCGTATCTCTGCCGACCTCATATTTGCCCTGTTAACTCTTTTTGTTTTAACAATAACTTGTTCTTAATAAATTTGGAACTCCCGTCAGGCATGCCCGGCGGGGGAGGCACGAAAATAAGAGAAGACATTAAATAATCGCACTCCTGGAACCGGGTGCATTAAAGTCCTTTCGGTTAGTGGAAGGATTTAGATGAGGATTCTGGTATGGCCCTTTTCAGAAAGAAACAGAAATACATATTTAATACCCAAACCCTAAGCTACGAAAAAGCAGTAGTTAGCTGGACCGCCCGCATCCTTCGCTTTTTGGGCTTTATGGTTGCCGCTTTGGTGTTTTCGCTGGGTATATCCACCATTTATTACAAGTTCTTCGATTCGCCTAAGGAGAAAATCCTGAAGGCCGAATTAAATGAAATGAAGGACCAATACGCCATCCTTAACCAGGAAACCCAACGCCTTTCTGAGGTTTTATCCGACCTTCATTACCGCGATGGCAATATCTACCGCGTACTATTTGAAGCCGACCCCATCAACAATGATGTGTGGGAAGCAGGCTCAGGAGGTGTAAACAAATACCGCGGGCTTGATAAATACGACAATGGCGAAATTATTAAGGACGTAGCCATGAAGGTGGACAAGCTTAAAAAGCAGATGGTGATACAAAGCAAAAGCTACGATGAAATTGCGGAGATGATTAAAAATCAGCAGAAGATGCTGAGTTCTATCCCTTCTATACAACCAATACCTAACAAAAAGTTAGAGCGTATGGCCTCCGGCTATGGCTGGCGTATTGACCCTGTTTACAAAATCCAGAAATTCCACGAGGGTATGGATTTCACCTGCCCTGTAGGTACTGAAGTGCACGTTACCGGCGATGGTGTGGTGGAAACCGTTAACTACTCCTTTAATGGCTATGGCAACGAGATTATAGTGAACCACGGTTACGGCTACCGTACACGTTATGCGCACCTTTCGCGTTTTAAAGCTACACCGGGCCAAAAGGTAACGCGTGGGGAGGTGATTGCTTTTACCGGTAGCACGGGTAAGTCAACCGGGCCACACCTGCACTACGAGGTTATAAAAAATGGCAACGCGCTTAACCCGGTTTACTTTTACTATAACGATTTGAAAGATGCCGATTTCGAAAAAATGCTGGAGCTTTCAAACAACCCTGGCCAAACGCTGGATTAACACATGAGCTATCGCGAAAAAGAAATAGAGAAATTATACTACAGCATTGGCGAAGTGGCCGAAATGCTGTCGGTAAACACTTCTCTGTTGCGTT
>CAZUHU010000050.1:0-6022 GCA_964620645.1 uncultured Chitinophaga sp.
ATATCTAAAATTCCCATATGCGCTTTAAAAGCCTTACCCCTGCAAAATTTGTTTTTATTGTAATTCTTGCCCTGCTTTCTTCTAAGGCAGAAGCTGCTACCATAACATGGGCCGACCCCAACAACGGCGGTGTTTGGACTACCGGCACTAACTGGGTGGGTGGCGTTGCCCCCGGCCCTAACGATGATGTGATAATTAATCCGGCAAGCAATATTGTTATTACCGGAACCCCGACTATAATTCTGGGCTCATTAACTGTTAACGGTTCCGCCGATGTAACCCTTCAAGGAGCTGCTGCGGTAACGGTTACCATTAGCGCCAATGCTGCTGCCAATGATTTAGATATACAGGCAGGAAGCCTTACAGCAGGAACTAACGTTACGCTAACTATGGCCGCAGGTTCTAATGCTAACGTAGCCACAGGCGCAACTCTGGCTTTAAACGGAGGCACATTTTCAACAGCATCTACAGTAGGTACCACTGTTTTAGTAGATGGTTCATTTAATGCCGGAGGCACGCTTAATTTAGGACCAGGGTCAGTAATGACAATAGATGGCACTTTTAATAATCCTTCCAACTCTGTTGCATTTATCTCTACCGCAGTAACCCTGCAGTTCACATCCGGTTCAACCTATAACCACCAACGTAACGGTGGTTTTGTACCTACTGCCACCTGGAATGTTAACTCCACTTGTAATATTACCGGCCTTACCTCAACCTCAGCTACAGGTTTAAGTGGGCAAACATTCGGCAAATTAACCTATAACTGTACGGGTCAAACAGCCATTCTAACACTGGGCATGGCCTCAAGCACATTTAATGGCGACTTCACTGTCATCTCTACGGGAACGGCAAGCACCTCATTACACAGTACTACTTCCACCGTAACCATTAATGGAGATTTGCTCGTGCAAGGTGGTACACTAAGCTTTAACAGCGGGGCTGGAGTAGTAACCACGCTTAACCTGGCGGGTAACCTAAATATTACCGGTGGAACACTTCAACGGGGCAGTGCCACCAGCAACCAAACATTTAACTTCTCCAATGCTGCGGCTAACAAAAGCATCAGCATTTCGGGGGGCACCTTTAATACTACAGGCATAAACATAAATGTTACCGCCGGCTCAAGCATTACATTAAATAATAACCTATCCGTTGCAGCAACATTTACTAACTCCGGCACGTTAATGTTGGGCACTAACATAATTTCCGGCGCCGGCAGTTTTGTTCTTACAAACGCAGCCACCGCCACGCTTGGTATTGGCGATGCCGCAGGTATAACCACGGCACCAACTGCAGCAGGCAATATTCAAACAACTACGCGTGCCTATAATAGCTCAGCTTGTTTGATTTATAATGGCAGCACAGCACAAGTAACAGGTAATGGGCTTGCAACCACCTGGGGGATAACCAATACCACCATAACTATTAACAATCCAGCGGGGGTAACGTTAAGTCAAGCGCTTACACTAGGTGCAGCTACCAATGCCGGCGTAGTTTTGCAAAATGGCCAATTCATCTTAGGAGCAAACTCCCTAACTATTCCAACTTTGGGCGCAGTAACAACGCCATCCTCATTCAATAACAGCCGCATGATTGTAGCTGATGGCACAGGCCAATTGATAAAAAGCTTCCCGGCTTCCGCCCTCTCTTTTTTATTCCCCATAGGCGATGCCGCAGCCAGCTCAAACGGCGCAGAGTACACTCCGGTTAACCTGAACTTTACCGCTAACAACACAGCGCGTAACATTGGTTTCCGCTCCATTAATAGCCGCCAGCCCAACGACTTTACATACACCGCTAATTATTTAAACCGCTACTGGCCCACTACAGTTTCAGCCACAACCGGCACATTTACATTGAATGCGGACTTTACCTATAGCCCCTCTGATGTGGCAGGCACAGAGAGCTTACTAAAACTCAATTCTTATAACTCAACCACTGCTATTTTCACAGAATACACAACGTCACTTTCCTCTCCTACGCTTTCCATAAGTGGTTATACCAACGCAACTTTAGCCCTGCTTGCTGCAATGGATTTTACAGGCCGCGCAAAAGAGCCGGTTTACTATCGCAGCACCGGTAGCACTGCATGGAACAGCCTTAGCACCTGGGAAGTTTCAAGCGATATAAACTTTACAAGCCCTGCACCAATAGCCGCCACAGCCCTGCCAACAGATATAAACAGTGACGGTATATTTATTAAAAGTGGTGATAACGTAACACTAACTGCCAGCGCCACAGCCGATGACTTAACCGTAAATGGAACTTTAACCGTAAACTCATCAGTTATACTAACCATTGCTAATGGTGCAGCCGCAACGGATGTTACCGTAAACGGAACCGTAGTAAACAACGGTACGCTAACATTTAACACAGCCAGTTCATTAATACAGGTTAACGGAACTATAACCAACAACACCGGTGGCACTGTAAGTGGAAGTGCCGCAACTTTAACGTTCAATTCCGGCTCTACATTTAACCATGCGCTAAATGGAGGTGCTATTCCTACCGCCACCTGGAATGCCAACTCATTACTTAATGTAACGGGGATAACTAACACTACAGCAGGTAACTTTAGTGGGCAAACCTTTGGTAAGTTTACCTGGAACTGTCCCGGGCAAAATGCGAGCCTTTCCATGGCACTTGTCGCCCCAACAACTTTTGGCGGCAACTTTACAATGGTAAATACAGGTACAGGCAGTTTAATTTTTGGCACTGCTGGCGTCGCCATAAATATGAACGGGGACCTGATAGTGCAAGGCGGTACGCTTAATATAAACAACGGCGCAGCTACCATTTCTGCAATAAACCTTGCAGGCAACTTTAATCAAACAGCAGGAACAATTACCGTAACCGGTACTGGTGTGCAGCAGCTTAATTTTACGGGCGTTGGCAAAACGTATTCGCAAGCGGGTACGTTTACTAATGCATTAATTAACCCTACTGTAGTCCTGGGTGCCAGCCTTACATTGAATAGTGGCTATGTGGTACCAACAGGGCGTACCTTTGCAGTTAACGGTGGCTTATTCTGTGGCAGTAACATTATTAGTGGAACAGGCTCATTTACACTGACTAATTCCTCTGCTGCTACCTTAGGTATTGGTGATGCGGGTGGTATTGCTGCAACAGGAGCAACCGGTAATATTCAAACCAACACCCGTACGTTCAATAGTGGTGCTAACCTTATATATAATGGCACAACAGCACAGGTTACAGGCACGGGGCTTGCAACAACCTGGGGAGGAATAGGAACCACCATTACAATAAATAACCCCGCCGGGGTAAGCCTTTCACAAGCTTTAGCGCTTAATAGCAATGCGGGTGTAGGTATAGTATTACAGAACAGTATATTTACCCTGGGCAGTTTCAACCTCACCATTCCTGCTATAGGAAGCATAACTACTCCCGGCACTTTCAGCAGCACCAATATGATTGCGGCTGATGGCACAGGACAGTTGATAAAGTTTATTGCGGGCGGCGCAACACCTGCGTTCATTTATCCTATTGGTGATAATACAGGCACGCCGGAATATTCTCCTGTAACTATCGGCATAAACTCCAGCGCCGTTGGTGGTTCAATTGGGGTAAGGGTTGTAAATGGCGCACCGCCGGCCCCCGCAGTAAGCAATTACCTTAATCGCTATTGGGTATTTACCACTGCCAGTTTAACTTCATATAATTACACGCTAAGCATGGGTTATAACGCTGCCGATATAGTAGGTAGCGAGGCTGCCATGCAGCCAAGCAGGTATAACGGTACTACCTGGAGCCAAATTGCCGGAACTGTTGGAAGCAATACCCTGGCTTATACAGCCACATTAACCAATACAAGCGCTCCGCTTGCATCAAACACCTTCACCGCGCGTGAAGGAACTTCGCTCTACTACCGCTCAGTAACTTCAGGTGATTGGAATACTACTTCAACATGGGAAGCTGACCTTAACCCGGCATTCACTTCTCCTTCAACTCCAGCAGCACCGCCAACAAGTACAAATAGTGCTTTAGTACAAGTGCGCACCGGCCACACGGTTACAGCCACTGCGGCAGTAACAGCTTTCGAAGTTTCAGTTGACGGCACCCTGGAAAACGGTACCGGTGGTACCATAACCGCCACAGGCGCTATAACATTTAATGCTAATAGTACCTATTCGCACAACCGCGATGGAGGTGCAATACCCAGCGCAACCTGGGCCACCTCTTCAAACTGTTTAATTAAAGGAGCGGTCAGCACCGCAACTATCACAGGCTTCTCCGGTCAAACCTTTGGTAAATTTACCTGGAACAGCCCATCGCAAACCGCAGCAGTTAGTTTGGGTGCGGTGGCAGCAACTACCATCAACGGCGACTTTACGGTTATTTCAACCGGTTCAGGAAGTGCAATACCAACAACATCTGCTGTAACAATAAATCTCAACGGAGATTTAGTTGTGCAAGGCGGTACATTAAACCTAAACAGTGCAGCAACCTCTGCTATTTACAACTTAGCGGGTAACTTTAATCAAAGCGGTGGCACCATAACGGCAACAAGTACCTCGGCACAAAACCTGAACTTTACCGGTGTAAATAAAACGTTTACCCAAGTTGGCACGTACACCAACACCACCATTCAGCCTACAGTTAGCCTGGGGGCATCACTTACCTTAAATAATAACTATGTGGTTGCTACGGGTAGAGCATTTACCGTAAACGGCGCGTTGTATTGCGGAACCAACATTGTTTCAGGAGCCGGCTCGTTTACATTAGCAGGGGCCGCTACAGCCACCTTAGGTATTGGTGATGCGGCTGGTATCAGCACCTCCGGCGCTACAGGTAATATTCAAACTACCACAAGGGCCTTTGGTATTGCTGCAAACCTGGTTTACAATGGTACAACAGCGCAGGTTACAGGTAATGTGCTTGCTGCAACATGGGGCGCAAACGGCACTACAATTACTATTGATAATCCTGCAGGAGTAACCTTAAGCCAGAGTTTAACCTTTACCGC
This sequence comes from uncultured Chitinophaga sp., assembly GCA_964620645.1. Lineage (GTDB taxonomy): Bacteria > Bacteroidota > Bacteroidia > Chitinophagales > LD1 > Bog-950. Next base: position 4,988 of record CAZUHU010000050.1, read on the forward strand.
AGGCACCAGTGCAGGAATAATATTAAAACAAGGCCAACTTACATTAGGCGCATTTAACATAACTATTCCAACCTTAGGCACCATCAGCACCCCCACGTCCTTTAGCGCTTCAAATATGATTGTAGCAGATGGCGCGGGTCAACTGATTAAAACTTTCCCCGCCTCAGCAGCTTCTTTCCTTTTCCCTATTGGCGATTCAAATGGTAGTGCCAACGGCGCTGAATATGCGCCCGTAAACTGGAATTTCACCAATAACGGCACAAGCCGTACTCTAGGCTTCCGTGTAATAGACGCCATACACCCTAACGAGATATCTTACACTACTAACAAAATAAGCCGTTACTGGCCATGCACATCCAACTCAACAGCAGTTTTTACCGCTAATTTTGACTTTACTTATAGTCCGGCTAATGATGTAAGTGGAACAGAGAACTTGTTAAAGTTAAATACCTACGAACCTACCACTACTACATTTACAGAATACGCCAGTTCGGTATCTTCTCCGGTAGTATCTGCCACCGGCATAACTAACACCTCACTTAACCTAAGCACTGCGTTTGATTTTACGGCACGCCTTAAAGAGCCGGTATATTATCGCAGCACAGGCAGCACTGCCTGGAATGTTTTAAGCACCTGGGAAGTAAGCAGCGATGCGAACTTCACGAGCCCTGCCCCTGTAGCTGCCACAGTATTACCAACGGCTACCAACAGCGATGGCATACTTATTAAAACAGGCGATAATGTGAGCTTACCGGCCAGCATTCTCATAGACGACCTAACCATTAACGGCACACTTACTGTCAACACCGGTCAAACTTTAACTATTGTAAACGGCGCTGCCGCTACCGACATGACCGTTAACGGCAGTATTGTAAATAACGGAACGCTAACACTAACCACAGCAAGTAGTTTATGCCAGATAAATGGCACTATAACAAATAATACGGGAGGCACCGTTAACGGTACTGCTGCTACACTTACTTTTGCAGCGGGCTCAACTTATAATCACGCCCAAAACGGTGGTGTTATCCCTAC
>CAZUHU010000050.1:6122-20688 GCA_964620645.1 uncultured Chitinophaga sp.
CAAGGTGGAACATTTAGTTTATGTAACAGCGCCACCACCACGGTAGCAACCATTAACCTTAGCGGCAACTTTAATCAAAGCGGGGGCACCCTTCAAAGAGGCACATCAACCGCCAACCAAAACTTCAACTTTGTAAACGGCACTTTAAGCCGCACGTATACACAATCTGCCGGTACATTTACTACCACGGGTATTGCGTTTAGTGTCGCGCTCAACGCGGCTTTAACATTGAACAGCCCCATAATTGTTGCAACCTCTTTTACTAATAGTGGAACACTGTATTGCGGCACCAATGTTATAAGCGGCACAGGCTCATTTACATTAACCAATGCAGCTACCGCTACACTCGGCGTTGGTGATGCAGGCGGCATAGCTACTGTGGGTGTAACAGGTAACATAAGAACCACCACCCGCGCTTATGGTATCGGTGCAAACATTATCTATAATGGTACAACGGCGCAGGTTACAGGTACAGGCCTCGCCACAGTTTGGGGCACTACCAATACAACCGTTACTATTAATAACGCGGCTGGTGTATCGCTTTCACAAAATCTTGCTTTTACTGCCGGCACAAATGGCAGTCTTGTTCTGCAGGATGGCCAATTTATTCTCGGTACTAACACGCTTACTATACCAACTTTAGGAACAGTATCTACGCCATCTTCCTTTAGTACCAGCCGTATGATTGTGGCTGATGGGGTTGGACAGGTGGTAAAAACCATACCTACGGGTGCTTCTGCATTTCTCTTTCCAATAGGTGATAACTCCGCAAGCGCTAACGGTTCGGAGTATTCTCCTGTTAACCTGAATTTCTCAGCTAACGCCACTTCCGGCAGCATCGGTGTAAAGGTTACTAATACCGCGCATCCTTCAAATGGCACCGCTGCTAATTACTTTAATCGCTACTGGACCTTTACTACTGCTACGGTAACAACTTACACTTATACAGCCGATTTTACTTACACCAATAATGATGTGGTGGGAACATTAAGTTCTATCAACGCCGCACGTTTTAATAGCGGACTATGGTATGGTTATAGTTCTACTAATGGCAGCAACACTTTAACGGTAACAACGAGCCCACTGAATGCTACTACGGCTCCATTAGCCTCTAGCGATTGGACAGGCCGCGAAACACCGGGCCTGTACTATTACCGTACTCACCAATCAGGCAACTGGGCTGATGTAAACACATGGGATGTTGCGCTAGATCCAGCTTTCCCTACTTATACTTATCCGGCACCGGTAGCACCTGATGAGAATAATTCCTTGGGCCTAACTATCCGTTTAGGTCATACCGTAACAGTTGCAGCCAATGCTTCCTGCGATCAAATGAGTTTTGACAACACTTCAGGATCAACCTTAAACATTGACAACGGCGCAATCTTTACATTGATTGATGGAGCCGGTACTGATTTAACTTTTGGCACCACAGCCAACAACTCCAAGGTTAATATCATAAACGGCAAATGGCTGAACAAAGGAACATGGACCAATACACCAACTATGGTGGTATCCACGGGCTCAACTTACCAGCACGACCAAAATGCCGGTGTAGTACCAACAGCAACCTGGCAGGCTAACTCTACCTGCTTGTTTACCGGGCCAATGCTTTCAACCCCAACAGGTTTGGGCCAAACATTTGCCAACGTTACTTACGATTGTCCTTCACAAAGCAACAACCTGAACTTTACAGGGGGCTTCACTACCATTAACGGCAATTTTACACTAGTTAATACCAACGGCTGGGATGTGCGTTTAATGGCGAGCAGCGGCACCACCACAGTAACCATCGGTGGAAACCTTGACTTACAATCAGGTACTTTCTATTTAAGCTCAGGCACTTCGGTGCCAACCCTCACAATTGGCGGCGATTTACTTATTAAACCCGGCGCAAGCTTTGGTTGTAACAACAGTGCCAGTTCAGTAGCAGGTACGGTTAACCTTGGTGGCAACTTTACACAAACAGGCGGCACTTTCTTACAGGGTGGCAGTGGAACTATCACATTCAACTTTACAGGTGCCAACAAACAATTCACGCAATCTGCAGGCACATTTACACCCAATAAGATAAACTTTAATATAAATACGGCTGGTGCATCACTAACACTTAACAACGATTTCTCTATAAATACGCCTAACGCATTTACGGTAACCAACGGAACCTTGAATTGCGGAACAAGTATTGTTACCGGAACAGGTACCTTTACGTTAACCAGCAGTGCCAATGCTACGTTGGGTATTGGCCATGCCAACGGTATAGTTACTGCTCCTACAGCCACGGGGAATATTCAAACAACCGCACGGACCTACGGCGCGCTGGCAAACTATAGCTACTCTTCTACAGCCGCTAACACGGGCAATGCGTTTACGGCAGGTTCTACTTTAACTATAAACGGTGCCACCCTAAATCTTACATCACCCGCTACCATTAGTGGAACCGCAGGCGCCCTTTCGATAACCAATGCTTTGTTAAGCCTTGGCGCAAACGACCTTACTTTAAGCAATACCGGCGCTACAATTACGGGTGCCGCACCATCTTCAACTAACATGCTTGTTACGAATGGCACAGGGGTGTTCCGACGCACTATTGCGGCAGCCGTAGCTACCCATTTTTATCCGATAGGCACAGGTGGCGGTTATTCACCCGTAACATTAAATTTTGCAACAGCTACAGCCAGCAGCACCATTGGCGTACGTGCTATTGATGGCATTCATCCCAATATGGGCGGCTCTGCTGACTATCTGAATAAATATTGGTCGTTTGTTACTTCGGGCGGTACATATACCCTTAACTCTATTGTATTAGGTTACGAAAACCCTAACGTAACAGGCTCAGAAACGGCCTTAGCCACCAACTTATGGACCGGAGGGGCGTGGTCGCCGGTAACTACTACCGTAAACACCACTACGCATACGTTAACTTCTCCAACTTCAGGCACATTAACAGATGTAACCTTTCCATTAAACGGCAATACCGTTACCGGAAGAACAGCCGAATTAAACTACTACCGCTCTAACACAGTGAGCGGTAACTGGGAGAATCCTTCATCATGGGTAGTTTCTACGGATGTAAACTTTGTTTCACCAACGGGCGTTGCTGCCACTGTTGCTCCTACTGCTGATAATTCATTAGGTATTACTATAATGAGTGGCCATACTATTACCGTTACAACGGGTAATCCAGCAATTGCCGACCAATTTACCATTACTAATGCTGCTAACACAGCACTAACTGTGGCCAGTGGGGCAACGCTTACTATAGCTAACGGTATAGGTAACGACTTAACTATTGGTGGCACTACGGCTCGTTTAAACATAAATGGAACGCTGAACAATACCGGTGTAATAAGCGGAAGCACTGCCACTACAACTATTGTGAACGGAACTTACGAGCATGCACAAAACGGAGGTACTATACCAACTGCTACCTGGAATACAGGCTCTACTTGTTTAGTGAGTGGTGTTACTACCACCGTGCCTGCAGGCCTGCAGGCCTTCCGCAACTTTACCTGGAACTGCCCTTCACAAAGTGCAGTTATTAGTCTTGGAGCGGGTTTAACTACCATAAATGAAAACTTTACGGTGCAAAATACCGGCTCCCAATCTTTATCGCTGGGAACTACAGGTTTTACTTTAACACTTGGTGGAGACTTAATACTAAACGGGGGCACTTTAAACCTAAATAGTGGTGCCGCAGTTTCTACCATATTAAACATGAGCGGCAATTACAATCAAACTGCCGGCTCTTTAACCTGCACTGCAACAAGTGCTTCAACAATTAACTTCCTGGGTACGGGTAAAACGTACACCCAAAGTGGTGGTACTGTTACCAACACCATGTTGAACTATGCGGTAAATGCCGCAGCAGCTTCGCTTACCTTAAACGATAACACCAGCATTGCAACAGGTAGAACATTTACAGTTACCACAGGTACCTTAAACACCAGTGATAAATTAATAAGCGGGGCCGGCACATTTACGCTTACATCGGTAAACACAGCTACGCTAGGTATTGGCTCTGCTAATGGTATTACCACAGCCGGCAATGCCTCAGGCAATATTCAAACCACTACACGCACCTATGGCGCCCTGGCTAACTACAACTACAACGGTATCGTGCCACAGGTAACCGGCAACGCCTTTACTGCGGGAACAACCCTAAGCATTTCTAACAGCGCAGGTGTTACGCAAAGCGTTTCAGCCAGTGCTGTAAATCTTACTCTTAATAATGGTGTACTTACTACCACCACCGGCGCGTTACTTACCCTAACAGGCACCAACGCAATAGGCGGAACACCATCAGGTACTGCTTGTGTTAATGGTCCCCTGGTGCGCACAGTTCCTTTAAGCCAGTCTGCGGCGCTAACCTTGTTATACCCATTGGGCAAAGGTGGAGATTACAATCCGTTTGAAATTATTAACCCTACAACTTCTTCCGGAGGTGCGGCTACTATTCAGGCCGAAGTATTTAACGCAAACAGTGCCGGCACGCCTGGGCCGGGACTTAGCGCAATTAACACCAACCGTTATTGGCAAACAAATGTGAATACAGGCTCCGCCAATATTACCAATTACGGTGCGGTTCGACTTACGGAAAACTCCCCTGCTTTGGTAAACGGCAATAGTGTTGTTGGTCAGTCTTCAATAGCAAACGGTACTTATGGTTTCCGTGGCGGTTTGGTTAGCAGCAATACAATCACTACTCAAAGCACCCTAAGTACTTACAGTTTCTTTGCCATAGGCGATGAAGGGACTATTGCCTGCCCAAGCCCTGTATTAAAAGTAGGCCCCGGCGGAGATTTTAGCAGTATTACAGAGGTAAGCAACATTTTAAACCTGTTGCCGGTTAACTGCGATTTAATTTTTGAATTTGTTCCAACCTATAACTCCTCTGTTGAATCATTCCCCGTTACCTTCAATCAATTTACCTATGGCCCGGGTGGACCTTTCTCAGTAACATTCCGCCCATCAGCTACCGCTACAACCACCATAAGTGGCTCAAGTGCTACGCAGTTAATAAACTTTAATGGTGCCGATAAAGTAATTTTTGATGGCCGCCAGGCAGGAACGGGCGCTTCTAAGAATCTTACTATTACTAATACTAATACCACAGGTTCAACTGTTCAATTCATCAATGACGCCACCAACATTACATTACAATACTTAACAGTTCGCGGTGTTGAAACAAGCGGAACCAATGGCGTAATCGTATTTAGCACCACAACAGGGACCACCGGTAACGACAATATAACCATTGACAATTGCGACCTGGGCGATGGTGCAAGTAAACCAACCAACATCATCTACGCTTCAGGTACCGGATCAAAAGAAAACGATAACGTTACTATAACAAACAACAACATCTTCAACTTCTTTTCAGCCACTATAGGGGCCAGCGGTATCAACATAAACACTGGTAACACCACCTGGAACATTTCAAACAACAGCTTCTATCAAACAGCCAGCATTACTCCTACTGCTACCCTTACAAACAACGCAGTAAATATTGTTACATCCACCGGAAGTAACTTTACCGTAAACAACAACTTTATTGGTGGTAGTGCTGCAGGTGCAACCGGAACGTGGACTGTAGCTGGAACTGCACAAAACGGAATGTGCGGTATTTTCTTAAATGTAAGTAACAGCGGTGCCAGCACCGTACAGGGCAACATCATTCGCAATTTCAGCATCGCAACCACAAGCTCAGTGGCAACTCAACAAGGTATTTTTACGGGAATTTATGTTCAAAACGGTTTGGTAGATATTGGTAACATAAGCGGCAACACCATTGGAAGCACCACGGTAGCTAATAGCATTGATATCATTAACAACCCCACCGCCAGCTTCGGCAACGTTTATGGCATTAAATACGAAGGCACAGTTAATGTAAACATCCAAAACAACACGGTGAGTGGTATATCCCTACGCAATCAATCAAGCATTGCCTTCATTTCAAGTTTGTATGGCATTTATGCTACCACATCATCAGGCACGGGAACGGATGTAATAAATATTACGGGTAATAGCGTGGGCAACTCCTCTCTTGCTAATGCCTTAAGTAATGCAACGGGCAATACTTATGCAACAGCCACCAACGTTTATACTACAGGTATTTTTGTTCCATCCTCAGTGCGCCAGGTAATTATTAACGGCAATAGCGTAGCCAATATCGCATATACATCTGCAACGGCGGGCAACATGCTTACTTATGGTATCTACAGAGGTAACACAACTTCATCTGCTAATAACCAGATTAATGACAACACCATCTCAGGAGTTTCGTCTGCCGCTGCTTATACCGGTAGTGGAATGAATGCAGCCGTGGTGGGCATTCATTTTACATCTTCGCTAAGTGGCCACAGCATAGCACGCAATACGGTTCATAGCTTAAGCAATTCAGCAGCTTCAGCTATCGTAAATGTTATTGGCATTGCTTATGCGCCTTCTACGGGCTCAGGTAACATAGTTGAGCGTAACTTTATCCATTCGTTTAATCTTAGTTCAACCGCAGTAGGCTCATCATTAAACGGTATTTACGATAACGCCGGAAATGCTGAGTTTAGAAATAACATGATACGCCTTGGTATTAATGCTGCCGGCAGCAACATTACAACAGGCTATGTAATTAATGGCATAAACGAAATTGGTGGAACAAATACCTTCTACCATAACAGCATTTATATTGGCGGCACCGGTGTTACAACCGCCACTAACCAAACAGCCTGTTTAAAAACAGCAGTTACAACCGGAAATATCCGCAACAATATTTTTAGCAATCAACGCGCCGGAAGTAGTGGCAGACATTACGGTTTAGTACTAGGAAGTGCCACTATTGCCGCATGCGACTATAACATCTACTCTTCAGGCTCGGGAAACATTTTAAGCACAAACGGAGGCACGAACACTTTTGGTACAGCCCAGGCAGTCTTTACTGCAATTGCTAATCAAAACCTTCACTCAGGTTTTGGTGATCCTAATTTTATAAACGCCACCGGCACGGCAGCGGCTGTTAACCTGCATTTAAACAGTTCTAACCCAGCAGAAGGGGCAGGTGTCTTAATCTCATCAGTAACTGATGATTTCGACGGACAAACAAGAAGCAGCTTTAGCCCAACCGATATCGGCGCTGATGCAGATAACTTTACCTCACCTATACCTGCGGCAAATGATATCTACCCTCCTTTTGTAAGTTATACTGCTATTGGTAACCAGGCACCGTGTGGTGTAGCTACTAACATAAATCTGCAGGCAACTATTACCGACGTTGGCAGCGGCGTTCCAACAACAGGCGGCAATGTACCGCGCATTTATTTCCGCCGTTCTGCCCCGTCTGCAACGGCATGGGCAAGCACTGCAGGTAGTTTAAATACCGGCAACGGCAATAATGGTACCTGGAATTTTACGATTGACTACTCCGTGCTGGGCCTTACTCCTGTTGACGGAGAAACATATCAATATTTTGTAGTAGCACAGGATCAGGCAACTAATCCGGTTAACCCTAATATCGGCTTCAGTAAGTTTGATGGCACCACGCCAACATTCACCGGCAACAACGTAAACAGCCTGGTTACTGCACCGGCAACTCCGGATGCCTACACTTACCTTACTGCTTTCTCAGGCACTGTCACCGTTGGTACAGCTGGCACTTACCCTACCTTTAACGGCGCAGGTGGCTTGTTTGCTGCGCTTAACGGTGGCGTATTAACAGGCGACCTTACCGTACAGGTAATTTCCGACATTAACGAAACGGCTTATACGCCTCTGACATCAGTTACTTCAAGCTGCGGTGGCCCATGGACTGTAACGATTGTACCAGACAACACTACTGTTAGAACCATAAGCGGCGCCAACAGCCAAAGTATGATTGTGTTTAACGGTGCTGCACGAGTTACCATTGACGGTAGTTCAGGTGGCAGCGGCCGTTACCTGGTATGGAGAAACACACAGGCGCACCCTGCATTTTGGTTAAACTCCGGCGCCAACAATATTACCATCAAAAACAGCCAGATCGAAAGTGCCAATACTACAAGCACGGCTGGCGCAGGTGTAATTGTAATGGGTGGCCCTTTAGCAATTGGCTCGGGAATTAACAACATTACTATCGACAACAATATTATCCGTGAAAAAACCATGGGAGCATTTGCGGGTTACAGCAAGTACCTCATTCTTTCCTCTAACATAAGCGGTACTAACGGCAACATTAACATAACCAACAACGAATTGGCCAACTGGTCAATATTCAGTGGAGGCAGCGGCGCAGCAGCAGCCATTGAAGTTGGAACAAACGGCGGCAGTAACTATACTATTAGCGGCAATAGTTTATATAATACCTTCATTGATGGAACAGGCCAGCAGTACGGTATTGATTTCCGTGCAGGTGCAAGTTCTATTGCCAATACTATCAGCGGTAACTATATAGGAGGTAGCGCTGCTTTATGCGGCGGCGCTAATGCGTGGAGGAATAACACTAACACTGACCTAATCCCTGTTTACCTGAGCGTTGGTAACGACATTGCCAATCCAACAGTGGTAACAGGGAATACCATCCAGAATATTAATCAGCAAAGTGGTGATGCAGGTGGCGTTACCTGCATTTGGGTAGCAGCAGGTCGTGTAAATATTACCAACAACCTTATTGGCCATCCAACTTTAGTAAACAGTATACAAGCTGCCGGTGGCGGTATTAGCTTAAGCACTAATACCGGTTGGGTGTATGGTGTTTACAGTCAAACAACCAACCCACTGCTAATTCAAAATAATACCATCGCCGGTTTGGCGTCGGTTGGTTCATTCCGTAGTTACTGCACCATGATAGAGCACACCGGCGCCGGGGCACTTACTGCCAGCGGTAATACCCTTGCCAATACGTATAACGGGGCTAACACTACAGGAAACAACACCATAGGTATTTTCCTGAATAACAGTGCAAGTGGAAACACTATAACCGCTAATACAATCAGCAGGTTGGGCAGCAGTTCAAGCGGACCTAACGGTAATGAAGCTGATGGTATTATTGTAAAAGGCGCATCATCAGGTACAATTACCGGCAATAAGCTAACTGAATTCTTTCACGTTGTAGATGGCGGCTTTACTGCAGGTATAACTACTGCCGGTACAGGCAACTGGGTAGTAGCCAACAACATGGTTAACCTACTTAACCAAAGCTGGTTGAGTACATATACCACCCGCAAAGAATTTTACGGCATATTGGATTATGCAACAGGTGGCAACAACAAGTATTTATTTAATACAGTTTTAATACAAGGCAACCAGGCCGGCACTTCAGGTGTTGATTATCCGTCAGAATGTTTCTACAAATTGCCTGGTGGCAATGGTACCGGTAATGGAGATGTAACGGAGGTTAAAAACAACATTTTCATTAATAGCCGCACCGGTAATCCAACGGCAGCAAGCAAGCATTATGCTATTGATAATACCTCTGCTTCTCCTTCTACTAACTGGACAAGCGATTATAACTTCCTGAGCTCTGAGAATAACAGTACGCTTGGCTACTGGAATGGCGCCGGCGACAGAACTTTTGCCCAATGGCAAACCTCAAGCGGTGGTGATGCCAATAGTAAATGGACACAAGCCATTACATCCGGAGCTTCGGATGCAAGCAATACCAATCCTTCGGATATGTTTGTGAATATCACTTCAGGGGATCTGCACATAAAAACGGCTCCGGCCTCGGCACCATACCCTTATATTTCCGTATACGAAACCGGCACCTCATCAGCACCAACTGTAATCAACGATTTTGACGGCACTTCACGCCCCCAAGGCACAGCAGAGGATATAGGTGCAGATGAATTTGTAATTTGTACAGCAACGGTAACGGCAACTATTAACGGCGCCGCATCAGCTACGGTTTGTAACGGAACAGCGGTTACGCTGAGTGCATCGGGAGCTAGTACCTACACCTGGTCATCTAACCCTGCCGGCTTTAACTCTACTTCAGCCACAACAACAGCTACACCAACAGGCACAGTAGTTTACAAAGTAGTTGGTATTGATGGCAGTGGGTGTGTAGGTAATGCAACCGTTACAGCCATTGCCTCTCCCGGGGTAATAACCTTCTCTCCTGCCAATCCTGTTATTGCCTCAGGCGGCAACGTAACCATCACGGCCAGCGCATCGGCACCTGGCAGCATGACATATGTGTGGTCGCCTTGCGAAACACTTTCGTCACCGACCGGGGCAACGGTTATAGCCAGCCCGCTAACAACTACTACTTATACCGTAACCGTTACTGATGGCAGCGGCTGCACCGCAACTGCTTCCGTAACTGTAACCATAGGCACAGTTTCCACTCCGGGAACAGTTAGCTGCGGTTACAACTTTAGTTACACAACAGCAACGTATACGGCTTTGGCTACCGGCACCACCCTGGCCAGCGGAACAGGTGCTTCAATGGATGATGCTGTTTATACCAACCAATCCATTGGCTTCAATTTCGACTTTAACGGGGTAACCTACAACAGCCTTGGTATAAGTACTAATGGCTTTATCTGGTTTGGCAGCGGAACGCCATCCACTACTAACTATACCCCTTTAAGTTCAACAAGCGGTCAAACCGGAACTATTGATGGCATTGTTTCTATCTACGGCAGAGATCTGCGAGGTAACAACACCACCGTGCAAACGCCTCAGCTTAACGTTTCTACTTCCGGAACTGCCCCTAACCGCATCTATACAATTGAATGGAAATCAATCCGCCCGAAAAACGATAATACTACAGGAGATTGTGCATTCTTTGGTCTTACCACCAACCGAATGGATATGCAGATTAAATTATTTGAAGGCACCAATGTTATAGACTTCAGATACAACGTAGCTCCTTACTGTATTGACGGTGATTTTGTCGGACAGGTTGGTGTTCGTGGCGCAACAACATCCGACTACCAAAACAGAAGCGTAGCTGCCTGCGGCTTATGGTCATCATCAAGCGCAGGGGGTAGTAACACAGCAACCGCCTCAATAGAAGGCCAGGCCTGCGGCACCTACCCTGGCAGCGGTGCAATTTATCGTTACACGCCTTCAGGTGGCACGGTTCCAACAATCACCGCCTCGGGGCCGCTCAACTTCTGTTTGCCCGGCAACAGCGTAAATCTTACTTCTTCAGCAGGAGCAAGCTATCAGTGGTATTTAAATGGCACGCCTATAAGCGGCGCAAACAGCCAAAGCTTAAACAGCGTAGCAGCTACGGGTGCCTATACAGTTCAAATACCTGCAACGGGTTGTGCAAAAACTTCAGCACCAACTTATGTTAGTGCTAATAATACCGTAAGTACTTCCGTAACAATTAGCCCTGCAAGTTTATGCAACGCAAGCAGCAGTACCTTTACAGCTACCCCAACCAATGGCGGATGCGCCCCTGTATATCAGTGGAAGCTAAATGGCAACAACGTGGGTACCAATAATGCAAGCTACACCAATAGTTCCCTTGCTCCCGGCGATGTAGTACAAGTAGTTATGACATCAGGCCTTGCATGTGCAAGTCCTGCTGCTCCGGTTTCAAACACCGTAGAGAACATTGCTGCCGGACGTTGGTTGGGCGTTGTAAGTACCGATTGGCACAATGCCGCCAACTGGTGCCCTGGTGTACCTACTTCTACCACTGATGTTGTGATACCTGCAGGTGTTCCTAACTTCCCTGTTATTACAGCAGCAGCTACCTGCCGCGATTTAACGGTTAACAGCAGCGCATCAGTAACCTTAAACAGCGGTTCACTGGAATTAAATGGCAACCTAAGTGTAAGCGGAACCTACACGCACACCAATGGTGTATTAAAATTGGTAGGTGCATCTCCGCAATCGCTGTCAGGCATTACAGCTTACGATGTTAAGATGGGTAACAGCGCTGGCGTAACCATCAGCGGAGATTTAACAATTACACATTCCCTTGATCTGGCCGATGGCATAATTGCTACAGGCGCTAATAAGGTTATTGTAACCAACAGCGCTGTTAATGCCGTTTCAGGGTTCAGTAAGTTATCCTATATAGATGGAACGCTTAAGAGAGCCGTAGCCACTTCAGGCAATTACGATTTGCCCGTAGGTACAGCAACAAATTACGAGTTAGCATCCATTAACTTCAGCAGCAACCCTGATATTACAGACATCACTTCATCGTTTAATGTAAATAACGGCGGCTGCACGCAAGTGCCCGGTGTAAGTGGTGGCCCGTACGTAAACGGCACAGCATTAACCGATCTGCTAAACGGCGGTTTCTGGACCATTACCCCAACGCCTGCTACCTACACGGGCCTTAGCTATGATGTTACTTTAAATGAACGCGGCTATAGCAATGCTACTTCTTCCAACCCCATGTCGTATGCAGTTATCAAACGCGATGACTGTGCTATCGAATGGCAGTCTTTAGGAACGCACAGCAATGCTACACAGATAATTTCAGCGGGAACCATAACGGCGGTGCGTTCAGCGCTTACCTCCTTCTCCGATTTCGGAATAGGTTTCGGCAGCGGAGGGCCACTGCCTGTTGAACTGATTTACTTATCAGCTGACGCCGTAAACAACAGTTTCATCCGTGTAAGTTGGGCAACCGCACTTGAGATTAACAACAGTGGATTTAGTGTTGAGCGTAGTACCGATGGTGTTATCTTTAGCGCTATTGGCTGGGTTAACGGCAATAACAATTCCACCGTTCAACACAGCTACGTATTTGACGATAGCAACGTTCAGCCGGGTGTAGTTTATTACTATCGTTTAAAACAGATAGATAACGACGGCCAATATGAATACACCTACATTGTTTCTGCGGTATTAAACGGAGCTGTGGCTTTTGAGGTGAAAGAGTTTATGCCTAACCCAACCAACGCAAACACAAGCCTGTTCATACTGTCTGATACTGAAAAACAGATTACAGTGGAGTTCTTCAACATTTTGGGCGAGAAGGTTCAGAGCCATCAGCACAAGGTGGTTAAAGGCACAAACAAGGTCGGTTTTGATTTACAGCAATTAGCCGGCGGCACCTACACAGCCATCGTTACTTCAGGCAACGATGTATTTAGCCGTAAGTTAATAGTGGCGCACTAAGTCAATCTCTTGTATAACAAAAGGGCATCTCTTAACCGGGATGCCCTTTTTGTTTTCTTATCAAAAAATTAACCTGCCCGCCCTGCATTTTCATCCCGGTTTCAAACTAATCCCGTATGTTAGTTATGTAAATACCTCATCATGCGCACCAACTACATTGCCTTGTTTCTGCTGGCAGCATTAAGCCTTACAGCACAAAAAACAACCAAAACTGAAAATATAATCCTGGTAACCTTTGATGGCTACCGTTGGCAGGAACTTTTTGACGGCGCGCAAAAAAAACTGTTTACCAAAAAGCAGGTTTTAAATGCTGACGACCTCAAAGCACGGTTCTGGGCAGAAAGCGGCGAGGACCGCCGGAAAAAGCTGATGCCGTTTTTTTGGAATACCTTGGCCAAAGAGGGTGTTATACTTGGTAACCGCAAGCACGGATGCACCGTTGATGTTACCAATCCGCATCGTTTCTCTTACCCCGGCTATAACGAGATTTTTTCAGGCTATGGTAACCCCAAAGTTAACAGCAACGATTACCCCGATAACCCCAACCTTACCATTTTTGATTTATTGCAGGAAGATAGCCTCTTCAACAATCATATGGCGGCCTTCGCCACCTGGGATGCTTTTCCGCGTATCATCAATACACGCCGTAATAAGGTACCCGTATTCGTAAACTTTAAACAGGATGATAAAGGGGCCGTAAGTTGCAACGGGGTTACCTGCACTACCTGGACAACACGGGTGCCTTATACAAATCCATTTGTGCAAACTGATACAATGACTTACCATTTCGCCAAAGAATACATCAACAATCATCATCCACGTTTTACATTTATCGGTTTTGATGAAACAGACGGCTTCGCCCACGAAGGACACTATGATTGGTATTTGAACGCTGCCAACATGTTGGACTCCTATATGCAGGATCTTTGGACCTTTATCCAAAACGATCCGCAATACAAGGACAAAACCACGCTGATTATTACTGCTGACCATGGCCGGGGCAGTGCCGGTAAAGCCATGTGGCGCCACCATGGACCTCTTGTTGTAAACGACCGGGCGATTTGGATTGCAGCTATCGGGCCCGATACCCCTGCTTTAGGAGAGGTTAAAAAGCGTAGCAAGTTTTATCAAAATCAAATTGCAGCTACGCTCACTAAGTTGCTGGGCAAACCTTTTTACAAAGGCGATAAAATAGGAAAGGATATTCCTGAGTTAACCTCTGGCAAGTAATTACTTTTTATAAAAGTCCGTTACTGCTTTTACAACTGATTGCTGTTCCTCGTTGCTTAAAGTTAATGTAGGCGCTTTCCTTTCCTGTAAAGTAAGGTCTGCTTAAAGGTATTGGCATAAGGTGCAGGCCAAACTAAAAGAATTCCCGTCTGTTATTTGCCCGGCTGGTAAATTCTTTCTGCATTACGCTTAATGGCATCCCATTCAAAGGTCATGGGCTTAAACTGCTCCTTGCTAAACATCTCCATCTGGTCAGTATAATGCGGGCTGTTGG
>CAZUHU010000051.1:0-20684 GCA_964620645.1 uncultured Chitinophaga sp.
GGCTACCGGCTTATGGCTGAAAAGATAGTTGACTTGGCTGAAAAGAAACTAGGCAGGAAACATACTCCTTCCACTACAAAAAATTACAGACTTAGCGGCGGTGAGTTTCAAAACGAAGACGACTTTACAAGCTCATTAAAACAGTTTTTAGCACACGGAGAAAAACTGGGTATTGCGCCGCAGGTTGTTTCGCGCTGGTTTTACCGTTATGGCAAAAACGTTCAGCAGCTTTTTGAAATTTATTTAAGCCAAGCCGAACAGGCTAATGCTACCGAACTAACCGAAACGCAGTATGGCGTGAAACATGAAATGGTTCACACGCTTTCAGATTTTACCATCCGCCGTACGGGTAACGTATTCTTTAATTACCCCGCCACCAAAAGCCGGCTTCCATTTATAGCAACGGCCATTACTTCGCTGCTGAATTTGCCGGAGGAAGCAAAAACACAACAACTTAGCCGGGCTTCAAGTGAATTTGAAATGGTTGTGGCGTTCAAACATTAAATGAAGTTGATCATTAAAGCCAGCCACAAGCGCGGTTTAATGTATTTTAGTTTCTTCGTAGCACATGCAAAGCAAGCAACAGTATATATACAGCCCACAACCTGACAGCCTTGGGCAGTATGTAAAAAAGCTATGGAGGTTCCGCAGCCTGGTGCTAACCTTCGCATTGCGCGATATTAAGGTCAAATACGCCCAAACCTTTCTGGGCATATTTTGGGTAGTGCTTCAACCCGTGCCTTCTGTTGTAATTTTTACTTTCTTTTTTGATAAGCTTATCCATGTTAATACAGGCCTTTTACCTTACCCCATATTTGCTTTAACGGGCATGGTAGCCTGGAATTACTTTACGGGCCTCAGTTTCGGCATCGGCAACTCGCTTATTGAGTCGCAACACATCCTCAAAAAGGTTTACTTCCCCAAACTGATATTGCCGGCAGCTAAAGTATTATCTACCGGTGCTGATTTTATGATTGCGTTTCTGGTAGTAATTATTGCTATGATGTTTTACAGCGTATGGCCCAATACAGGCATATTCTACTTTCCGCTCTTCCTGTTACTTAACATAATAACCGGTTTTACCATTGGCATTTGGATAAGTGCCCTCACCTTCCGCTATCGCGATTTTCAATTGTTTGTACCCTACGTAATCAATTTCTCTATATGGTTAACGCCTGTGTTTTACCCAACAACAGTACTGCCTAAGGAACTTGAGTTCATTATGTATTTCAACCCTATGGCTTTAATTATGGAAGGTTATCGTTTTAGTCTTACAGGTGCAACGCCGCCGTCTCCGGCTTTCCTATACTCCATTGCATTAGTGCTGGTCTTATTCTTATCAGGCGTTTGGTACTTCAGAAGAATTGAAGATGAAATTGCTGACTTTGTATAATTAACTTAACCCTAATCGTACTGAAGCCGCTGATTGAAAAATACCATCAGGGTCTATTTGCCTCTTCGCTTCTTTAAAGGCATTTATTTTAGGGTACATAGCAGCACACTCCTCCGCAGTTAAATACGGAAACTTGGATAGGTATATTTTGCCGCTGTACTTTATTACAGTTTCTACCAATGCACGCTGCATTTTGTAAAGTTTCTTGGGGTCCCTGTTGTTACAATCGTAATCAATGGTTACGCATAAACCATCCCCGGAAAAAGAAAGGTAAGCATCGTCCGCTTTTAAGCGCCTAATTGCACATAATTCGGGGTAAACATAAAACCGGCCGCAACACTCAACCAGTTTTCTAAACGCCTCTTCAAAAACATCATACCGAAAAAAACATTGTATTTCCTGAAGCCCATTTGGTATAAAGCGCTTGTTCCAGTTTGGCAACAAACCTGCAATAGGAAACTGGTACGTGCTGAAAGGTTTTGTTTCCATATCAGTCGTATTTTTCAGCCAGCTATAACGCATACTATTAAACGCCGCAAAAGCCGCCTTATCAAAGCCTAACTTATGAGCCACTTTCCATCCACTTCTTATGGCCCCCCAAAAAAAGGAATCGTTGAGCCCGTACACTTTCTTATTAGCAACGCGGCTGGTTAAACCAGTATCCTTTGGGCCCTCTACAAATTTTGCAATCTCCACCGCCCCTCTGCCAAAGTTTGCCCCCTTGCTTATTCCATCCACCCAGGCATAAGCAAAGTCCACTTCTTCCACCTTTAATGCTTCAAAGGCCTTGATAGTCTCATTTATATGTCGGGTAACAATCCTCTGGCAAAGCACATTATTGCTTTCCCGCTTAATCAACTTTAACTCTGCTTCAAGAACAATTCCGGCTATGCCCAGGCCACCTACCACTGCATTAAATAGCTCAGGGGTCTTATTGCTTATCCTGGCAATTGTTCCATCGCCACGCATTAGCTGTACGCTTTCAAGGTTGCAGTAGTAGTTTCCTGTTTTCCAGGAGTCCTTGCCGTTTACGTTGGCCGAAATATCTCCTGCTATAGTGTTTAAATAAGAGCCTGTCATGGCCGGCAGGTAAAAATCTCTCTCAAGCAGTTGTTCCAACAGTTCAAACGATCGCACACCTGAACCAACACGCACACCGCTTTCCGAAAACTCAACAGTTCGGTTTAACCCGCTTATGTCTATACATTCGTTGTTTGCAGGTAAAAACACATCACCAAAGCTGTTACGCCCACCCAAAATGCTTGCACTGTGTCCCTCCTGTTTTAGCCTTTGTAATAGCGCTGAAAGTTCGCCTGCACTTTGCGGGGTATAAACATTACAGATTTTGCCTGCATTGTAAACGTATGTGCTTATAAACTCGGTGCGCATACTTCGTCAGTTGGCTACCTCCATCATCATTTCCAGCATCTCATCTAACGAGCGGTCACCATGCTTAACCTCAACTGTTGGCACAACAGGGTTGCGAATGTACTTAGCGGTATTATTAAACGTACCGATAACGTTTACAACATCGCCGGCCTTTAATTGTACCGGGTTTTTATAGTAGTATATATTCTGCCAGTTAAAGTCCCAATCATTAATACGTATTAGAGGAATGGTGTCGTTAGTAGATGGCCGTATAGCAAAGGCTGTAAATTTTTGCCCCCTGAAATGCATATGCGGCGTAAGCGCTAATACCAGCATATCCGTATGCAGCGTATGGTTTATATGCAGTTCTGTTATAGTATCCTTCGGTAGCGCAAACGTATTTTCCAGCAATGAATCTTCTAACACCATGTACAATTTTACCTGCTTTTCACTTTCAGGTGGCTTAGGTATGGTATATAACTTTAGTTGTGGCCTGTCCCTTTCCTGTTTATTGCAGTGTGCGTAATGGGTACTAACCAGTAAGCGGGTATTCGGTTCTATATATTTATAATAACCTTCCGGCAAAAAGGTGCTGGTCATGCCTGGTAAAAAGCCCGCCGTCAATATGCTGGTCAGCATCTCCGGCGAAACCGACTCCGGTTTTATTCCTTCGGGCAGACAGCCCAGCCAGGCATGGTGCATTATTTTTTTATTCTGGTTTACCAGCTCTATCTTTTTTACATATATCCCCTTCCTGTTTTCAAGCGGCATTGTAAAAACAGCATAATGGTCCAATCCATCACCGGGGTGTACAAACTCTGTTTCTGCTGTAACATAAATAATGCTGCTATCGTCAGCTAATTCGCTTTGTTTACCCGGCACATACTTCAGGTTTTCATCTCCGTTATCTTTGGGCTTACCGCACATCACCCAATTCCTGAACATTCGTACATCATCTGCATCCAGTTTAACCTGTCCTGTAAACTCGCTATAGGTAGCGTCCGGCTTCCAGGGGGGCATTAATCCCTCCTCCAAAACATATTGAATCATGCCGGCACGTGCGGCAATCTGCTTATAATTGGTAAGTGCAAAGGGTGCCATCCCTTCGGCAGAGTGGCACCCTGAGCAGTTTTTAAAAATAAATGGAGCAATATCATTTCCGAACAGCGGAACGCGGGTATCGCTGCTTTCGCCATGTAAAACCGGCTTATCTCTCTTACAGCCGCTTAACAGGGCTGCCAAAAGAACTATCCAAACTATATGCTTCTGCCTGTTCAATGGTTAATTCTCTTAAAACGGAATATCCATGTTAAGAGATGCGTAAATCATTCTTCCGATAACCGGAGCGCCGATAGCATACTTCAACGCCGCACCTGTAACATTGGTACAGCCAAAGGTAATTCTTGTGTTGGGCTTATCAAACTGATAAAACACCGCAAGGTCAAGGTTGGTCATGGCATTAAGCGTTCCGTTGCCAATGGCGCTTTGCCAGTTTGTTTTATCCGTCCAGCGTAGCAGAGCCGATGCTCCTAACCCCTTATACAGGTGCGAGCCCTCAACCGAAACGTTTACCTTATGTTTTGGTGTATTAAAGCCCGGCAACACAGTCAGCGCTAAACTATCCGGCAGTACAATGCCTGAGTACGTGTAATTAGCCATTACAGTTAACCTGTCCTTATACTTGTAGCCGGCCATTACTGAGGCACCATAGGTCTGCACCTTGTTGGTAAGGTTCACCGCTACCTGAATTAAACGGGCCTTACCTGTTTTAATGGAATCAATATCCTGAGCAATGCTCTGGTTGGTAGCGTTTTTAACCAGGAACCCTCGGTAGTTGCCAATAAAGTTAGCATACCAGTTATAATATGCTGTTGCTTCAAAAAAGAAGCCCTTTACACTTCCACGGTAGCCAAACTCTATGCTGTGTACCGTTTCAGGTTTTAATTTTTTAATAGAAACTTTAGAAAGAATAGTGGTGTCGTAATTGCCTGAAGCTGCTGCCTTGCCGAATGCTGTATATTGGTTCAAATCAATTAAACCTTCGTAGCCATTAATGTTTCCTAGCAATAATATCTGGCCTAAATCAAGCTTAACATACTGGTTTTGCAGCGTTGGGTTTCTGAAGCCGTATTGATAAAGCAGGCGCAGAGAATGTGTGCCGATATTTACCGATACCCCGCCACGTGGCGAAACCTGCAAATTGAAGTTGGAATGTTTATCTAAACGGACTGACGCCCAAAAATCAAGCATATTATGCAGCACCGATTTGTTTAGCTGCACCAATCCGCCACCTTCATAAGTACTTAACTTTTTATACTTCAGTTTTTCATCAATTGAACCATCAGCAGGCGCTTTAGAAGCATCAAGCAAAGTATCCTGAAATATAGTTCCAAACGATACTGGCCTGCTGTACCTGAAGTACCCCAACACATCAATATTTATAAACTTAACAGGCAGCGAATAGCTTGCCTCAGTATGTAAAATGCTTGACTGATCGCGTATGCCTGAACCTTTTAATGAATTGGCGTTAGCTGTAATTTGGTTAAGCCGTGTTTTAAATGTATCGCTTGAAGGAGACCACCACGCCGAAGCAGCATTGGCCTGGCTACCGGCAAAGAGGTTCTGGAAACCCAAAGAATCAATATTCTTTGAAAACCCAGTGCTTGCCAGAAATACGTTCTCATAGTAATCCTTTATTAACGCATTAGCATATACCGGCAAATTAGACCGTGTCATATAATTACCGGTCAGCAGCATGTTATAGGCATCAACAAACTTATCGCTGTTGTAATTCAGCTTAAATCTGAATCTGTCATACTTAATGTTTACATCGTGTAAGTGAGAGTAGGCCGAAACATAATAGCGGGTGGTGCCTTGTAAAATTTGCTTACCGTACGAAAATGAGTATTGATAAGAGATCTCCAATTTATCTATTGGCCTGTAAAACACCCCTGCGGTTGCTTTAGCGGCTACAGTATGGTAATCTGCAAAGTCAGTTTCTTTTATCCCCGGTGTTGTTATAGTTTTTGAACCAATAAAAGCGCCCGGCTGACTATTGAAATAGTTAAGTGCTGCTAAATAAGTGGCAGAATCAGTGGCCGGTAAAATAGCATTAGACAAATATCCCTTAATGCCGTTTTTAATATCAAGGGTAGATGCAATTTTACCATATGTATTAAAGGTAGGGTCTTCAGCATGCCAATCCTGCATTGAGCTGTACATGCCACCCACTTTAAAGCCAAGGTTATTCTTCTTAAGTACTGTAAAGTTTAAAACGCCCTGTACGTCTATATAATCCCTGCTTCCACCCTTAACCTGGAATGAAGCCTTTCTTCCATCAAACGGTGTGCTGGTTATAGAATTATATAGCCCCTGAAAGGCATTGGCACCAAACATAGCTGATGACGGGCCGGCAATTAACTCTGTCTTTTTAACGTCAATAGGAATTGGGCCCGTTACATTACCCGCTGTAATGTTCAAAGCGGGCAGCATAACATCAACCCCATTGGTCAGTTGCACAAACCTTGTTTGGAAAGCATCATTAAATCCACGGGTATTAATAACATTCACATTGCCCCCCAATTGTACTATATCTACTTGAGGAAAGGTGGCCAGGGCATAATACAAATTGCCGGAAGCATTGTTCCTTATTTCCTCCTGGCTCTTTGCAAATATGGTTGCAGGTGCTTGACGTATTATGGTTTCACGTCGTGCGGCGGTAATTACAATATCCTCCTGGGGGCCTGCATTTTGTTTCAGGTAATACACCACTTCTCCTGCTGAAAAACTTGCTGCCGTTAACTCAATTTGCCGAGCCGAAAAACCGGTGCGCCGTATTTCAGCTTTACCTGCATGTAAGCCATTTACCTCGCCGGTGGGGTAGCTTTTGCCATCCTGCACTATAACAGCATCGCTTAGCCCGGTGCTGTCCGCAGCATTTAGAATTTTTACATTAAGCTTTTCCTGGGCTTGTAAGCCTAAACACAATAGACAAAAAACAACTAAGAGGTAGCGTTTATTCATGCAGTGAGTTTTTGTTTTAAAAGTTGACGGCTGGTTTTTCCAATCCCTGATTTCGGTATGGCATCAACCACAATAAATTCTTTAGGCACTTTATAGGCGGCTAATTTGCCTGTACAGTATTGCTTCAACTTATCTTCGTTAATTGCTGCTTGCGATACTATGCAGGCCACTACCCGCTCACCGGTATGTGCATCTTTTATTCCAATTACAGCGCAATCCAACACGCCTTCTGCTTCCATTAGCACCGCCTCTACTTCAGCAGGGTAAACTTTCAGGCCTGAAACATTAATTAAATCCTTGCTTCTATCTAATATTTTCAAAAAGCCTTCTTCATTAAATTCTCCAACATCACCTGTGTTAAACCACCCCTCTGCAAAAAACTCATTGTTGGCATGCTCATTAGCATAGTAACCACCGGTTACCTGCGGCCCCTTTACCCATATGTCGCCTGTTTTTTCATCAGCCCCTAAGGCATTACCGTCATTATTTAAAAGCTTAATCTGTGTACCGGGCAGGGCAATACCGGCATACTCTATGCTGTTCCTCTCATTCAAAGGATTGCAAACAAGCATAGCAGTGGTTTCAGTTAAGCCATAGGCCTCATATAGATCCTTGCCTGTTTTACTCTTCCATAACCGCTTTGTATCCGGTTGTATTTTCTCTCCACCGCCAATACATATTTCCAGGCTGTCAAAATCCTGCGCGTTAAATGCAGGGTGCCACATAAATCGCTTATACATGGTGTTAACCGCCACCATTATTTGCGGTGCAAAATTTCGTGCGGCAAAAAACACATCTTCAAAAACGCGCACATTAGGCACCAACACACAACTGCCCCCCATGCTCAAGGCATGAAAAACATTAAACACCAACGAAAAGGTGTGATAGAAAGGTATTGTAACTAAAATACGCGCCTTGCGGCCTTTCACAACTGTGGCAAAATGTTCCATTATCTGGCCTACGTTGCCTTTTACGTTTTCATGTGTAATTATCGCAGCTTTAAAGGCACCGCTTGTGCCTCCCGTAAACTGAATAAATGCTGCCGCGGGCTTAGTATTAACTTCAAACGGGCTGGTGCCATTTTGTGCCAGGGCCGCACTGCTAAAGGGCTTAACATTTACTCCACTTTCGGCAATTGCCGCAATAGCCATTGTATCTACCGCCCCATCCTCAACAAGCAATAAAGGTGATTTTACATATTGCACCCGTTGTACAATTTCAAATGGAGTCAGGTTTGGGTTTATATTGGTAACACTATATCCTTTACCCAGGGCGGCGAATAGCAAACCTAAGTACTCCGGAGTGTTATTCCCGGCTAGGCAAACCACCGCATCCGTTGGCAAATGCTGAGCATCCAGGTAGCCGTTACATTTAAACACCAGTTCTTTAAACGCAGCATAGGTGTACACAGAATTTCTTCCTATCAGAAAAACATCCTGCTCGTTTCCTTCTCTGTTCAGCAAAAAAGATATTATGTTGGTCATTACCACACAGTTACAACCCGCCCCTTAGCCATAAACACAATCGCGCCATGGGTCAGTTACTACTAAATCTTAAACTAAATGCGATAGATGAATCCTATCTTTTGTAGCAGACTATGCAAAATTGATCTGCTGAATTTTCACGGGATGCTTCCCCATGAATAAAACAAATGTAATAAAGGTACTCGCGTTTCCAAATTAGTAGCGCAAATAATATTACTACTGCGCTGTATTCATCGCAAAGGTATCTACCTTATATACAGCGTAGCCATTATCATAAAACACGCGATCGAAATGGTACTGCCCTACGGTTTGATGTTCCTTTGTAAAGCCAAGATAGCCGCTTAGTTCTCCTTCATTAAACAATACAATATGCGACACGCGCCTTACTTTCATATCTGTAAGAAATGAATCCTGCTGAAACTTTTGATTCAACCACGTTTTTCCTGAAATGCGCCATATCACTCCATTGCCAGAAGTGTCAGCCCCATCAAGTGACTGTAAATCAGCATATACATGCCATCCATTTCCTATAAGGTGCTTTTCCTGATCAATCATCAGCCTTCCATGTTTTAAATATTGTTTGGCATAATTGGCTGACGATTTATATCCTTCCGGCAAGCGCAGGTAATTATAGGAACCGTACAAAGCAGTTATAGCACCCATTGCAATAACAGAAGGCACAATTATGATTAACCATACGGAACGGCTTGTTAGTTTGCCTTGTTGTTGAAGTGCCCCTAAATAGTGTAATCCATAAGGACATACTAAAAGGGCATACAGATTAAAGTATCTTATGCTGGGCTGTAACGTGCCGCTCATTAATTTGTAAAAAGCATAAAGCGCAGGTACAATCGCTACTATCCACCACAAACGGGCAACATTTTGCCTAGCAGCTTTAAACAAACCAACCGGCAATAACGGCAACAAAAGCAAGTGGAAGGAAATATAAAACATGAAAGCCCGCTGCCCAAGGGTTACCGGTTGCATGGCATACTGCAACTTTACCTCTTTATCGCTAAAAGTTATTCCCCACAGCGCATCACCGCTAATTGCATACATTTCATACATCTCCCACAACGGGGCAAGAGAGGACAGAAACAAAAATAAAAATACGGGCAAGGGTTTCCGGGTTGTTACAAAAAACCAGGCAGCCAGCACCATGGTAAACATCCAACCTTCAAACCGCAACAGGCTACTTAAAGAAACAAACAAAGCGGCCAGCACAACATATAAAAGGCTGCCTTTTTGAACGTATTGTTGTAAGAAAAAAACTGTCAGTAAAACCAGTAGGGCAAAAAGCGCTTCAGTTTCGGTAACACCGCATATAAATATATGGGTGTGAAAAACCGATAAAAAAACAGCGGCCCACGTACCGGTTTCTGTTCCAAACTCATTACAAACAACGCGGTAATAAACAAACACTGTAATTACACCAATCAGTATATTCAAAACCCTTGGCAGCCAAATGGTATCCCCCAATTTCATTACGGTTCCAAACAGATAAGGGAATAATGGCATCCAGTCCACACTTGGGAACCAACACGGGTTGTTTTTCCAGTCGTAAGCTGTTGCAAGTCTTGCCAACGCATCGCCCTCATAACAGTTGTCGGTTAGCATCATCCACACCAACCTAAGTGCCAAAGCCGCAAGCATGGCTGCCAAAACAAATCTTTTTGGGTTGTGACCTGGCATAATTGCGCTAACGGCGTTCTTTAGTATATAAAAAATTAAATAAGCTAATTGGGGCCGTGCTCTTTTGCGGGTACGCCATAGGCCTTTTTGCCATCGCCAATAGATTTATTAACCATAGTCATGGCACCAATTGCCACCTTTTTGCCCAGGCTTCTGCCGGGCAGCACTACTGACTTTACACCAATAAAGGTATACTCGCCTACACTGCCACCTGAAATTCCACTATACCCTCCAATAAAAACATACTTTTCTACAACGCAGTCATGGCCTATATAAGCATACTGGCTTATTATGCAGCCATCCTTTATTATCGCACCCGCTGAAATCATACTGCTGTGCATCAGCACTGTGTTTTTTGTGGAAATATCGCAAAGCTCCAAACTAACATTTGCGCTTGGGCTAATAAAATAATACGGCTCACCACCCATTGAGGTATACTTCTCTACCAGTCGCTCCCGCACTTCATTATTGCCAATTAAAACCAAAAAGCGCTTATCAATATTTCTGAAATGGCTTATCACATCATCAACGTTGGCTGATGCGCTCAACCCTTTGCTTTGAAAGAAAAGCAGGTTTACATCTGCGCTTACTTCTGAATAAAAGAGAAGCTCCTCGCGGCTATATTGTGTAAGAAGGTCTGTAAGAATATCCTTTGCCAAACCTCCAAGTCCTATAATAACCATCTACTCTCCTCTTTTCTTGTTTAAGTATTTAAAAGCCTTTAGTGCGTAGGCAACGCGTCGTTTAAAACTCCAACCGGAGCTATCCAGCGTATCTGCATTTCGCACTACCGGAATCTGATACACTGTTTTAGCAATTTTCAATAGCTCGAGCTGTAAAAATACTTTATCAAAATCATTTTTTAGCAGCCCCTTTTTAACCGAATCACTGAAAGCCACAAAATCAAAGCCCCCTTTAGGGAATTTTGGAAACAGCCTGGCAAGTAGCCACAAAAACAATTTAGACAGTACACTTTTAAGCCCTCCTTCATTACGGCTTCTTCTAAATGCCAGGGCACAGTCGTAACCGCTTTCTACTGCTGCATATAGATTAAAGGCTTGCTCAAGAGGGTTCTGCAGGTCGCAACTGGTCATAATGGTAACTTGCCCACTGGCAATCTTTAGCCCTGTTTCCAGCGCTTTAAGTTGCCCAAGGTTAGTAGTGTGCCGAATAACTTTTACATACTTATCTGCCTTAAGGCGTTCCAAAATAGCCCAGGAGTTATCTTCCGAACCATCATCAACAAAAATCAATTCATAAGCAGTGCCGGGCACCATAGGCTTAAGGGTGCTTGTAAGCAATTCAAACACAGGCATTATAGCGTTTTGCTTGTTGTAAACCGGTAAAACCACGCTTAGCCTTAGCACCTCCTGCATACTTACAATTATCAGTATAAAATCAGCATGCACCAAATAAGCTTTATTAAAAGCTCAAACTATTGCCAAAAGTCCGCTTACATTTATCATGGACAGTAGCCGTTTTTAACCTAAATCACTGATATTTGTATCGTGATACTGGTGCTAATTTGTTGTTGACTAAAATGATTGTAGTATTATGATTACCAAGCCTCGTATATTTTCTAAGCTGTTTATTGATGAAAACACACAACATCATTATGAAACGCACGGCTTTGCCACCATTCCGCTATTAAACGCTGAAACCCTTCAACAAATGCGCTCCCTGTTTTATACGGAGCGTAGTAATATAAAGGAAGACGTTACACATTCAGTCTATGCCTCAGGGTGCTCAACAGATTATGATTTGCGCAAGCGTATAGGTCAAATTATAGACAGTACTATACCTGCCCTTTTAAACGGAATTGTAAATACCGATAGCATTGAATTGATGGGGGGCACAATGCTGCTGAAAGCCCCCGGCGAAAACGGATTTCTACAAGCGCACTTTGACAACCCTGTATTGGATGAAAACAAATTCTCCAGCGCCTTTTTATGGGTGCCGCTTGAGGACGTAAATGAAACTAATGGCTGCGTTTATGTTCTTCCGGCCACTCACTTAATTGACCATGGCCCACGAGGCATGATGTCTCCTTTTCCATATAAACAGTGGGATGAAATAATTTATAAATATGGTGTGCCAATTACGGTTAAAGCAGGCACTGCTCTGGTTATGGACCATGCTCTTCTTCATTACTCTTTAAATAACCATAGTAATAAAGAGAGAATCGCCTTTACTTTCAATCTTAAACCAAAGGCTGCACAACAAATACACTACTATTACCGTCAGGATACGAACGAAATAGAACTGTTTAAAACCGATGTAGCCTTTTATTTCAACGAAAACTTTTTCGAGCGGCCCCAACATCTTGAAAAAATAGGCTCGCTACCTTATCGCATGCCATTCTTTACCGAACAGGAATTCAGTGCTTACCTTGAAAAGGCCTCCTCTGTTTTTTTGATGCCTGCATGATGAATGCAGCAAGTGTATGAAACAACGCATTTATCTTTTCGATTTACCTACATATCCTAAAGGAGTTCTGTCGCTTTCCCTGCCGGCGGTAGCCGGCTGCTTCTCTCCACAGGAATTTGAGGTTAACATTATAGACCTCAATTTTTATTCCGCTGAAAATTACCCGGACCCAGATCAGTCTTCTCCTATTTTTTTTATTGGCTTAAAAGTATCGGCCCAAAATCTTAAATACGCCAAAGCGTTAAGTGCCAAACTTAAGAGAACACACCCTAATGTCCCTTTGGTGTGGGGCGGAGAACTGCCAACCTTATTGCCGGATGTAGGCCTGCAGCATGCCGACATTGTTGTACAAAGCATGTTTGAAACCGTTGCACGTGATTTTATAGCTGACCTGAAAGCAGGTGTACCCAAAAAAATTTATACAGGCAGCAATAACTATCCCTTATCGCATATTACTTCTCCCAACTTAAGTGCTGTTAGTTGTATAAATGATTACTACAGCTTTATGGGCTTACCACTCGAAACATCACGTGGCTGTACCGAAACCTGCTCCTTTTGCATGGTGCATGTAATGCAAAAAAAGAACTACAACCAAAAAAGCAAGGAGCAGTTGCGGGCAGAGTTAAGTAACTATAAAGGCCATTACGTAAATGTGGTAGACTATAACATTGGTGTGGATGCGGGCCATGTTATTGCTGTAGCAGAAGTAATGAAAGAGTGCGCCGTAAATGGCTGGATGGCTGAAATGTGTATTGAAATGCTGGACAACGACAAGGTACTTAAAGCATTAAGCGAAAGCGGTTGCCGCATTATATACTGCGGGCTCGAGGCAATTGATGAAGGGGCCATTAAGTCCATTCATAAAATGAATACCAATCACATTGAAAACTATGAGCGCATTATTAAAAAGGCTCAAAGTTACGGTGTACAAATAGCAGCAGGCATAATTCTGGCTATTGACAATACACACGAAAACACATTTGACAATCTGTTCCGTTTCTTTCAGCGCACGGGTATTATTTATGCCAAGCTCACCTTTTTAACTTACAACCCAGGCGCTAAGGTTCAATACTATATGCAAAAGAAAGGGGTGTTTACTACTGAAGAAGTTGAGTTTTTTGACGGCAACCACCTAAGTTATCTTCCTAATGGGGTAAATGCCGATGTAGTATATAAAGGAGCCGAACAATTTATACGCAAGTTCTACTCCTTAAACGGAATTGTCAGCCGTTCATTAAATGTGAAAATGAGTTTGGCCAAAAGGCTTGAGTATGTTTTGTTCAACCTATGTTACCGCAATGTTTATTTAAGCTGGTTAGGCAACAATATCTTCTATTCACAGGAGGGTTTTAACGCACTAATTGAAGCGCCATTTAAGAAAGGCTTCACTATTAAGTTTGCTGAGTACTTGCTGAAACTTCTTCGCAAACCTTAATCATATCCGGATTTACAGGTTTTAACTACTTTAGAATTATGAAACGCCGTAGCTTATTGGTTTCCGCGGGAGTGGTGTTTACTGTTTTGCTCCTGCAATATTGCAAACCTGATAAGGCTGAACATGTAATTAATAAGAGGGCGCATGAGCCAATAGAAATGGCTGAGTTTAAAAACCTTAGCCGTAAAGAACAGGTTCAAAAATGCGGAAGCTGCCACGCGCGCGAGTACGAAAATGAAATGAAGGGCCCTCATTCAGCGGCCTTTAACCAGTACATGAATCACCTTATGTATGTATGGAGTGATGAGTATACTGAAATACCTTACCGCCATTTCTTAGAAGCTAATAGCTACAAATGCGCCGGCTGCCACGCCGGTCAAAACGTTTACGAAAAAATATGGAGCGCTTCGTTGAGGTCCGGCACTACTGTACCTGATTCCCTAAAACAAATCCTGGGCGCAGGGCCTCAATGCCGTAGTACTGATGCCCGCCATCTGGAATCCGGCATTGATTGCCTTACCTGCCATTACGATGGCGAAAAGGTGGTTACCAATTTTTCTTTTCAATCAACCAACAGGGCGTCCTCGCCGCCTTATTGCTCACCCTCAGGCTCTAAGCTTTTTTCTACTAACAACAATTGCATAACCTGCCATTACGAGGAAGTGGAGAAAGTGGAAGAGCAAACGTTTATGACCGATGAAAGGGGAAAGAGCTGCCTTAAATGTCACCAACAGTACAATACCGACGGAAGTCCTTCTCATTACATTTATTGGCGAAACGACCCCGCCGATAAACCCAAACCCAAACATTTGTTTTTGTTTGAAGGGATTGAAGCTACTTATAATGCTGCTACAAGAAAGATTGAGGTTAAATGGTATAATCGTTATATGCCCCACTTGTTAACGTTAGCCACCGAAACCCGCGCTCACCTTAAAGTGCTTGACCAAAACGGCAAGATTGTGGCAGAAGATGACCTGCGTTTGAACCGCAGTGCCGAGCACAGCAAAGAGTTACAGCGGTATTTCGGCACCCAAAAAATACCGTACACCCCGGGCACCCAACTTCCGTTGGATGGAACTGCATTGGAACATGCAATAAGCGGAATTAACAGCAGCGGAAAATTAACTTTACTAATTACCGGTTATCAAAAAGCGCAATACTGGCTGCCCGACTCTTTAGGCAAAAAGGTATACGAAAGAAGTATTGCACTTTAAGAGGATTATTGAATCATAATACAGCGAAATAAAAAGCACTGCTTATTTTCGTAACTGTAAATAGTTAAGCATAAAAAAGGGGTTATGAGCGCATATACACTTACCAACGGCAAAAACAGAAACCATACTGATCCGCTGAATTTTAAATACTTTGATTATCTTACGGATAAGGAGGAAATTGCCAAAATAAATGTACATCAATTACGCAGCCTGGAAGTGGATGGTGTAATCATCCGCAACTTTTTAAGCACTGAGGAGGCGGAAACCATGTTAGCCCGCCTATTTGCCCTTCCTGAAAACCAGGGGTTGGATAACAGCAAAACCTTTCCGGGCAACTATGCGTTAATTGACCCCAACGCTGAGGGCGGCGCCGAACAACTGGATAGCTACTTTCAGCTTTGCAAAAAATTTACCGATGAGTTTGAATCGGTGTTTGGCGTTAACCTCATCAAAAAAATTCAGGATGCCTTTTCGTTGCTCAACAACGGTAATGCTACTCATATTCCGCGCGCTGCCAATGGCGCCAATTATACCCCGCTTACCTTTCGCATGATTCATCCTGAAAAATGCCATATCAATATACATTGCGGCAACCAGTTTCTTACACAGTACCCGGCCTTTTATAAATCACTGTTAGAACAGGCAGACGTATGGAATCAACTTAGTTTCTTTACAGTGGTACAAAAACCTGAAGTTGGCGGAGAACTAAGCGTTTACAACGTTGCCTGGGATGTTGCTAAAGAAATTGATGTGCCTCAGCAGGCTATATTAACGAATACGGGTGCCATGCTGCACGCCGCTAATCCTGCTGAACTTTTCAGGCAAAAATTCTCACTTAACCAAGGCGACCTTATTCTCTTTTCCGCAGGCCAATTGTGGCACAGGGTAGAAGAAGTATTCGGTAGCAAATGGCGCGTTACCGCCGGCGGCTTTCTTGGTTTTTCAAAAACAGACTCAAGCACCTACATCTGGAGTTAATGTAACTGTTGTTTAGATGACTGTATTGATAAATAAGGAAATTGAAGCACAACTAAACCGCGATGGTGCAGTAGTAGTTCCCTTCTTTTCTGACTCCGAAATTGATGCGCTTAAATCCTTTTACGAAGAAATTCACGCCCAGGGCAAACCGCGCAACTTTGTTGGGGGGTTGGAAACCACTCTTTTTAGCAGCGACATCCCCTATAAACTTGAAGTACAAAAGGGCATTAAAGCAATTATAGAGGCAGCCTGCAATCGTTTTTTTGCCAACTACCGCACGCTCTGTCACATATTTATCGTTAAAGAAAAAAACACCACGCACGTTCTTCATGCCCACCAGGACTTTAGCACTGTGGATGAGGTAAAGTATACTTCTTTTAATTTATGGATACCCTTGCGCGATACAGATAAGAACAGTGGTGGCCTTTGGGTTATTAAAGGCAGTCATCAATTGAACAGGCCCCTTCGCGGCGGCAAAGTACTGTTGCCCGATTATTCAGCCATTGATAACAAACTGGAAAGTGTGATTACGCCACTTAGCACTAAAAAAGGCGATGCCATTCTGTTCTTTCACAGTACTATACACGGTTCTTTTTCTAACCTGGTTGATACCGACCGCGTGGTGGTATGCTGCGGCGTATTGCCACAGGAGGCCGAAGTTTGCATCCACTATCAAAAAGATTTTGACAGCCCGCTTGAAGTTCACTTTCCTGATGAGAACTTTGCCATGCTTACAGACTTTACCCAGCCCGATGTTATGGAACACGGCCCTACTGAAACGCCGCTGGTTATGGGCTATACCTGTAAGCCCACGCCTGTTACAATGGAAGAAATTGAAAAAGTTTTAGTGCGGTAGTTACTTAGCTCCAGTAATAAATAGTATCACCGGCATAATTAAGGCTTAAGAAGCCGCCATACGTAATGCGTGGTTCTTTACCCTTCACCCTTTCCACGCGGTGCCAAATATTACCCCCCTGGAAAAGAATCATATCGCCCTTTTTAGGACGCAGCTTATTTTTTCTTATGCTGGGGTCTGTTTGAACATAACGCTTTGTGCCATCCGGTTCAATAACCTCGTTGTCCTCGTTAGGGCTGGTCTTTGTTTGTCCATCTTTCCACCTAAAGTTAAACAGAGACAACTCTCCTCCTTCTTCAGGCTCGTGCAGCATTACAAAAAAGCTCATTTGGTTTTTGGTAGCCACCTTTGTATTCATGTGGGCATAAAACTGCTCAAAGGTTTTACCAAAGTAGTTGCCGCAATGCACGGTCATTAAGCCTTGGTAAGGCACCAGGTACCTGAATGTGGTAAACGGATATTGGCCTTCCTCATTAACACCGCGTGGCACTTCTACTTTACGACCACCACCTAAGGTGGTAAAGAAATCCGTTATCTTTTTTAGCGTATCTACCCCGTAAACCTGTGCTGAGGTTTGATTATACTCTTCGCTGGCCAAAAAGTATTTTGATGTTTCAGCAGCTTTTTGAGTGGGGTCTGCCATTTCCAATCTTCTCGAAAACTCAGCAAACACCGTAGGGTAAGTAAAGCCCGTATCCAGCTTAGATAGATTTTGGTCGCTGTCTCTTATCTCGTATAACTTCTTAAGTAGTTTATCGACTTCTTCCGGAGACATAAAATTCTTGATCAAAAACCCATCAATCTTGCCCACGTACATATCGTGTATGGCATCGGGGTAATTTTTCATCTCCTCCATGCTTAACGTCTTAAAATCGTAAAGCTCCTGGTCCGCTTCTTTTTCAAGAATCTGTGATTCCGGTATGCCCGAATCGCCGTACAGTACCACCTTCTTTTCTTCCACTTTTTGCTCCTCCGCTTTAGGAGCAACTTCTACCGGCTTTTCCAGCACATCAGTATCGCCCTGCTTTTTTTCTTCTATACCGAGTAGTTGACGTATTTTGCTAAACATATGATGTTTTTTTATGTTAGATTATTTTTTCCTGTTTATCGTTTTCTAAAACCCAGTTTAACTGTGGCTTAATAGCGCAATCAATAAATTCGTTCATAGCAAAAATTTCCTTGTTCGATTCGCTATCCGCAAAAATAGGGTTTTGATATATCTTAAAGAACAATATGCGCTTGAATTCAAACACCATTTCCCTCATATTTTCCGAAGCGCCAAGGGTAACAAAATAGGTGCCCCTGTTTAACAGCTTGCCGGGTATAGTGGCC
Source organism: uncultured Chitinophaga sp. (assembly GCA_964620645.1). Classification (GTDB taxonomy): domain Bacteria; phylum Bacteroidota; class Bacteroidia; order Chitinophagales; family LD1; genus Bog-950. Next base: position 18,203 of record CAZUHU010000051.1, read on the forward strand.
TTTAAACGGTAGCGCCCCCTGGGCATAGTATGGTTAAATGGCCTGAAACGCAGATTAATACTATCTGTAAGCACATGTACGCCGATAACCGTAAACAACTCAAAGGTAATTTCACTGGTTCGGCTATCACTGCGTTTTTCATATTCTATAAATATGTCCACGTCATCCTCCATGTAGATGGGCTGGTCAGCCGTCTTTCCGGCCGCAGTTACTGAGATTTCCAATAGCCGTATGCGCTCATTCCCGGGGGCGCTGTCCGCATCCGTCCAAACTTTCCTGCTGCTTCCGGTTTGATGCTCCACGCTACTCTCTGCAGATTGCTTGTTCTCAGTATTGTTTTCTAAAACAATATCTCCCTGCAGGCTTCGCTCATGCGTTTGCAATAAATACTCTTCAATGGTTTCAGTTGCAGCGCCATCCATTTTAATACCGGCATCCTCAATCCAAATTACCCTGCTGCAAAGGGCCTGCACCTCCTGCGGGTTATGGCTGGCCAGCACCACTGTTCTTCCGCTTTTGGCTAACTCCATTAAAGCATCAAAGCTCTTTATCCTAAAGTCCGCATCGCCAACTGATAGTACCTCATCCAGCAATAGTATATCGGTATCAAGCTTTGTAAGTATTGAAAAAGCAAGCCTTACATACATACCACTGCTGTAATGCTTTACCTGCGTATCTATAAACTTCCCTATTCCGCTAAAGTTTACAATGGCATCCATACGCGCGGCGATATCTTTACGGCTAAGGCCCAGCAGGTTCCCATTCATAAACACGTTTTCCCTGCCGGTTAAATCGGGGTTAAACCCTGTACCCACCTCAAGCATGCTTCCGGCAGTGCCGTGTATACTAACGGTGCCCTTAGTAGGCTTTGTAATACCGCTTAATATTTTCAGCAATGTTGATTTGCCCGCACCATTTCTGCCTATAAGGCCAACCACTTCACCTTCCTTTATAGTAAGTGAAACATCTTTTAAAGCATAGAATTCATTACTGCCTGAGGCAGAGCTATTATTATCTGCCCGGTCAGTATCATTAAACCTGAATTTTTTGGATAGGGAATTAACCGCAATTGCCACTTCGCTCATAGGCACACTTTAACATTTACTTGTTAGCCGCAAAGCGCGCTGAAAAGAAATTCCATAAAGGCCCTGTACTGGCAGTAGTTACAATTGCCATAATCACCATTACTGTGTACAATTGCGCATTAAGTATACCAAGGTCGTAGCCAATATTTAAAACTACCAGTTCCATCAAGCCTCTAGTATTCATTAAAGTGCCCAGCAAAACGCTGTCTTTCCACGAGTGGCCGCTAATGCGCGAGGCAATGGTTACCCCACCGAACTTGCCAATGGTAGCAAAAGCAATTACTACTAAGCAAAGCCCAACCAGCCATAAACTGTTTAATTCTCCTATTTGCGTTTTAAGACCGGCCACCGCAAAAAACATTGGCAGTAAAAAAATAGCGTTAAATGATTCCACCTTTCCTATTATGTAGCTTCTGAAACGCTCATCGGTTGGCATAATAAGGCCGGCAACAAAAGCGCCAAACAAGCCATTTATGCCAAATACTTCTGTTACCAGGGTACAGGTAAGCAACAAGGCCATAGTTAGTACTACCGTAAGGTGCTCAACATTACTACCGTCTACAAAACGATTGTAAATTTTTTGTACCAAAGGCTTCACAATAAGCAACATAACGGCCACAAACACCACTACAAAAAGCATAGTAAGCAACGAGGTATATACCGATGTGGCCTTTGCAGTTGAAACCACCAACGCCAAAATACACCAGGCAGTTACATCCTCTACAGCAGCAATGGAAAGAGCTACGGTACCGATTTTTTCTTTAGCCAATCCCTTCTCCTGTATAATACGTGCCAAAACAGGAAAGGCAGTTATACTTAATGCTACCCCCAAAAAGCTCGCGAACACCAGGAAAGGCACATTGTGAGGGCCAAAATTGCTATACAACATTAAGCCCAGCGCAATTCCTAAAATAAAAGGAATCACTATGCCGGCATGGCTTATAAAAACACTACGCTGCGAGTTTTCCTTTAGCGATTTAAAATCAATCTCCATGCCCAGTATAAACATAAACACCACCAGGCCCAGGTAGCTGAAAAACTGCAGATTCTTTATAGCCTCAGGATAAAAAACATGATTAGATAACTGAGGGAAAACAAGGCCCAGTAAGGATGGGCCTAAAACAATACCCGCTACAATTTCACCTATAACAGCAGGCTGCCCTATTTTCTTAAAAACATATACCATTACGCGGGTGCACAACAGTATTATCAAAATCTGCAGCATGAGCAGGCCGCCCCCATGTGTTAAATTATGAAGCGCCTGAGTTACCAGCGATTGTAACAAGGTGGATTCCTGCGCGGTGGAAAGCGGCTTCTCAACATCCGGGGTGGAAAAAATGCTTGTGCTCAAATTGCCCACTCCCCAAATAGCCCCAACCAACAATACTATAAGCCCT
>CAZUHU010000052.1:0-17082 GCA_964620645.1 uncultured Chitinophaga sp.
TTGCTGTAGTTATCTCCTCCACTTCCTGGTAAGTGAGTTTTAGGCCATCTGCCACAGTTTCGCAAATATATTTCAGGTACGAAGGCTCATTGCGTTTGCCGCGGTGCGGTACCGGGGTAAGATAAGGTGCATCTGTTTCAAGCACTATGTTCTCTATTCCTATTTCGGGCAGCATTTCTTTAAGGCCGGCGTTTTTATAGGTAACCACCCCTCCTATCCCCATATAAAAACCAAGTTCCTTTATTGCTTTAGCTTCTTCAACAGTTCCGCCAAAACAATGAAAAATGCCTTTAGCTTTACCGGCATATTTCTGAACACTCTTAATGCAATCAGAAGTAGAGTTGCGGCTGTGTATTACAATCGGCAAACCACGTTCTATGCTCCATTCAATTTGTCGTTCAAACGCAATTACCTGCTGCTCTTTAAATGTCACATCCCAATAATAATCAAGGCCTATCTCACCAACTGCAAAGAAACGGCGTCCATCATCAAGGTATTTCTTTGCAATGCTTAATTCTTCTTCAAAGTTCTCCTTTACGCTGCAAGGGTGCAGCCCCATCATCGGCAAAATTTGAAGACCGGTGGCTTCGCCCGGCATAGGGCGCTCTGCAAGCAGCAATAAACGCTCATGTGTTTCTGAATCTATTGCAGGCAAAAACAGTTTTAGAACATCGTGCTTAACGGCGCGCTCCAGTATTTGCTCAATATCTTTCTCAAAATTTGGCAGGTAAGCGTGGCAATGCGTATCTATAATCATAAAGCAGCAAAGGTATAACCTTCGCGCGAGAAATGCTCCAATACTCTTGGCAAAGCGTATTCTACCTTGCTTTGTGCCTTAAAGCTATCGTGGAAAACAACAATAGAGCCCTCGTCTGTATGCTTGAGCGCCGCTTTTAAAACTCTGCCTTTAGGCATGTTTAAATCAAAGTCGTATGTGAGTACATCCCACATAATAATACGGTAGTCATCCTTCAACAAGCGGTACTGCGAAGGCTTAAGCTTGCCGTAAGGCGGCCTGAACAACATCTTGTTTTTAGGTTTATGATGGATACCCTCAGCTAAAAGAACATCGCGGCATTTCTGAATGTTAGCTAGGTAAGTTTTGTTTTGGTACTTCCACCCGTTTAAATGGTCGTACGTATGATTGCCAATGCTGTGCCCCTCTTTTAAAATGCGTTTAAAAATGGCGGAATTAGCTTCAATATTTTTACCAATACAAAAGAAGGTAGCCTTTGCTTTCCATTTCTTTAACTCATCCAGCACGAAAGGAGTAACCTCCGGAATTGGTCCATCGTCAAAGGTCAGGTAAATAGTTTTCTTGCTTCCATCACCCTTCCATATGCACTCCGGGTACAGCGCCTTAAGCCATGCCGGTGTTTTGGTAAAAAGTAGCGCATCAAGCATTTATACTGGTTTCCGATTTCAAGTTGTAGGTTTTTAGGCTAAAAACCAACTTGCAACCTATACACCTTTAGTTATTTTCGCCCCGTTATGAGTAGAAAAGTGAGAGTTCGTTTTGCGCCAAGCCCTACCGGCCCTTTACACATGGGCGGTATACGCACGGCATTATATAATTACCTGCTGGCTAAACAGCAGGGTGGCGATTTTATTTTGCGCATTGAGGACACCGACCAAAAAAGGTTTGTGCCCGGCGCTGAGGATTATATTATTGAGTCGCTGAAATGGTGCGGCATTGAGCCTAACGAGGGCGTTGGCTTTAATGACGGGCCACATGCCCCTTACCGCCAAAGTGAGCGCAAGCATTTATACCGCGAGTTTGCCGACAAACTTATTGCCGGTGAACACGCTTACTACGCTTTTGATACGGAAGAGGAACTGGAAAAGATGAAGGCGGACCTTAAGGCGCAAGGTGTGCCTAACCCGGCTTATAATTCTGTTACCCGCCAGTACATGAAAAACTCGCTTTCTTTATCTGCTGATGAAGTAAAGCGCAGGCTGGAGTCGGGCGATCCTTATACCATCCGTTTCAAAATGCCACGTAACGAGGAAGTTAAATTCCATGATGAGATACGGGGTTGGGTGGTATTCAACACTTCGCAACTGGACGATAAGGTGCTTTTTAAAAGCGATGGTATGCCAACCTATCACCTGGCCAATGTGTCCGACGATTACATGATGAAAGTTACGCATGTTATCCGGGGCGAGGAATGGTTGAGTTCAGCTCCTTTACATGTACTTTTATACCGTGCGCTGGGCATTGAAGATGTTATGCCGAAGTTTGCGCATTTATCTTTGATACTTAAGCCGGATGGCAATGGCAAACTCAGTAAGCGAGATGGCGACAGGCTTGGGTTCCCGTCTTTTGCTTTGAACTGGACCGACCCTGAAACAAAAGAAACATCAATCGGTTACCGCGAACGCGGCTTTTTCCCTGAAGCCTTTATTAACTTCCTTGCCTTATTGGGCTGGAACCCGGGTGGCGACAAGGAAATAATGACTAAGGATGAAATGGTGCAGCTTTTCTCTTTTGAAAAAGTACATAAAGCCGGGGCCCGTTTCGATTTTGAAAAGGCAAAATGGTTTAACCACCAGTACCTGAAGAATAAGCCCGATGCAGAATTGGCTTTGGCTATAAAGGACCAGATAATTGCCAAAGGATATACTTACGAAGAGAAGTTTGCCACTGAATTTTGCAGGCTGATGAAGGAGCGCGCAGTATTCCTGAACGACTTGCTTGAACAGGGCTATTATTTCTTTGCAGACATTACCCAGTTTGACTTAGATACGCTGAAGAAAAAATACAGTAAAGAAAAGCGCGCCTCTTTTGACGGAGTTGTGAATGCAGTAAGCGCAGCGGCTGATTTTAGCAGCGCCGGATTGGAAAAAGCGGTGAAAGAGCACCTTACCGCTGCCGGCCTTAAAGTTGGTGAAATTATGCCTGTATTAAGGCTTGCCCTGGCCGGTACAATGCAGGGCCCCGCAGTATTTGATATGATGGCCTTGCTGGGTAAAGAAAAAACAATACAGCGCCTTAACTCGTCCTTAAACTATTTTGACAGTATATAATTTTGTGGTAAAGTTGGCATTACTTCTGTGTTAAAATGCCCACAAAATTTTTTTTTAAATCTGTTGGTATTGTAAAAAAGACTTGCACTAAATTCGTGCTAACAAACCGATAACCGTAAAAACTAAATCCTATGCCTCGTAAAAAGAAAATTGAAGAAGAAGAAGAACTTGAACTGAACGAAGAAGAACAGGAAGAAGATGATGAGTTGGAAGAGGAAACAGAAGATGTTAGCCTCGATGAAGAGGAGGAGCCGGAAAACGAACCTTCGGAAGATGACCTGAAAGCAATGGAAGGCCTGGAGGAGTTTGACGACATTATCGAAAAACGTTCATCCGGCAAAGGCAGAAAAGCTGCTAACAAGGATGAATATGATGAAGAAGATCTGGATGATTTTGACGACTTCAGCGAAGACGACGATGATTTCGGCGGCGGCATGAAGGATTTCGACGACGACTTTTAGACCACTACAGAATATTGAAAATCGGGACACGGGTATGTTATCTGCGTCCCGATTTTTTATTTTAGCACCTGATGAGTGCACGCCCTATAAGGATATTAGTAGCAAAAGTGGGATTAGACGGCCACGACCGCGGAGCCAAAGTAATTGCAAGCGCCCTTAAAGATGCCGGTATGGAGGTGATTTACACCGGCCTTAGGCAAACCCCTGAAATGGTGGTTAACGCAGCTTTACAGGAGGATGTAGATGCCATCGGTATCAGCATACTTAGCGGTGCGCATATGACGGTGTTTCCCAAGGTGCTGAACCTGATGAAAGAAAAAGGAATGAATGACGTGCTGCTTACCGGTGGGGGTATAATCCCGGATGAAGATATGGACCGCCTGAAACAAGACGGCTGCGGGGAGTTGTTTGCCCCCGGCACCCCAACCGCCCAGATAGCCGATTACATTAAAGGCTGGGTTAAGGAGCACCGCTCCTTTTGAGTTATTAACCCTACTTGCACGGTAATTTCCACTACTTACATTTGCGCCCGCAAATTGCTACCTGTATAATGAAAAACTACACCACGCTGCTCACCGAGCTTACCCAAGGCACCCTGGTTATAACCATTAACCGCGAGGACAAATTAAACGCCCTTAACAAAACGGTAATTTTTGAATTGAACGACATAATGGATGAGGTTTACAACAACCCCGACATTAAAGGCGTGATCATTACCGGTAAAGGGCCAAAATCATTTGTGGCGGGTGCTGATATCAGCGAGTTTAAAGGCATGGATGAAACTGCCGGTAAAGCCCTGGCACAGCGCGGCCACGAAGTTTTCGACAAAATTGAAATGTGCAGTAAGCCGGTAATAGCCGCTGTTAATGGTTTTGCACTGGGCGGCGGCTGCGAATTAGCCATGGCTTGCCACCTGCGCATCGCCAGCGAAAATGCCAAATTCGGCCAGCCCGAAGTGAAACTGGGTATTATACCCGGCTATGGCGGTACGCAACGTTTAACCCAGCTTATTGGTAAAGGTAAAGCCCTTGAGTTATTAATGACTGCCGATACAATTGATGCCACCTGCGCCGAGAAACTAGGCCTGGTAAATGATGTAGTGCAAACGGTGGAGCTTTTAGATACCTGCAAAGCTATTATAGCTAAAATTACAGGCATGGCCCCCTTTGCCATTGCCCAGGTTATCCAAAGCGTTTATGCCCACTTTAAAGATGGTATTGACGGATTTGACACTGAAATAGAGTTGTTTGGTAAGTGTGTAGCTACTAACGATTTTACCGAAGGCACATCAGCCTTCCTTGAAAAGCGCAAGCCTGTTTTTAAAGGCGAATAATCGCTATCTTCCTGTTCAATTACAAGCTATGAAAAAACTGTTTTCCATAGCCGTGGTTGCTTTTATCTTTTTAAGCAGTACGGCGCAAAGTGCTTACCGCTATACTGTAGACCTGCAGCACGTGGAAAAAGATAAGGTTAAGGTTACCTTATATCCCCCGCAAATAAAGGGGCAGCAGGCTGCCACTTTTATCATACCCAGGGTGGTGCCCGGTAGTTACGCCATTAAGGACTTCGGGCGTTTTATTGAAAAGTTCTCCGCCTATTCAGCCGATGGCAAAAAGCTAAAAGTTAAGCGAAAGGACCGCAATAGTTTTGTTATAAGCAACCCTTCTACCCTATCGCGCATAGAATATTGGGCAAACGATACCTGGGATGACAAGAACAAAAAAGAATATGTTTTTCAGCCCTGCGGTTCAAACATTGAAGGCGATGCCAACTTTGTAATTAACGGCCATTGCTTTTATGGCTACTTTGATGGTTACAAAATGCTGCCCTACGAAATTACCGTAGCCAAGCCTGCAGGGTTTTATGGCGCAACGCCTCTCGAAAAAAAGGTAGAATCAGTGGATAAAGACATACTGCTATGCCCCAACTATGTTGAGTTGGCAGATAACCCGGTAATGTATGCAAAGCCGGATACCGCTTCTTTTGATGTGGGAAATATGAACGTGCTTATTGCTGTATACAGCGCCAAAGGGCTGGTACATAGCAAAAAGATAATTGAGTATGTGCAACCAATTGGCAATGCGTTGGAGCGCTTCTTTAAAACGTTGCCGGTAAATAACTATCTGTTCATCTATTACTTTGATGATCCGGAACGTTTACAGGCCAGCAAGGCCGCCGGTTTAAGCGGCGGCTACGGTGCGCTGGAACATCACCACTGCTCCTTTTACTACCTGCCGGAAACTACCTTTGAAAAGGAGTTGCGCTCAACTGTTTACCATGTTAGTTGCCATGAGTTCCTGCACATTCTTACCCCGTTAAACATACACAGTAAAGAAATTGAAGATTTTGACTTTGTAGCTCCAACCATGAGCCGGCATTTGTGGTTATATGAAGGGGTAACGGAATATTTCAGTATGCTATGCCAGGTGCAGGATAGCCTTGTATCAGAACAGGAGTTCCTGGATATGATAAGGCAGAAAATAAATGAGTCCGAACAGTTCGGCAGTTTCTCCTTTACAACAATGAGTGCTAATGTTTTAACCCCCGAAAACCAAAAGCTATACCTAAGCGTGTATAACAAGGGCGCCGTATTGGCTATGATGCTCGACATAAACATACAGCAGCTAACCAACGGAAAGAAAAGCCTGAAAAGTGTGCTACAGGAACTGGCCATTAAATATGGCCCGGAAAAGCCTTTTGACGATAAGCTACTCATCAGCGAGATAGTTTCGAAGGTACACCCGGACCTTCAGCAGTTTTTTGATAGCTATATAAGCGGAAGCGAAACGGTTGAATACAACCGATACTTCAGCAAGCTGGGCTGGGATTACCAAAGCGAAAAGGAAAGAAAGGTTTACATCAGTGGTTATTTCGGGGTGGAATACAAAGAGGCTACGTCCTCCTTTGTGCTGGTGCAGGTAAGGCAGAATATTTTTGGCTTTGTAAACGGCGATATACTGGAAGCCATAAACGGCGAGGAAATTACCATGGATAACTTTATGGATATCTTTAATAAGTATTTTAAGTATAACGAAAGCCCAGCAAAGATCAAGGTGAAAATCAAGCGCGGCTCGCAGGAAATGACATTACAGAATTCGCCTATTGAAGCCACCATTACGCAAAAAAACTACCTGGCAAAAACCAACACTTTTACGGAGGCTGAAGAGTTGTTCCGCAACACGTACTTTGCCCGATAGCTTCCGATTTTAGCCCTGTAAATCAATAGGTTGCAGCATTTTTTACATTCGTTAACAATATCCTTTTTCGGTCTTCGTCTTAACTTGCAACAACAACTACTCACACCACAATGAAACCTCCTTAAGTGCTTAGAATCTCTTTCTAAGTTCCATTTTTCGCAGCTCGCGAAACTTCATTTTATTTAAAATCATTATTGAACCTTTAAATCCCTTAACATGGAAATCAGTTCCTTATTCTTAGTTATTGTACCAATTGCAGCATTGCTGCTTATGGTAATTTTTTACCGGCCTTTGTTCCGGTTATTCGGTATTGTAATAATCCCCGAAGACAAAATAGGGTTAGTTACCAAAAAATTCGTGCTGTTCGGTACCGATAAAGTGCTGCCGGAAGGCAGAATTATTGCCACCCGTGGCGAAGCGGGTTACCAGGCCAGAACGCTTGCCCCCGGTATTTACTTCTGGTATTGGTTTTGGCAGTTTGATGTTACCATGCAGCCCTTTACCGTAATACCCAACGGTAAAATAGGTTTGTTACTGGCCAAAGACGGTAAAGAACTGGAAACGGGCCGTGTGTTGGCGCGCAAAGTAGAGTGCGACTCTTTTCAGGATGCAGAAGCCTTTATGAACAACGGTGGCCGCAAAGGCCGTCAAACCTCGGTATTAACCGCCGGTACTTACCGTATTAATACACTTCTGTTTGATGTGCTTATTACCGATATGGTGCACATACAGGATAACATGGTGGGCATTGTTACCACTATGGATGGCGAAGCTATTGATGCCGGCCAGATTGCCGGTAAACCGGTAGACGGCCACACCAACTTCCAGAACCCGGATGTGTTTTTGGATGCCAGTGGTAACAAAGGTTTGCAGCAGCAGGTAATACTTGCCGGCTCGTACAACCTTAACCCCTGGTTTGTAAAGCTAGAGGAAGTAAAAATGACGGAAATACCTATTGGCCATGTAGGCGTAATCATCTCCTTTGTGGGAGAAGAAGGCCAGGACCTTAGCGGAGTTGAGTTTAAGCACGGCAACATTGTGGCAAAGGGCAAAAAGGGTGTGTGGGCAGAGCCGCTGGGCCCGGGCAAATACCCCGTTAACCCCTTTATTATGCGTGTGGAATTAGTGCCTACTACCAACCTGGTATTAAACTGGGCCAGCGCCCGTAGCGAATCGCACCAATTGGATAAGAACTTATCTACCATTACGGTTCGCTCAAAGGACGGCTTCCCTTTTAACCTTGACGTATCGCAGATTATTCACATACCTGCTACGGAGGCGCCTAAGGTTATAGCTCGTTTCGGTAACATGAACAACCTGGTATCGCAGGTGCTGGAACCTACCATTGGTAACTACTTCCGTAACTCTGCACAGGATAGCGACGTTATTGCCTTCCTGGGTACGCGTAAGGAAAGGCAGGAAACAGCGCGTAACTACATTGGAAAAGTGCTGGAGCAATACAACGTATTTGCAGTGGATACCTTGATAGGTGACATTGTTCCTCCTGAAAGCCTGATGAAGACCTTAACGGACCGTAAGATAGCGGAAGAACAAAAGGTAACTTACGAAACCCAGAAAAAGGCCCAGGAAACAAGGCAGGCGCTGGAGAAAGAAACAGCCATTGCTGAGATACAGAAGGACATTGTAAAAGCCGACCAGGGTGTTGTTATCGCTAAACGCATTGCGGATGCATCGGTTGAAAAAGCAACAGGTGAAGCAAACTCAGTAAGGTTACAATCCAACGCAGAGAGTGACAGGATTAAAATTCTGGCATCGGCTGAAGCGGAGAAAACCAAGCTGGTAGCCCAGGCGCAGAGTGAGCAGGTAAAACTGATGGCTAATGCCGAGGCTGAAAAGATCTCGAAAACAGGTACTGCCGAGGCGGAGAAAATTCTGGCTATCGGTAAATCAAATGCGGAGTCTTACAAGCTATCGGTAGAAGCTATGGGCGGCAACAACTTTACCCAGCTAAAAATTACCGAGGCCATAGGTTCCAACAGAATAAAAGTAATTCCAGAAGTGCTTATTGCAGGCAGTAACGGCGATGGCGCCAATGGCCCTATAAGCGGGTTGTTGGGTATGGAATTACTGAAACAGGTAATGAAAGGGAAAGACAACAACGACCATAAAAACTGAAGATAACCACTCTTTCAAAAGGCTTGCAGATTTCTGCAGGCCTTTTTTATATTGCGTGAAAATTGAACCTATGGGAGTGCAAATTAACGGTATAGAGGGCATGAGCCTTGCTGATGTAAAAAACGAAATTGACCGCGGCGGCAGGTTTGTTATGTATCAATACACCATATCCATATTGGTGATGACCTTTAAGAGGCCGACTGACATTTACTTTATAAAAGGTTCTGAAAGCGCTGTTGCCAAAGGACTTCCTTACGCCCTTATAACCTTGTTTTTAGGCTGGTGGGGCATTCCCTGGGGGCCAATTTATTCTATAGGCAGCCTTTATACCAACTTAAGCGGCGGTAAAGATCTAACTGAAGCTGTGGTAAGTGATCTTGTTGCGCAGATAAGGGCTAAGCAGCCTGTAGAGGCTTAAGCCATCGTTGTAAAATAATTGAATCTAAGAAGGCGGAGTAGCCTCAGTAGTTACAGGAAAGGAACAAGATCCTTAAAGCGCTGTACAGCAGCCTCATTCATCAGGCCGAAGAACACAAGGCCCAGTAATATCAACCATCCTATTCCTTTTAACAGAAAAAACAGGAAAACCAATATCCCCCCCTTTTTCAGAAGATTCTTCGCCCTGCTCTCTCCGGGGTTATTTTGCACCTCACTCATTCGCCTGTGTCCATTTTTCGAACGGCAAAACTACGGTTTAGACTCTTTCTAAACACTAAAAATCTGAAAAAAATCAGGTGGGCTTGTATAGCTGCCCCTTGCCCTTAACTTCGCCGCGGATTTAAAACCGTAAAAATCAAGTTCATGGAATTCAGAAAGGAAAAAGACACCATGGGTGTAGTGGAAGTTCCCGCCAATGTTTATTGGGGTGCTCAAACACAGCGTTCGATCGAGAACTTTAAAATAGCGCAGGACATTAACAAAATGCCTAAGGAAATTATTGAGGCATTCGCTTACCTGAAAAAGGCTGCCGCCCTTGCCAACCTGGATGCCGGGGTTTTACCGAAAGAAAAAAGCGATATAATAGGCAAAGTGTGTGATGAAATACTAGCCGGCAAGTTGAATGACCAATTCCCCTTAGTAGTATGGCAAACTGGCTCGGGCACACAAAGCAACATGAACGTAAACGAAGTAGTGGCTTACCGTGCTCATGTTTTACTGGGTGGTAACCTGCTGGACGAAAAGAAGCTGGTGCACCCTAATGATGATGTAAACAAGAGCCAAAGCTCAAACGACACCTACCCTACCGCCATGCATATAGCGGCCTATAAAATACTGGTAACGCAAACTATACCGGGCATTAAAAAACTGCGCGATACCCTTGCTGCTAAAAGCAAGGAATTTATGGGCGTTGTAAAAATCGGCCGTACGCATCTTATGGATGCTACTCCACTTACACTCGGGCAGGAGATTTCGGGCTACGTTTCGCAATTAGACCATGGCATACGCGCCATTGAGCATACGCTCGCTCATTTATCTGAATTAGCGCTGGGTGGCACTGCTGTTGGCACAGGCATTAACACGCCTGATGGTTACGATGTAAATGTGGCTAAACACATCGCTGCCTTAACCGGTTTACCTTTTGTAACTGCTGAAAACAAGTTTGAAGCGCTGGCCTCGCACGATGGTATTGTTGAAGCCCATGGTGCTTTAAAAACCGTGGCCTGTTCATTGATGAAAATCGCTAACGATATCAGGCTTCTGGCTTCGGGCCCGCGCTGTGGCATTGGCGAGATATTTATACCCGATAATGAACCGGGCTCTTCTATTATGCCGGGCAAGGTAAACCCAACCCAATGCGAAGCCATGACTATGGTGGCTGCACAAGTACTGGGTAATGATGTGGCTATAAACGTGGCTGGTGCAAACGGCCACTTTGAACTGAATGTGTTTAAGCCTGTAATGATTTACAACTTCCTGCACTCGTCCCGCCTTATTGCTGATGTGTGCGTTTCGTTTAACGATAAGTGCGCAGTTGGCATACAGCCTTTGGAAGAGAACATTAAAAAGAACCTGGAGAACAGCTTAATGCTGGTAACCGCGTTAAATACTAAAATTGGCTACTACAAGGCCGCTGAAATAGCTCAAACCGCCCATAAAACAGGTAAGACGCTAAAACAAACCGCGGTAGATTTAGGTTATCTGACGTCGGATGAGTTTGACCAGTGGGTAGACCCCAAAACAATGGTTGGCAAGTTAAACTGAGCAGGTAAGGATTTAACGGTTTAATGTGCAAAAGCTGCTTTGGTTTTGTTTAGCATTAGCTATATTCACCGCTTGTTAAAAACCACCCAATAGATGAAAAAAATTTCCCTCTTCTTTTTAATGCTGTTTGCAGCTTTTGGTGCATTTGCACAGGACCGTGGTGTAGGATGTAGTATTGATTCTGCCAACACCGATTTCTTTAGCCCGAGGCCTGATTCATTGCCTTGCGTAGAGAGAGGAAACACCTACAGCCAGATCATTCAAATTTTGGTTCCTGCATCTATTGACTTACAGCAGCTATTTTCCCAAATACCTTTTCCTTACATTCTTTCGATTGATTCCGTAATTATTGACTCCGTTACCGGTTTTCCAAATGGTCTTACATATTACTTGAATCCTTACGATGGCAAATTGTATGGCGGCAACCGCGGTTGTGCATTGTTGTATGGTACCACCAATGATCCTGTAGGCAACTACCCGTTAACTTTCCATGGCACTATGACCATGCATGGCGCGCCTTTCCCCGGTGTGTTTGATGGCGATACCACTGTTGACCTTGCTCAGATTGGTGCTGTATCAGGAAGTCCATTCACTGCAGGTTTGGATGTAATTAACCCCGGCGACCAGTGCCGCCCGGCTGCACCAAACGGCATAAACAACTTTAGTTCAGCATTAAATTCTCTTATCAATGTATTTCCTAACCCTAACAACGGTGTTTTCAACTTTAACCTGAATGCAGGCCACCGTATTGAGGGCCAGATTATGGTTGTAGATGTAACCGGCAGAAAAGTGTTTGAACAGACCATTGATGCGCTTGGCCTTTACCAAACCGTTATTGACTTAAAGGGTGCAGCAAAAGGTATCTACACGCTTAAATTGCAAACTGCAGAGGGCGTTGCTACCAGAAACATCAGCATAGAATAATCAGCAAATAATTTAATAACTCAAAACCATATCCTTGTAATGAAAAAGTTCTACTTAATCCTGGGCCTGCTTGTATCTGCTGCCGGAATCGCAAGCGCTCAATGCACTATTAACGCAGCAGCACAAACAACACCGGGTGTTAACCCAACAGCACCTAACCTGCCTTGTATTGAGCGTGGCGTAGCTTACGACCAAACCCTGCAAGGTAAAATTCAGGCTTCAAAAGATACTACCATTGCCGGTTTTCAGGCAACTATAGTGGTAGACTCTGTTAGCGTTGATAGCATACTGGGCTTACCTACCGGCATTAGCTGGGTTAAAAACCCTGATGTATTACCCGGCGGCGGTAACGGCTGTGTTCGTTTTTCAGGCACTACCAACGACCCTGTAGGCAACTATAACTTAACTGCAAGAGGCCGTGTATGGTTCCATGTTCAGGTTCCCCAGTTTGGTTTAGATACCCCTTATAACTACCAGGGCGACCTTAACCAATTCTCTCCTTTCGGCAACTACTATGTTACTGTAATCAATACGGGTTCTGCCTGCCATTCAGTTGGTGTTAACGATTTCAGCAATGAGTTGAACTCTGCCCTTAGCGTTTACCCTAACCCTAACAACGGTTCTTTCGAGTTTAAATTAAACGCAGGCCACCGTGTTAACGGCGAGCTTGTTGTAGTTGATGTAACCGGCAAATTGGTTTACAGCCAAAAGCTGGATGTTGTTGGTTTATACAACACTACTATTAACCTTACCGACCTGCCTAAAGGCATTTATGCGCTGCAGTTAAGAACTGAAGAAGGTTACGCTTCTAAAACTATTACTATAGAGTAATTGCTATAAAACACATTTTAAAACGCCTCCGGAAACGGGGGCGTTTTTGTTTTATGGCCCTTAGTATTTGGAAATATCAAAACAGTATTTACTTTTGTATTTAGATAGTTATCTAAATATACAATTATCTACTTATTATGAATGCATTGTTTAAGGCGCTTAACGACCAAACCCGCAGGGATATACTGGAGCTGCTGAAAAAGCGGGATATGACTGCCGGTGAAATTGCGGATGCCTTTGATTTCAGCAAACCCACCATTAGCCACCACCTGGACTTGCTTAAGCAAGCCGGCCTGGTAGATAGCCTAAAGCAGGGGCAGTTTGTTTACTACTCGCTTAACGCAACTGTAATGGACGAAATAATTGGATGGTTTATTCAATTTACCGATAAAAACAAAAATAAATAGTATGGAAAAGTTTAACATTAAAAAAGAAGCCGTGCTTTGGCTGCTTTGCCTTGTACCTGTTGTTTATCTTTTACTTAACTGGGCCAACGCTCCGGAAGTGGTGCCCACACACTTTAACATCAATGGAGAGGTAGATAACACCGGCAGCAAATGGAATTTGCTGATAACGCCTGTTGCAAACCTTATCGTTTATCTACTGCTATTGGCCATACCATATTTAAACCCCAAGCGTATAGCAACCATGGGCAGTAACTTTTATAAACTGCGCCTAGCTATAGCCGCTTTACTTTGCGCTATTAGCCTTTTAGTGATTAACGCTACCTTAACCGGTCGCTTAGCGGGTGATGGTAAATGGTTAAGTGTTATTCTCTTTCTGTTCTTTGCGGTATTGGGCAACTTTTTGATAAGCGTGAAACCCAACTGGTTCCTGGGTATTCGCACGCCGTGGACGCTAAGCAACGATAATGTTTGGAAACGCACCCACCTTATAGGTGGTAGAATATGGTTCTTTGGAGGGTTGGCGGGCTTTGTTCTAAGCCTGTTTTTAAATCCACAGGCTTCAGTTATCCTTCTGTTGGTGTTTACGTTGGGCAGTTCATTCAGTATGATTGTATACTCCTTTCTGCTTTACAAGCAGGAAAGTAAACACAGCTAACTACTTAAACTCCCAACCAATATCCTTGCGGTAATACATGCCCTCAAACTGTATGTTTTGGATGGCAGCGTTTGATTGAGCAACGGCCTGGTGTATATCGTTACCGTAAGAAGATACCGCTAAAACCCGGCCACCATTAGTAACTATCTTGCCGTTCTCGCTTTTTGTGCCTGCATGAAAAACGAGTGACCCACTGATTGCATCAAGCCCTGTTATCTCCTTGCCCTTTGCATAATCGCCGGGGTAACCGCCTGAAGCCACAATAACGGTAGCCATAGCTCGGTGGTCAATTTCAATTTGCTCATCCTGCAATTTGCCGTTGGCCAGGGCTACAAAATGCTGCAGCAAGTCCGATTTTATGCGTGGTAGCACAATTTCTGTTTCGGGGTCGCCCATGCGGCAGTTGTATTCAATAACATAGGGCTCGCCATCTACTGCTATTAAACCGAAATAGATAAAACCCTTGTAAACAATCCCTTCCTTTTGCAAACCTTCAATGGTAGGTTGTATCACCTTCTCCTCCACCTTCTTCATCATGCCCTCGTCTACAATAGGCACCGGAGAAATGCACCCCATACCACCCGTGTTTAAGCCGGTATCACCCTCCCCGATGCGCTTGTAATCCTTAGCGTTAGGTAACAGTTTGTAGTTTTTGCCATCGGTTAATACAAACACCGAAAACTCAATACCTTTTAAAAACTGTTCAATAACTACAGTGGCACTTGCCTTGCCGAATTTGGCATTAGCAATCATTTCACTCAGCTCCTTCTTGGCCTCGTCCTTATCAGTGCAAATAAGCACGCCTTTACCGGCAGCCAGTCCATCAGCTTTTAAAACTATAGGCGGGTATTGTTTATCCAGGTAATCCAGGCCTTCCTGAAGGTTGGTGGTTGTAAACTCGCGATAGGCTGCAGTAGGTATATCGTTGCGTATCATAAAGGCTTTGGCAAATGCCTTACTGCCTTCCAGGGTGGCGCCTTTTTGCGAAGGGCCTATTACAGGTATTTTTTGCAGCTGAGGTTTCGATTGAAAGTAGTCGTAAATACCATTCACCAGCGGGTCTTCGGGCCCAACTACCACCATTCCAATACTGTTGTTCAGCACAAACTTTTCTATGGCGGGGAAATCGTTAACATTCAACGCTACGTTTTCGCCGCACTGCCCGGTACCACCATTGCCGGGGGCTATGTAAAGTTTATCGCATAAAGGGCTTTGATAAATTTTCCACGCAAAAGCATGTTCGCGGCCGCCGGAGCCAAGTAGTAGGACTTTCATAATCTGCATTAACGCGGCAAAAGAAAGAAAAACAGCAGTGGATTTTTGCGCAAGAAACCAACATCAGGGAACTGAATTCTGAATTTCAAAGAAGAGGAGATTGCCCGGCCTTTTAAGCAATTTTGGCTGATTCCATATGCGGCATAAACCATTTTAAGGCAATCGTCTACAATTTCCTGCCATTTATGCATTAATCAACATCCTTGCCCGATTATTGACAGGCTTAAGCCACCAAAAACACTATTTTAGCCGCCTTAAAATTTTTAGCGGCCCCAACCGATTAAGTATAAACCGATAACAAACACCCCATGGGATTTTTTGATAAGCTTGTTACCTCAATATTTGGGAGTAAAAACGACAGAGAACTAAAAGAGATGACGCCCCTTGTGGCGGCCATTAATGCTGAGTATGAGAAGCTTAAAGGCTTAAGCAACGACCAACTACGCAACAAAACACAGGAGTTTCGCAACAGAATAGCTGAGCACCTTTCGGCTACCGACCAGGAAATTGCAGCCCTTAAAGAAAAGGCTGATACCGAAGAGGACCTGAACCTGAAAGATGAGGGTTATAAGCGTGTTGATGAATTGCGTAAAGAACGCGATAAACAGATAGAAGAAATACTACGCGAACTGTTACCGGAAGCTTTTGCGGTGGTAAAAGAAACGGCCTACCGTTTTACGAATAATGCTTTTGTTGAAGCTACAGCTACCGACCTTGACCGCCTTATTGCGGTAACAAGGCCAAATGTGGTTATTGAAGGAGATAAAGTGCGCTATGCTAACCATTGGTTGGCTGCCGGCGTGCCTGTAAAGTGGGAAATGGTGCACTACGATGTGCAGTTAATAGGCGGTATAGTACTACACCAGGGTAAAATTGCCGAGATGGCAACCGGTGAAGGTAAAACCTTGGTAGCTACGCTGCCGGCTTACCTTAATGCCTTAGCAGGCGAAGGCGTGCACATTGTAACGGTGAACGACTACCTTGCACGACGCGATAGTGAATGGAACGGTCCTATCTTCCAGTTTCTTGGCTTAAGGGTAGATTGTATTGATAAATACCAACCCCATACCCAGGAGCGCCGCAATGCTTACAATGCGGATATAACCTATGGTACTAACAACGAATTTGGTTTCGATTACCTGCGCGATAACATGGTTAGCAACCCTGTTGAAATGGTACAGCGCAAACACCACTATGCCATGGTGGATGAGGTGGATAGCGTTTTAATTGACGATGCCCGTACGCCTTTGATTATCTCAGGCCAGGTTGATACCGGCGATGAGAAACAATTTTATGAGTTAAAGCCAAGAATACAACGACTGGTTGAAGCACAACGTAAGGTAACCAACCAATACCTTACCGATGCACGCCGCTTAATTAAGGAAGGTAATACCGGTGTAAAAGAAGGCGAAGGCGGTTATGCCCTTTATGCCTCCTACCGTGGCTTGCCAAAAAACGGTGCGCTTATAAAACTACTTAGCGAGGTAGGCATGAAGCAGATAATGCAGAACGCCGAAAACAATTACCTGGCTGAGCAGCAAAAGAACATGCATGAAGTAGACAAGAATCTCTACTTTACCATTGACGAGAAAAACAACAGCGTTGAGCTTACCGATAAAGGCATTGAGCTTATTACCGGCACCGGCGAAGACCCACACTTTTTTGTGATACCCGAAGTGGGCGCTATTATAGCAGAGATTGAAAAACAGGATGCAACGCCTGAAGAAAAGCTGGCACAGAAAGATAAGCTGATGCGTGAGTTCAGTGAGAAGAGCGAACGCATACACTCGGTTAACCAGTTGCTAAAAGCCTACGCCCTTTTTGAAAAGGATGTGGACTATGTAGTAATGGATGGCAAGGTGAAAATTGTGGATGAGAACACCGGCCGTATATTAGAAGGCCGCCGTTACAGCGATGGCTTACACCAGGCTATTGAATCAAAGGAAAATGTAAAGGTAGAAGCTGCC
>CAZUHU010000052.1:17092-20629 GCA_964620645.1 uncultured Chitinophaga sp.
GTTGGCTACCATTACCCTGCAGAACTACTTCCGCATGTTCCATAAGCTTTGCGGTATGACAGGTACTGCAGAAACCGAAGCACAGGAATTGTGGGATATTTACAAATTAGAAGTATCCTCTATACCAACCAACAGGCCTATTGTTCGCGATGATAAGGAGGACCTGATCTATAAAACCCGTAAGGAGAAGTTCAACGCCATTATTGATGAGATAGTTAAACTTACCCAGGCCGGCAGACCGGTACTGGTAGGTACTACTTCCGTTGAAGTTTCTGAATTGCTTTCAAGGATGTTGACCATCCGCAAGCTGAAGCACAACGTGCTTAACGCCAAGCAACACCAGCGCGAAGCTGAGATTGTGGCCGAGGCCGGTAACCCGGGCACGGTAACTATAGCCACTAACATGGCGGGCCGTGGTACGGATATTAAGATTGGAGAAGAAGTGAAGAAGGCCGGTGGCCTTGCCATCATAGGTTCAGAAAGGCACGATAGCCGCCGTGTTGACCGCCAATTGCGCGGCCGTGCAGGCCGCCAGGGAGATCCGGGAACATCGCAGTTCTTCGTATCGCTGGAAGATGATTTGATGCGCTTATTCGGCTCGGACCGTATTGTAAAGGTAATGGACCGCATGGGTTACGAGGAGGGCGAGGTTATTCAGCACTCCATGATGACCAAGAGCATTGAGCGTGCGCAAAAGAAGGTAGAAGAAAACAACTTTGGTATACGTAAGCGTTTGTTGGAGTATGATGACGTAATGAACCGCCAGCGTGAGGTTATCTACGGCCGCCGTAAGCATGCTTTGTTTGGAGAGCGTTTACAGGTAGACATTAACAACAGCTTCTACGACCTTTGCGAAGAGTTAATTACCAACGCCCAGCAAAACCGCGATTACGACACCTTTAAGCTGGATGTAATCCGCTATTTTACGTTAGACACCGCCATTACCCAGGAAGAATTGTTACGTGAAAGCGCCGACAACCTGGTAGAGAAATTGTTTGAAGAAGCGCAGGCTGTTTACAAGCGTAAAATGGAGAATATGGTTAAATCTGTATTGCCCGTTTTACAAAACATACGCGATACCCGCGGCGAGAGCGTGAAAATGGTTGCTATACCATTTGGCGATGGCCGTAAAGGAGTAAACATATTGGTTAATCTGGATGATACCCTGCAAAACCAGGGTAAGGACATCGTTGGCCAGTTCGAGAAATCAATAACCCTTGCTTTGTTGGATGAAGCCTGGAAGCACCACCTGCGTGCTATGGACGACCTGAAGACTGAAGTGCAGCTGGCAAGCTACGAGCAGAAGGACCCATTGGTAATTTACAAGAAGGAAGCCTTTAACCTGTTTAGTGTAATGATGGGTAATGTAAACCGCGAGATTGCCTCTTTCCTTTTCAAAGGGCAGTTACCGGAAGTTAGCCCGCAGCAGTTACGTAATGCCGAGCAGCAGAAAGAAAAATCGTTTGCCAAGAAGATACAGGAAGGCCGTGGAGATGTAGAGCAGCCAAACCCTAATGCCGGTAACGGACAGGAGATGCCGCAACAACAGCAGGTAGAAAAGAAAACCGAGCCGGTGCGTGTAGGGCCTAAGGTTGGCCGTAACGACCCCTGCCCCTGCGGCAGTGGTAAAAAGTTTAAAAACTGCCACGGAAAGGATGCCGAATAATTCGTTTAGTAAAGCAAAAAACTATTTTTGGGCACTATGAAAAAAGCGATTATTCTATCATTAGCAGTTATGGCACTGGCCCTTTACAGTTGCCAGAAACCGGGTGTAAAACCAAAAGAAGCCGAGCTTGATGCGGCGGTTTTAAAGGATACTACCGAAATTGAATTTTTAGACAGCACTACCTTTTATTTTGATACAATTATGCAAGGCGATAAAGTGGAACACACCTTCCGCATTAAAAACCTGGGGCCTAAAAATTTCCTTATAGGCAATGCATTTGGTTCCTGCGGTTGCACGGTGCCTAAGTATCCGAAAGAGCCGGTACCGGTAGGTGGAATAGCCGAAATCTTCGTAACCTTTAATTCAGAAGGCAAGAAGGGCGAAATGAGCAAAAGTGTGCGTATACACTGCAACACCAAAAACCATGACGAAATGGTTTGGTTAAAAGGATTTGTAAAAACTAAAGACGACGAATAAATTATAAATTAAAAATATGGATCAGATAGGACTATTAATGATAGCAGGTATGCTGGTGGTAATGTGGTTGTTCTTCATCCGCCCGCAAGCCAAACAGGCCAAACTTGCTGCAGAATTTCAAAAGAATATTGAGAAAGGTGCAAAGGTGGTAACTACCGGTGGTATACATGGTAAAATTGTGCGTGTTGATGAAGGCAGCACTTCAGTTTTATTGGAAATAGACAACAACGTTAAGATACGTATTGAGCGTTCAGCCATTTCGCAGGAACTTACCAAAACGGCCTACGGCGCCGAAGAAAAGAAAGAGGAAAAGGCATCTGCATAAAACAAAAAAGCGCGGTATTTCTACTGCGCTTTTTTTATGTCATTTCTAACCGTCTTTACGATTCAACTGCTATCACCGCCTTTACTTCGGACACTGAGCGCTTAACGGCTTCTTCAATACCGGCTTTCATAGTCATAAAGCTCTGCGGGCAGGTACTACAGGCGACAGACAGTGCAAAGCCTAAGCACCAAGAACAGGCGGGTATACAAGTAATGAATAGATTATGCTATCTTTAAAGTGATGAACATAATATTAAATTGCTGCGTTGTATTTATGTCTTGCTTTTATACTGAAATTGCATTCTCGCAGGTTGCTTTTTTAAAACAACCCGATTGGAATAATGTTCTTACGAAAGCAAAAAATGAAAATAAATTCATACTTGTAGATTGCTATCTTGAACATTGTGGCCCGTGCGCTGCTGCTGATAAGTACGTTTTTGGAGATACAAGTGTCTCGAATTACTTGAATAAACTGTTCATAAATGTGAAAATAGATTTGCGGTTATTTCAAGGCAAGGATTTTGCCATGAAATTTCATATTTGGAAGTTACCCACCTTCCTAATTTTCTCATCAAGCGGTAAACTCATCTCGCCAGTGGTGGGCACCACCGACGCCAAAGAATTTATAGAAATTGTAAATAAAATAATTGCCATCCCAAAAAGTCAATACCCCAAAGGAATAAGCTCTTCTATCAAGTTATCATATCCAGATTTTTATATTCGATCTTTCGGCGGCAAGCAAGTAGATTACAATGCTGAGCCGGACTCAATTTCATTGTTTAGTTATTTAACTCAGGCTCAAGATTTATCTACTGAAGTTAACTGGAGTATTGTCTGCCGTTTTATCAAAACTATTCATTCATATAATACAAAATATACTTTTTTTATAGATGACTGGATTTTAACTAATGCCGAAGTATTAAGGAGTCTCTATCCTACTAAAGAAGTTAAAGATGTTATAGCGGAAGTTATTAACAAAAAATATAGAGACATTCTCCATTTGAAAAATGAGGACACCTTTCGAACAAACATCTTACCGCTTATAGACAAACACTTAGTAGATAAGAACA
>CAZUHU010000053.1:0-20615 GCA_964620645.1 uncultured Chitinophaga sp.
CACTACCTAACACTGCTAACGACGTAGGTGTTTACGGTTCTGCAAACTTCAGCGGCTCACGTGGTGTTTGGGGTAACACAACCTCAAGCGGCGCTACGGCAGTTCAGGCTGATGCTACTAACGGAGGTACTGCATTAGCAGCTACTGCAACCGGCGGTGGTAAAGCAGGTATCTTCAACGGCGGTGTTCGCATTGTTGATGGCACTCAGGCCGCAGGCCGTGTGTTTACCTCTGATGCTGCAGGTAATGGTTCATGGCAGCCTGCTGCCGGCGGCGTAGGTGCTACAGGCCCAACAGGCCCTGCCGGTGCCGATGGCGCAACTGGTCCTCAGGGTCCGGCTGGTGCTGATGGCGCAACAGGCCCGCAAGGCCCTGCCGGTGCTGATGGTGCAACTGGTCCTCAAGGCCCGGCTGGTGCTGATGGTGCAACTGGTCCTCAAGGTCCGGCTGGTAACGATGGTGCTACCGGTCCACAAGGCGATACAGGTGCACAAGGCCCTACTGGCGACACAGGCGCAACCGGTGCTACAGGTTTATTGCCTGATGGTACTGCAGCCGGTAACACAACTTATTGGGATGGTACCCAGTGGGTAGTTAACAGCGCTAACATTTATAACAACGGTGGTAACGTTGGTATGGGAACAATAACCCCGGGTACTAAGCTGGATGTGCTTAACGCCGGTGGAACAGCTACCCGCTCACGTTATTCAGGTTCTACAACTAATACTCCTGCTTCAATAAGCACAAACGATGCGGTAACCGGTAACCAGAATATTGGTGCTTTAGGTACGTATACCGGCTTTGGTTATGGTGCAGGTGTTGTAGGTTACGGTTTTTCTGCCACTCCGCTGCCTAACACTACTAACGACGTGGGTGTTTACGGTTCAGCAAACTTCACCGGTTCACGTGGTGTTTGGGGTAATGTAACTTCAAGCGGCGCTACAGCTATACAAGCTGATGCTACCAGTGGTGGTAACGCTATTGTTTCTACTGCAACAGGTGGTGGCAAAGCAGGTATCTTCAATGGCGGTGTTCGCATTGTTGATGGTACTCAAGCTGCCGGCCGCATATTTACTTCTGATGCTGCTGGTAACGGTTCATGGCAACCTGCTGTGGCTGGTCCTACAGGTGCTACAGGTGATACTGGCCCGCAAGGCCCTCAAGGCGTAACTGGTGATACAGGCCCTCAAGGTGCAACCGGCGATACCGGAGCGCAAGGCCCAACAGGTGATACCGGTGCAACCGGTGCTACAGGATTGTTACCTGATGGCACTGCAGCCGGCAACACAACTTACTGGGATGGTACGCAGTGGGTAGTTAACAGCTCTAATATTTATAACAATGGTGGCAACGTAGGTGTTGGCGACAATGCTCCTGCTGCTAAGCTTTCAGTAATTGGCAACGCAGGCACTGCCGGTAACGTACGTTACAGTGGTGGTGTAGCTAATAATGTTGCTTTAATTGGTACTAACGATGCAACTACCGGCAACCAAAACGTTGGTGTGCGCGGTCAGTACACCGGCGGCGGTTATGGTGCAGGTGTAGTTGGTTTAGGTTTCTCAGCCACTCCACTACCTAACACTGCTAACGACGTAGGTGTTTACGGTTCTGCAAACTTCAGCGGTTCACGCGGTATTTGGGGTAATGTAACTTCAAGCGGCGCTACAGCTATACAAGCAGATGCAACCAGTGGCGGTAACGCTATTGTTTCTACTGCAACAGGTGGTGGCAAAGCAGGTATCTTCAATGGCGGTGTTCGCATTGCTGACGGTACCCAAGGCGCTGGCCTGATATTTACTTCTGATGCTGCAGGTAACGGTTCATGGCAACCAGCTGTAGCTGGTCCTACAGGCGCTACAGGTGCAACCGGCGACACTGGCCCACAAGGCCCTCAAGGTGTTACTGGCGCAACAGGTGCAACCGGCGCAACCGGTGCTACAGGCTTCCTGGCCAATGGTACTACTGCAGGCAATACTACTTACTGGAACGGCACAACATGGGTGCTTAACAGCAGCAATATCTTTAACAATGGCGGTTTAGTTGGTGTTGGTACTACTGCGCCTAACGCCAAAGTACATGCTGTAGGTACTGATACCACTGCTGTATTAGGCCGCATTAACACTGCTGCCGGTAACAGAGCTGCAGTGATAGGCTCTAACTCTGCACCTACCGCCACTACCCGCAACGTGGGTGTGTTAGGTACTTATACCGGTGCAGGTTTTGGTGCCGGTGTTGTAGGTTACGGCTTCCAGGCTACTGCTATTCCTGATTCTTTAGTTGATATCGGTGTTTACGGTTCAGCTAACTTTGCAGGTGCAAAAGGTGTTTGGGCCCGCGCTTCGGGCACAGGTGCAGCAGCCTTACAGGCTGATGCATTAAGCGGTGCAAGAGCAGCTCAGTTTAACGGTGCTGTGCAAATTAATGATGGCACACAAGCCCTTAACCGTGTATTTGCTTCTGATGCAGCCGGTAACGGTAGCTGGAAAGATGTAAGCACTTTAGGTGGTTATGTTGGTGGCACTGGCATTTCAATTGCCGGTAACACTATCAACTCTGTTTGGACAACAAGCGGCTCAGACATTTTCAACAACACTGGTGGTAACGTAGGTATTAATACCGCAGCCCCTTCAAGTAACTTACACGTAACAGGCACAACCCGTTTAAATGGCTCAGTACGTATTGATGATGGCACTCAGGCAGCAGGCCGCGTGTTAACTTCAGATGCAGCGGGCAATGCTTCATGGCAGGCTCCGGCTTCTCAAACAATAGCTGTTTCAGCTGGTGCCCCAAGCACTATTAACGGCACTGCTGGTGTTTATGCATTCTCCGGTGGTACTGTATCGGTAACTATCACCAGCACTACACAAAAAGTGTTGGTAAACGGTATGCTTACTTTAGGTGCTAACGCAACTGCAGCAGGTAACCTGGATATTTCTCCTGCTTACAACGGTGGTACGCTGATTCCTTTCGGCCCTGCTACTTTCGGTTTAAGAGCAGCTGCTAATACCCGTAACACTTATTACATTACCGGTGTTGTTACAGGTTTAGCTCCTGGCACATATACCTTTGGTATAGCTGAAAGAGTAACTAATGCTGCTGATATTCCTAACTGGAATAACAACGAATACGGTCACGTTTCAGTTGTAGTAATGCAATAATAATTTAAGAATAAGAGGCGCGGCTTCGGCCGCGCTTCTTTAAAAACTTTATGTTATGAAGACGAGAAACTTGCTGATGGTTTTACTGCTGATGGGTGTTGCCTATATAGGTGCGGCTCAATCTGCAGGTACTACGCAGCTTTCGAGAGAGGAAAGGAGCAAAATTGTTCCTGTAGTTTCTCTTCCCGCTCCTGCAGTTTCAGTTAATCAAAACGTTGCCGAACCTGTTGCTCAAAGTAATCTCAGCAGAGAAGAAAGAAGTAAGATAGTTCCGCACATTTCATTACCTGTACCGGCCGCTACCGGCAACACAGTGGAGCAACCCGTTGTTCAACAAGGTAGCCGCGAGGAGCAAAGTAAGGTAGTTCCATCAATTTCTTTGCCTGCACCGGCTTCAACCCCGGTTAATGCAGCAAATAAACCTGATAACAATTAATTTATTTAAAGGCGAGCGTAGCTCACTAAAACAAAAAAAATGAAAAGCAAATTAGTAATAACACTGTTCGCAATGATGTTTGCCGGTGCTGCTTACAGCCAGCAGGCTAATAACGCACCACAGGGCAACAACGCAACAAACAACCAGGCTACTACAACGCCGGCACGTGTAAACACCAATGCCGAAACGTTGAAGAACATGGGTACAAGCTCAACAAGCACTACCCCGGCCCCGGCTGTTGAAAGGCACAATACTAACCAGGAGTTATTGAATGCTCCTGCATCAAGGCCTGTAACACCGGTAGCTCCGGCAGCCGAAAGGCACAATACCAATGCTGACCCTCGCTAGTAGTTAGTACAGGTTAACATTTTTATTTAAAGCCCTCTGAGTAATCGGGGGGCTTTTGTTTTGTATGCTATTTAAGCTTAAGCTATATCTTGCAGCCGTGGCTGGCACAGTTATACATATCGGTTACCCTAAGGCAGGCTCTACATGGCTGCAATCTTACTTTAGTGCTAACCCTGCCTTGTTTTATGACGGAGGCTTAACGGATAGTTACAAGCAAACGGGTAAGGTGCCCGAAAACATTGCCGCAAAAGCCGGTACGGAAAAGGTTTTGGTGTTAAGCGAAGAACAGCTAAGCGTTTGGCAGGGCAACCTGGATATCGTAGGCGTTAAGTTTCAGCCCTTTGATATAAAGCTGCACCAACAACAGGTGTGCGAAAGCCTTTATCGCCAATTTCCGGAAGCTAAGATTTTGATTGTAACGCGTGGCTTTGCTTCCGCTTTAAAGTCTATGTATTCGCAGTATATCACCATTGGTGGTATTTATACCTTTCAACAGTTTTTGCAGCAGTATGGCGGCATAATGGCGCAATTTTACGATTATGGCTTCCTGGTAAACCTATATCGACAAACATTCGGGGATAAGCAGGTAGTATTACTTCCTTTCGAACTTTTAAACCATAACCCTGCATCCTTTTTGCAATTAATGCAGCAAGGCCTTCAACTGCCGGCTTTCAACTTCGAAGGCGAGAAGGCCAATGTAGCGCTGCATGCTGAAGAGATGGAATCTTACCGCAGGCTCTCGCTTTTACTATACGCCATGGTTAAATGGTTGCCGCGCAAAACGGCGCAGCTTGTTTACGGTAGTTATGTGTATGTGCTTTATCAACGCAAATTTCACGGCGTATTAAAACTCTTCCGTTCGCAAACTGAGCAACTTCATATTCCTGCAGATACCATGGCTTTATTTTCGGGCCGGGCCGAATTGCTGAAATATGAAGAAATATTTGAGCCCTACCTGAAAGAATATTTAATTTGATGCTGTGCGCCCGGTTAAAACTATCTCCAATAAAGAGTATTCACTTTTCAGTTACCTCAACGAGGTGTGGAAAGCCCGTGGCCTCGTTTTTACGTTTGCCCGCCGCGATTTAAGAATACAATATGCTCAAACCTATTTAGGCGTATTATGGAGCATAATACAACCTTTAACAGGCCTGCTGATCTTTACCGTGTTTTTTCAGCGCTTAATACCGCTGCCGTTTAAAGTGCCTTATGCCGTTTTTGCTTTTACAGGTATGATGGGATGGTTTTATTTTACCCAGTTGGTAGGCCAATCGGGCACAGTGCTGATGCACAACCAAAACCTCATTAAAAAAATTCACTTCCCGCGGCTGGTATTGCCTCTTTCTAAAATGCTTATAGGGCTGGTGGAGTTCTGTATTTCTCTGGCCTTGTTGGTAATACTGATGCTGGTTACCGGCACACCCTTTTCTGCAAAAGTATTATTGCTGCCTGTTGTAGTGGTAGCCAATATTATAGTTGGCCTTTCCATAGGTATTTGGCTTAGCGCTTTAACTATTCGCTTTCGCGATTTTCATCACATCATTCCGTACCTGGTAAGTTTTGGTATATGGCTGACCCCCGTATTTTACCCTACCACCATTGTGCCCGAGCGCTATAACTGGATTTACTATTTCCACCCGGTGGCCAACGTTATTGCACTTTACCGTTGGATTTTTATTGGCACACCTCTTAACGAAATGCAGTTGGTGGTTTCCATGAGTATAGCCTTGGTTATGTTTTTAGGCGGCCTGGTGTTTTTTATACGCAACGAAAAATTTATAGCCGATTACTTATAAAGCTATGAGCGACTTATTACTTGAGGTAAAGAATATTTCTAAAAGTTTTCGCTTAAACGAAAACCGTAAGGATAGTTTGAAAGAAGCTATCACCTCTGTGTTTTCGTTCAAGGGCTATTCTGATAAGCAGTTCTTTGCCTTAAACAACGTATCGTTTAAGCTGGGCAAGGGCGAAGTGCTGGGCATTATTGGTAAAAACGGTGCGGGTAAATCTACCCTGTTGCGTATACTTAGCGGCATTACCCAGCCCGATAGTGGTGAGATTAACTTCTATGGCAAATCAGCCTCCATTTTAGATGTAGGTGCGGGCTTTCATCCTGAGCTTAGCGGCCGCGAGAATGTTTTTTTGGCAGCGCAATTGTTCGGTCTTACTAAGGAAGAAATTGAACGCAAGTACCAAAGCATAGTTGATTTCAGCGGCATACAAAAATTTATTGATGAACCTGTAAAGAATTACAGCGCCGGCATGTACCTGCGCCTTGCATTTGCGGTGGTGGCGCATATTGATGCTGAGGTACTGATTTTTGATGAAGTGCTTGGCGTTGGCGATGCTGAATTTCAGAAAAAGGTGAGCGATTACCTGGCAGCTACTACAGGCAAGGTATCCTTTGTGGTGGTTTCGCATAACCTGGGCAGCCTTATGAAAATTGCTACACGCCTTATTTTAATGGATAAGGGCACAGTAATTAAAGAAGGCCCGCTAAGTGTAATTAACGATTACATGGACGAGGTGAATGCCGCCCGTAAAACCGCTCATCCTTCAGCTAACAATAGTTGCCTGGTAGAACTGAATGATTCTGCTGCTGACGTAGAATTAAAACGCGTTGGTGTTAAAGCAGTTGGCAAAAACTTTGGCGATACTATGCTGGATACTGATGAAATTGAGTTAATGGTAGAATTGACAGCGCCGCCACATTCTACCATTGATATTGCCTTTCAGCTTAGCAACCAGTTCGATCAGCCCATTTTTGCAACCAGTTCACTACACCCGGCATCAACTGAGTTTAGTCAGTCCCTTTCAGGCACTTTAACCTATATTTGTATTATACCTGCTGACTTTTTAAACAAGGGCATGTTTACCTTAAACATGTTTATAGTAAAAGATAAGCAGCACATTATAATCAGGAAGAGCAACATCCTTGATTTTCCGGTACAGTTGAACAGTGCGGTAATGAACGACTTTTTTGCTCAACAATACCCGGGTGGATTAAAACCTCTTCACCGCTGGATTATTAAATCGTAAGTTATGAGAAGAGTATTTATTGATGATGCCAAAGAGAAAGAGTTCCAGGAGAAAGGCTATGCTGTAGTGCCCTTTTTAAGTAAGGAAGAAGTGCGTATGATGTACGAATACTACCTTACCGAGAATAAACTGATGAACAACTACGACCCAACGTATGCTGAGTTCTCAGTATTAAATGCCGAACTGGAAAACCGCCGCAAGATATTTGATAAAATAACGGGCCTGTTTTTGCCAAAGCTGGATAAGATATTAGATAACAATAAGCCCATTATTGCCAATTACGTTTGTAAGGAACCAACCAAAGGCATGGTGCCTGTGCACCAAAACTGGGCCGTGGTTGATGAAATGAAATACACCTCCGTTTCAGTATGGTGCCCGTTAGTAGATGTTACCGAGGAGAACGGAACACTTGCCTTTGTTGATGGTTCGCACAAATATTTCCGCGGGCCGCGTGGCAGCTACGCCAACCGTAATTTTAAAGATGTCGACCAACTGATAATTGATAATTACTTAACCTACCTGCCTGTAAAAGCAGGGGAGGCAATTATATTAGATGATAGCGTAATACATTATTCTTCTATCAATAAATCAAACAGTATACGCCTGGCTATACAGTTAATTATGATTCCGGCAGAGGCCCAGGGTTATCATTACACCTTCCGTGAAGAAAACGGCAAAATGATTGCCGACCTTTATGCCGTGGACGAGAACTACTACCTGGGTATGGTTAACTGGAAAGGTGACCTTTCAAAATATAAGTTGCTGCAGTCTTTCGAGTTCCACAATAAAATGTATCAGAAGGACGAGTTTCAGCAGATAATGAAATATGGCGGCGTTCGTAAGCCTTTCTTTAAAAAGGTGCTGGAGATGATAACCGGCTAAGGTTACTTCTTTCGGGCCTTTACTTCGTAATACATCAAATACATCATTTCTGTTCCCGTATACGGGCCTGTGCGCCCTTTAAACGGATTAATGTTATTACGCGCCATAAAACTGTTACCGTTGTTAAAGTCAGGGGCAATTTCAAGTGGCTTACAAAACTCAATTTCAAAACCGTGCTTTTCCAGCAGGCCGGTTATCACTTTCACGTCCTGCACATTCAGCTTTATGATCTCCTCAATACGTTCAACGGCGTAGTCAATTTCGCTTTGTATTTGTTTATCGTAATGCCGGAAGAGGTCCTTAATGTAAACACAGCCGCCCTGCTTTAAAACTTTTGCTGTTTCGGCTATAACCACTTCCGGTTGATGTGAGTGTACTAAGGATTCCAGGTAAATGGCACGGTCAAACTTTTCATAACCAAGCACGGCGCTCATTTTATGAAAATCGGCAATAGTAAAAGTTAAGCGATCCTTTAAACCTTCTTCCTCTGCCTTGTCTTCAGCCACCTTAGCCTGCGTATGCGAAACTGTAATACCGGTTATACGGGCATTAGGCAAACGTTTAGCAATGCGTATTGCCGGTCCTCCTATGCCGCAGCCGGCATCCAGTATAGCCATGCCGTCCTGTAAATCGCCTGAGCGTATGATGTATTCAATTAAATCATCGGGGTTAGCAGTAGCATACGATTGAAAAATATCACCGAAGCTTTCAATATAACGGCTGTTCCAATCTTCGTAATACCCGGCAACCACATCGGGGTTAAGCTCGGGTTTCTTTCCAAAAAAGCGCTTCAAAAAATTTATCATAACTGCTGTGCCCGAAAATATTATTAACCAACTGAAAATGCTACTGTAAGAAATTTAATTTTAACGGCATGCTTAAATTGTTCCGGTCTAACATATGGTGGGTGGCTGTGGTGCCGCAGGTATTGGGCTGGGTTTATTTTTGCATTTTAGACAACACTTTCCATTTCCCGGAGCAACTTACTGCGTTTGCGTTCTTCTTTCTGGCGCTGGTAACCATTTCTGCTTTTGGTTACCTGTTTAATGATTTATGCGATGTAGATGCCGATAAAGCAGCGGGCAAGCCTAATGCATTAGGCAAGTATCCTTTTTACCTAAGGTTGTTGTTGGTGGCGTTAATCCTTGTAATTGGCGTTTTTTGCTGGTGGAAGGTAGAAGCATCGCTTTGGGCAAACATCTTTTTTGCGTTGCAGCTTTTTGCTTTGGTGGTTTACAGTGCCCCGCCCTTCCGGCTTAAAAACAGGCATATTTTCGGCGCTTTAACCGATGCTTTCTACGGCCACGTAAATCCTATTTTAATTACACTTCTCACATTTGGCTTTAATATTAATGAGGGGGCGCCGGAAAAAACTACTTTGTTTATTCCATTGGTAGTAGCCTGTACTTTTTTAAAAGGCTTCAGGAATATTTTACTGCACCAGCTTGAGGACCGCCGCAACGATAGAAGAGCAGGCGTAAATACTTTTGTAATTAAATACGGCGCGCTCTTTTCTATCAACCTGATAAACCGCCTTTTGATTGTTGAAATAATGGCAACGCTGGCCGTGGTATTGAACATAAGTATGGTTGCCCCGCCTTTCTTTGTTTCCGCCTTAATATTTATTGCACTTACATACCTCAAATTCAGCGGGTGGAAACTATCTTACCTGCCGCAGCGGCAACTGCGTTTTAAGTTCCTGTATTTTATGAATGATTACTTTGAAGGCTGGATGCCCGTTTGGTTGCTGATTATAATTGCTGTGCATACGCCGCTATTTGCAGCTATACTTGCTGTGCATTTGTTGTTGTTTCCTTCTTTCATCTTAAAATTGTGGAAGGATTTTAAAACTATTCGCGAGAACTTTAAGACAGAGGAGGATTACTGATGTGTGGGATTGCCGGTCAGGTAAAATTTAAAGGCGTAATTAACGAGGGCAACATCAGTGCGATGGATGAGGCTATAAAACATCGCGGCCCCGATGGTTCAGGCCTTTATATGAATGAGGCTAAAACTGCGGCCTTAGGCCATCGCCGTCTTTCTTTTCTCGATCTTTCTGAAGCGGGCAAACAACCAATGACGCAGGAAGACGGCAGCATGTGGGTGACGTTTAACGGCGAGATTTATAATTACCTGGAGCTGCGCCTTGAATTGGAAAAGTGCGGACATCAGTTCCATTCGCATACTGACACTGAAGTGATACTACATGGCTACGAGCAATGGGGTGCTGACGTAGTAAACAAAATGAAGGGCATGTTTGCCTTTGCTGTTTGGGATGAGAAACGCAAAGAGCTCTTTTTAGCGCGCGACCGTTTCGGCATTAAGCCGCTCTATTACTATTACGAGGATGGCAACTTTGTTTTTGCATCGGAAATTAAGGCCATTAAAGCCAATGCCGATGTAAGCACCTCTTTGGACTACTCTTCTTTTGCTGACTTTTTTGTTTACCGTTATATACCTTCTCCTAAAAGTATCTGGAAGGAAGTTAAGAAGCTGCCCTCGGCTCATTACCTTTTATTAAAGGCTGACGGAGCAGTAGAGATAAAAGAATACTGGAAGATTCCTTTTGCTGAAAAGATAATAGCTGATAAAGAAGCGGTAGAGCGTTTTGATGAGCTGCTTTATAACTCGGTGCATATTCACGCCCGTAGTGATGTGCCCGTAGGTTCTTTCCTTAGCGGGGGTTACGACAGTTCTGCCATTGTTTACTACCTCTCGCGTTTTGGTTACACGCCCTCTACCTTTGCTATTGGTTTTGAGGGATGGGACGTAAGCGAACACATTTATGCTGATATGGTAGCCAAACAATACGGCACACATCATCACTCCCTCATTCTTGAAGCACAGTCCCTTGATTTGTTAGACCACCTTGTATGGGTGTATGATGAGCCTAACGGCGATATATCTATTATACCAACCTACCTTGTAAGCCGCGAGGCCTCAAAGCATGTAAAAGCTGTAATGAGCGGCGAAGGTAGCGATGAGTTTTTAGTGGGCTACCAATGGCAAAAGGACTATGCGCCGCAACAGTTGGGCTGGTTGGATAAGCTGAAGCAGCTATTTGCCGGGCCGCAGCCAAACCACATGCTTACCTACTACGCCGGCTGTATGGCCATGGGCCGGTTCGATAATAAGGAGTTGAAAGAATTGCTCTCGCCACATTTGCATCAACACCTTAACAACAACGGCGATTGGTATTACCATCATCTTTACCAACCGCAGCTACCGGATTTAAAAGCCATGCAGGTGCTGGATGTTAAGCACTTTATGGGCGAGCAGGTGTTGGGCAAAGTAGATAGAGCCAGCATGGCCAACTCGCTTGAGGTGCGCGTGCCTTTTCTTGATCATGAAATTTGTGAGTTTGTTTTTCAGTTAAGCCAGCAGGTATATTACCGTAAAGACGAAACCAAGCATCTGCTTTATCAGAATATTAAAAACCACCTACCGCAGCAAATTTTGCAGCGTAAAAAGCAGGGCTTTGTAGGGCCTGATAAATATTACATGAATTACGAGTGGTACAAAAACCGCCTGGCCGATAGTAAACTGGTGGCAGATGGTTTAATAAACCGCGGATATGTGGACCGCCTGATTGCCACTAACGACCACTGGCGCCTTTGGAAGGTTACTGTAATGGAACTTTGGTACAGAAGGTGGTGTTAGAAGTAACTGTAATTCCAACGGAAATTCTATTTTGTGCGCCATGAGGATATTGTTAACCGGCTATGTGGGCTTTATAGGTTACACCCTTGTGCAGCAGTTAAAAGAGCACGAGTTGGTGGGCCTCGATAACTTTTCCTCTCTATCTAACTACGACATTAAACTGGCGCGCGCAAAGCAGTTGGGCATTAGCGATGTTAATGCATTGGCTAACGCGCCGATCAAAAATGGCAATGGCACTTTTTACCTGGCCGATCTTGCTGATGCTGCTCAACTGGAAGGTATACTTGCCGCCCATAAATTTGATTTGATTATACACCTGGCTGCCTTAACGGGAGTTCGTCAGTCATTGAACAACCCGCAGGCGTATATTGATGCCAACGTAAAAGGCTTTGTAAACCTGCTGGAGGCCGCTAATAAAAGCGGAGTTAAGGATGTCATCTATGCTTCCAGTTCTTCCGTTTATGGCGGCAATACGCAAACACCTTATGCTGAAACACAGGTAACCGATTCGCCTATTTCGGTTTATGCTGCCAGCAAAAAGGCTGATGAGTTATTAGCGCAGGTGTATTCTCACCTGTATGGCATGAACCTTATAGGGTTGCGCTTTTTTACCGTTTACGGTGCATGGACCCGGCCCGATATGGCTGCTTACATTTTTATGAAAGCTATTGCTGATAAACAGCCAATTGACCTGTTTAACGAGGGCAGGATGGTGCGCGATTTTACTTATGTGGGCGATGTGGTGAAAGCCATTAAGTTATTGATGGTTCGTTTTGAAAAGGGCGGCGTACAGGGTAGCGATATTTTTAATATAGGCAACCATTCGCCAATCTATGTTTCGCAATATTTAGCAGCTATTGAGCAGGCGATGGGAGAGAAGGCCATCATCAATAATAAGCCTATACAGCCCGGCGATATGCCCGCCACCAATGCTGATTCTGATAAGTTGTTTCAGTACATTGGTTTCCGCCCCGATACAAAGGTGGAGGATGGCGTTAAGGAAATGGCGGCCTGGTTCCGTTCCTATTATACACTTCAACCTAAAGGTTAGCAGCAATTTGCTGTTAAATCCTTTCTCAATACCCGTAAAACTTTTAACATTACTGCCTCGGCTGTAGGGCCGTTTTATTGCATTATGTCTGCTGATAAATTTGTTTTTGTTGTTTGTGGTGCGCGCGAGCATGTGGAAACACTGCACTATTCGTTGCGGTACCTAAAGCATTTTTCCAAAAACGAGATAATTGTGGTTACCGATTCATCGCGCAACGAAATAGCTGTTGAGCATGATAAAGTAGTGGATGTAAAAACCCCGGAACACTACAACCACCACCAGGCCAGTATTTACCTTAAAGTGGGCCTCAATAAATTTTTGCCCAAGGGCTTTAATTACTGTTACCTTGATACGGATGTTATTGCCTTAAGCAGTGAGTGCGATGATATCTTTCGCCAGAAAAAGGGAGTTATCACCTTTGCGCCCGACCATTGCCGCATGCCTAAGTTTAGCCCCAGCGCTGTTAAGTGCGATTGCTTTGAAAAAAACCGTAAAGACATAGCGGAGTTGGAAGCCTTGATGGAAAAATTTGACCCTGCCCGCAAGCAGCAGGATCCTGTAATGGAGGAGAAGAAGAAAGCGCTCATCCGCAAGTTTGAAGTGTTGAAGCGGAATAAACTGCACTACCTCTGGATCTCGATTCGCTTTATTACTACCCTGGGCACCTTTAAGCTGGACGATGACACCTTTTACGACCGCCGCAAAAAGGTATGGCATGATAAAGAAGGCCGCATCATTATTACACCGGCCGAAAGCATGGTAAAGGATATTGAGAAAAACTCTCAATGGCGTTGGAACAGCCTGCGCCGTAGATGGATAGGCCCTGATGGTAAGGATGTATACGATTTAGAGTGTAACCACCTGCAGGAGTATATCGGTAAGCGGTTTAGCATTGATGTACAGGATGCTCACTTCCAGCATTGGAACGGCGGCGTTTTTCTTTTTAGCGATGACAGCGAAGACTTTTTGAATGCCTGGTTTGATAAAACCATGAAGATATTTACCTACCCCGAGTGGCGCGTGCGCGACCAGGGCACCCTGATTGCTACTGTATGGGAATTCGGTTTGCAAAATCATCCTATGCTCTCTAAAAAGTTCAACTTTATTGCCGACTACAACAACCAAAAGCTAATGATGGATGAACAAGGGCATTTTTCTGATGATGCCTTTAAAACCAAATACAAGCCGGCTCTCATTCACATCTACCACAACTTTGGTAAAAAGGGCTGGGAGGTTTGGGATTATGTGGAACGTATAGGCCAAACCTTTTAAGCTATGGGCCAGCGCAAAAAGCGAATCCTCTTTCAGCTAACGTTTGTGTTGGTGGCTTGTTTGATTATTGAAGTGGTATTGCGTTTTATGGGTTACAAGCCCGGCGATTTACGACCCAACTGGTTAAAGCTGTACCCCGTTGATTCGCTTGTGTTGGTGCACGATTTTTATACCAACGATAAAGGGGTTCTTATTGCAGATAGTAACTACTGGGCCAAAGAGAAAATTTACATCAATAAAGATGGTTTCCGGGGTAAGGAGTTTTCTCAACTTGATTCATCAAAGAAGAAAATCCTGTTCATCGGTGATAGTTTTACATGGGGCATGAGCGCCAGCCCTTTTCAGGACAGCTCCTTCTGTGATATACTGGGCCGCGAAACCAATTACGAAATCATAAATACCGGCATACCCGCTGCCGACCCCACCCAATACGAAGAAATTGCCAGGGAATACGTGGAAAGGTTGAAGCCCGATTATGTAGTGGTTGTTTTTTTTATGGGCAACGATTTAATGAAGTGGGAGCGCGAAGTAATACCCGGCCGCCAGTTTTATTATTGGACAAATGCAGGCGCTGTTTTGGCGGATATTGACGGCAAACATTTTAACAGCGCGCAGGATGCCTACCATTACCTGGTAAACGATAAATACTTTTTAAGCAAGCCTGCCGGTTGGTATGAAAAGGTGATTGCCAAAAGCGCCTTGCTATCGCGCTTATATGCTGTGCGCTTTCGCATTAAGGAAAAGCTGGAATACAATGCACTCCTGAAAAATACGTGCATCACTAAGCGCCATCTGTATGGCATTATAAATACCTGTAACAGTGCCGGCGTGCCTTTAAAGTTTGCGCTTATACCCGAGTATAAAGAGGCAAATATGGATACTGCAACGTACCGAAAGCAGTATGCTGATTTGTTAAACGATAGCCTGTTACAATCCTATTGGTTGATAACGCCCACAGGCAAGGCCCTTTTTAAAGAAAACCCTGACGGACACCTTAATAATAATGGCCACCGTTTTTATGCCGGCTTTTTAAAGCAGTTTCTGGCCTCCGTAATAAGCAACTAATCCTTTAATTTACAGCGTGAACCATTTATGCACCATTACCACGGTTAGCCACCTGTATAAGGTAAAGGCGTTGGCTGAGTCCTTGCGGCAAGGCACACCCTTTATGCTGCACGTGCTGGTGGTGGATAGTGAGGATGATTTTGAGTTTAAGGATTGCCGTTTCTATAAGTTAGGTGATGTAAAGCATGAATCCAATGCGGCCGAAATAATACCCAAGTACAGAACAGATAAAAACCGCCTGCGCTGGAGTCTTAAGCCGGTTTTAATGAAATACCTGCTGGAGAAGGGGGGGCTTGATAAAATCATTTACCTGGATAACGACCTCTTCTTTTATTCCGATTACAATTTTCTGTTTCAATTGCTGGATAAGTATTCCTTTTTGCTTACACCGCATTACTACAAGTATAGCCCGCGCCGCGATCAGAACTGGTTTGAAGCCAACTTCAGGGTAGGTCTATTTAATGCAGGGTTCGTGGGTGCAAGCCAAAAAGGAATTTCGACCCTGCAATGGTGGGCGGAATGTTGCGCTTACCGTTGCGAGAAAAATTCTTTCCGCGGTTTGTTCGACGATCAAAAGTACCTGGACCTGGTAACAGTTATTGACGAAAATGCGCATATTGTTCGCCATAAAGGTTGCAATGTTGCGGGCTGGAATACCGAAGTTTGCAGCAGGACTTTAGTGGACAACCGGGTGATGATAGAGGGGGAATACCCTGTGGTGTTTATACACTTTAATGATACCACGGTGCGCGAAATAATAAACGGCGGCGATTCGATTTTGTTTAATCACTACCGCGAGTATGTGGAGGTATTGAAAAACTATAACGTTGATTTAAAGGAAAAGGATTTACTCTTTAATCAACCATTTACTGACAGGCTTAAATTCGGCTTGTGGAAGATTGTTACTGAATTTGGCATTTAACCTATGGCAAAACAAAAACCGGAACTAAAGCAAACCACGCCGCCCAAAGCTGTTGTTAAACAGCCATCGAAACCGGGCTTTTTCAGCGCTAACCCTGTGCGCTTGTACATGCTTATAATTTTTCTGCTTGGTTTTGGCATTTACATCAATACGGTACGTAACGAGTATAACCTGGATGATGAATTGGTAGTGCAAAACCAGGTGCCTAACTCTGATATTGCTTCGGGCTGGCAGGTGGTTTCTCCACATCGCCTTACGTCAAAAGGTTGGGAGGCCATCAAATTTAACTTCGGTGCTTTTAGTGCCGATAGCTTAAATGGTGCAGGTTTTGGCAAGCATTTAAAATATTTTCTTCCCGAAGTTTTTCGCGAGCCTTACTACAAGGATAATGCGGGGTACCAATACGAGTTCCGCCCCATAGTGTTGTTCAGCTTTGCTTTAGAACATGCCATTTTTGCCCGCACCGAAAATCAAAACGGCAAGGAAGTAGAAGTGGAGAACCCGCACCTCAGCCATTTTTTTAACGTGGTGCTATACGCTTTGCTGTGTGTGTTGTTGTTTGTTGTAATGCGCAGGCTTTTTCCGCAGTACAATCCGCTGTTTGCCTTTTTTATCACCTTACTATTTACTGCCCACCCTATACATACCGAGGTAGTTGCCAGCATCAAAAACCGCGATGAGATATTTGCCCTTGGCTTTGGCTTGCTTTCCGTTTACAGCGCATTGCGTTATGTGCAAAGTTCAAAACTGCGGTGGTTGTTGTTGGTGCCTGTAACCTTTGTGTTGGGTATACTTTCTAAATCAACCACAATAACCTTTGTGCTGTTAGTGCCCCTGGCAGTGGTGCTGTTAACCCCGGCTAAGTTCAGGCAGGTTTTGTTTTTAGCGGTGGTATTAATTATTCCATCCGTTTTCTTTTCAAGGCTATACTCGGTTACACAACAAATTTTGTTTGCCACTGCACTGTTTTTAGCTGTAGTAAGCCTGTTTGTGCTCAAACATTTTCCTTCTATTAAAGCGCAAACTGCAGCGCTTATGCAAAGTGCATTCAGTGTTTTTCATACACGCACCCAAAGCGAAATCACCGTAACACCGCAACTCAACTTTCAATTCCTTAAAAACCCTTTAGTAGCGGCAAGTTTCGGTTTGCTTTTACTTATTGGTATGGGGCTGGCATTTGCAGGTTTGTATTCAGCCAATGTGTGGCTGGCCTGTTTACCGGTGCTGTTGTTTTGTATTGTATTCCTGCTTGTTAGGGCTGAGCTTCAATTCCTTCTTATTACTCCCATAGCTTTGCTCATCACCTACTCCATGATCAAATTTAACTCTTCCGGGGTACTGGTGCAGGCGGGCTTAATGGTATTTTTAACCACGCAGTTTTTCTCGGGCGGCAGGCAGGTTAAAATTCTGGTAGCTGTAAATTATGTAATATATACCCTGGCCTCTTTACTGTTTTTACACTCTTTCTTTCCATTGGCTGTATTGTTTTTTGCAGGCTTTTTAAACCGCCGTTTACTGCCCGTTACCTTTATTATGATTGGCGTATCGCTCATTTTTATGGGCCGCAGCGTTTATAGCCTTGCCACGGGTAAGTCCGGTTTTGAATTGGGCTTGCTGGGTTTGCCTGTAATCTTTGCCAGCATATTTCTGTTATGGCGCAGCAAACAGCATGTATTGGTGCGCACCTCGCTACTGGCCTTGCCGGTTATCATGTTTTTGTATTTCCGCTTTGCGCCGCCCTCTAACAGCAATAGCCTTGTTTCGGGCTTGCAGCGTACCTACTTTCAAATGAACGTTACCCGCGCGGCCGATTTAAACCCTGTGCAGTCCGTTCGTCCGGTTTATTATATCGAAAACCCCATTCAGCCTACTGATCCTTTCAGTATAAAATTCGGTACGGCTATGACGGTGCTGGGCAAATATCTTAAGCAGGTGTTTGTTCCGTACCCTATGAGTTACTACTACGGTTTCTCGTATTTCAAGCCAATCAGCATTAATAACACCTGGCCATTGGTAATTCTTATTACGTACATTCTTATCACCCTGTTAGCCGTTGCCCTTATCTGGCGCCAACCCATAATTAGTTTTTCTATTTTCTTCTACCTGGGTTCCATTGCTGTTTTCTCTAATCTGTTTATACCGGTACCCGGTGTTATGGGCGATCGCTTTTTGCTTATTCCTTCTATTGGTTTTTGCGTACTGCTTGTATATCTATCTTTTAAAGCTTTCCGTATTGATGCCGGGGATAACAAGCTATCGTTTAAAACGGTATCAAGGCCTTTGGGCGGTTTGTTTATTGGGGTAACGCTTATTTACATGTTACTGGCTTTTACGCGCAACCTGGATTGGAAAGACCGCATTACCCTATTCAGTCATGATATTAAAGTGGTAGATAATTCGGCACAGGCACAAAACCTGTTGGGCGTTCACCTCTTTCTGCTTTCGCAGCAAAAGGAATATCAATCGGCCGATTCTATAGGCGCGCGTATCCAAATACTGGAGCAGGCTGCTTCGCATTTCAATAAAGCAATTGAAATATACCCGCGCTTTCTTAACGCCACTTACGATTTAGGTAGGGCTTACTACACTATCGGCAACTTCTATTCGGGTTACTACCATAACCCCACACAGGCCCGCTCATACCTGGATAAAGCCTTTGAAAAATACCAGGCCGTGCAAAAGATAGATTCCAACTTTGTTACCCCTTCCTTTGAAATGGGGGTAATTATGGATGGCCGCGACAGTCTTGAACAGGCCATTTATTGGTACGAAAGGTTTCTATCGCGCATAAAAACCCAAAAAGAGGCCTATGCCAACCTTAGCTATGCCTACTTCAGGTTAAAGCAATACGACAAATCCATCAACACCAATAAACGCGCGTTACAGGCTATGCCTAACGCCTATGAGCCCACCGTTAACATAGCCAAAACCTACCACCAGATGCAGCAACTGGATAGCGCCATTGTCTATTATGAAAAAAGCTATCTGTTAAATCAAAAGGATGTAAACCTGGTTAAGGTTTTATATGGCCTTAGCAAAGGCCAGAATGACGCCCGCCGGGTGCAGATTTACGGCCTGAAGTTGAAGGAACTTGGGGTAAAAGATCTTTAAGCTGTGGGCAGCAAGTGTCTAAAGTGTATGAAACATGATACTCCCGTAATTCCGTGATGTAGGCAAAATAGGCCATTTATGAAGTTTTACTCATGCTTTTGCGGCCTGATTATTTTTATAAAAACTTGTTTTTCAGGGTGATACAAAATAGTTTTTCCATTTAGTAAACTGGGCACAACTATTGCTCTGTAGGGCACAAATCAGCCGTTTTAATTTACAGTTAAAGCGCTGAAACCTATTGACAGACCGCGGAATTAGGTTAATTTTACGGTTACCTCAAAATAGGGTTTTTGAGAGAGTAGATTTTAGTCCTGAACCGACTGAAGGCGCTGAACAAAAGATAGTATTATGCAAAAAATGTGTACGTTTTACGTTAGACCCCTTTTTGTTAGCGTGCTGTTGGCGCTATTGGGTGTTTTTGGTTTTCAAGGTGTAACGGCCCAATGTAATGTGAGCAATACTGGCTCCTTAACGGCTCCTACCTGCACCCCTCAAACCTTCAACTTTGGTTCGGGTGAATCCAGAAGCATTACATTAAGCACCTCTGTTAAGTACGATTTTACCTGGAGCAACCCCAACGGTTGCGGCGATGCGAACAACGCCTGTGTAAACGGTACTGCCGGTAACCAAACCGGTTGGACCCCCCCCCGGCCACCTCTATTGCGGTAGGTACTAATCGCAGCAGTACCTGGGCAGCCTGTTCATCCGTTTTAACGTATCGTATTTCGGCACCTACTACAGCCAGCGTTAGCCCTGCCAGCACCAGTATATGTGGTTTAACCAGTGGTAGCCTTGGCGGTAATTCGCCAAGCATTGGCACCGGCACATGGACTCAGGCTTCAGGTCCGGGAACATCTAATTTCAGCGCTGCAAACTCGCCAACATCAACTGTAACAGTTAGCGCTTATGGTTCCTACACCTATACATGGACCATTAACAACGGCGGTTGTACCAGCTCTGCCACCACTGCAAGCATAACTTTCTATCAAAGCCCTTCCTTAACAGTTCCTGCAACTGTATGTGATAATACGACGGCCTCAGTTTCCAGTAATATCAGTGTAACGTGGACTGCTTCTGCCGGCTCATTTACCGGCACTAACCCTTCTGCAGGGGTTACCTTTAATCCTCCAAACGTTACTGCTCCCACAGCTAACCAAAACGTAACCATAACCGGCACCAACGGGGCCTGTTCAGTCTCCAGTACTATTCGCGCGGATAATAATCCTTCACTTACTGTGCCTGCAAGCGTTTGTGATAATTCAACTATTGCAGTATCCAGCGATGTATCAGGAACATGGACAGCCACCACCGGCTCATTTAGCGGCACTAACCCTGGTACTTCACTAACTTATAATCCGGCAGGCATAACGCCGCCTACAGCCAGCCAGGGTGTTACCATAACAGTAACAAACGGCGTATGTGCACCAACTGCCGCTACCACTGTTTACAACCTGCCTACCTTAACGATACCTGCAACAGTTTGTGATAATTCAACTGCTGCAGTAAGCAGTGATGTATCAGTAACCTGGACAGCCGGTTCTGGCTCATTTACCGGCACCAACCCCGGCACTTCAGTAACTTTTAACCCGCCTGCAGTTGCTGCGCCAACCGTTAACCAAAACGTAACTATAACCGGTACCAACGGAGCTTGTGCGCCGTCATCAGTTATTC
>CAZUHU010000054.1:0-20339 GCA_964620645.1 uncultured Chitinophaga sp.
GATCTGGGCACTGTCTCAGCCGCGAGCCCGGTGAAATTGAAGTATCGGTGAAGATGCCGATTACCCGCAACGGGACGGAAAGACCCCATGCACCTTCACTACAACTTAACACTGAATTTGATTAAATGATGTGTAGGATAGGTGGGAGACTTTGAAGCGGGAGCGCTAGCTTTCGTGGAGTCAACCTTGAAATACCACCCTTCCTTTGATTAGATTCTAACTGCAGATAAGCAGGACAATGTTTGGTGGGTAGTTTGACTGGGGTGGTCGCCTCCCAAAGAGTAACGGAGGCTTCCAAAGGTACCCTCAGTACGCTTAGTAACCGTACGCAGAGTGCATTGGCACAAGGGTGCTTGACTGCAAGACCTACAAGTCGAGCAGGGACGAAAGTCGGGCAAAGTGATCCGGTGGTTCCGTATGGAAGGGCCATCGCTCATAGGATAAAAGGTACGCTGGGGATAACAGGCTGATCTCCCCCAAGAGCTCACATCGACGGGGAGGTTTGGCACCTCGATGTCGGCTCGTCACATCCTGGGGCTGGAGAAGGTCCCAAGGGTTGAGCTGTTCGCTCATTAAAGTGGCACGCGAGCTGGGTTCAGAACGTCGCAAGACAGTTCGGTCCCTATCTGTTGTGGGCGTTAGAAATTTGAGAGGAGCTGACTCTAGTACGAGAGGACCGTGTCGGACGAACCTCTGGTGTACCTGTTGTGACGCCAGTCGCATTGCAGGGTAGCTATGTTCGGAAGGGATAAGCACTGAAAGCATCTAAGTGCGAAGCCCAC
Source organism: uncultured Chitinophaga sp. (assembly GCA_964620645.1). GTDB lineage: Bacteria > Bacteroidota > Bacteroidia > Chitinophagales > LD1 > Bog-950. Next base: position 783 of record CAZUHU010000054.1, read on the forward strand.
CTCAAGATGAGATTTCTTTTAAGGGTCGTGGAAGATTACCACGTTGATAGGTCGCAGGTGTAAAGGCAGTAATGTCATAGCCGAGCGATACTAATTGCCCGTTGACTTTCTAATTTTTTTGGTTTACCTGGTTGTTGCAAAAGCTGCCAGGGATTGATTTCAAAGAAGTTTTGATTTTATTAATTGCCAAGTGTCAAAAGTTATTGAGTAATACACTCTAAGTTCATTGCCTGCATGGTGTTCGGCTGCAGGGTCAAACTTAAAGGTGACTATAGCGAGGGGGATCACCTCTTCCCATTCCGAACAGAGAAGTTAAGCCCCTCCACGCTGATGGTACTGGACTAAGAACCCGGGAGAGTAGGTAGTCGCCTCCTTATTTTAAAAGCCTCTTCGAGAAATCGGAGAGGCTTTTTTGTTTTTAGGTAGTGTAGTGCAGATTACATGAAAACAGGCTGTTTTGTTCATCGTAAGGACTTTGCTAATTTGTTGAGCTAGAAATGAACATGAAAACACTCTGCACCTTAGTTGCCTCTTTTGGGTTCTTCTTAACTTTTGCTCAAAATATGCATGTTAAAGTCCCCAACTATTTTTCCTTTACACAAACCGAACGAAGAGTTTCTTCTAATCTTCTGCGGGAGTCCTCCACTGCAGCCCGACAGCATCCTGAGTTTGGTATATTACCCTATAATGCTCAATGCACAAACTGTGTTGAATTGATTGATAGAAGAACCATTGATTCCCGTTGGTTTATAGACCCGGCCAACTCAGCACATACATTTTCGCAGCAGTCCATTTTTCCTTTACATTATAAAAATTCGGATGGTGTATGGAGCACTATTGATGGGCGTTTAAAGCCACTTAAAGGAAGGACGGGTGTTTATGCCTCATTAAATCAACCTGTTCAAACACGCTGCGACCTTAACAGAAAGTCTGTAACGCTAAGCGAAGATGAGTTTGATTTTGAGTTTAACCGCAACTTAAGCATGTATTTTTTAAATGACAGCTTGTTTGGATCGGCACCGCAGCCGATAAAGTTTAATAACTATACTATTGGCGAGAATGGATTAAAAATACAGGATGCTTGGCAGAACGTTGACATGGAAGAAAAGTTTGATATCGGCCAGATAGAGACAAGTTTTGTCATAAACCGACCATTGAATATTCCTAATCATTCAACTTACCTTGTAATAGAGGACAGATTCAGCCTTCCGGAAGGTTATACTTTTTCTGAAGGCCAAGGCACCCACTTGGAGGATGGTAGCTACAAAGGATATTACGAAATACGAGATGTGTTTGGGAAAATTATTATCCGGTATGAAAAACCGGTTTATTATGATACACGCGTATGGGGTGCAATCGGTTCATACCGTTTAACCACAACTGGAAACAGTTACACCCTTCAACTACTTGTGCCTGTTGATTGGCTGCAGCAAACCGATTTAGTTTACCCCTTGGTAATAGACCCAATTGTATATGGCATGACCAAGTTTGGTAATTATACTACTGGAGGGCTGCCGTCGGCAAATTTGGGGTTTACATCTATGGCCTTAGGAAGCTGCGATTATCATATGAATGTGCTTACGCCCGCCGGTGCTCAGATTGTGGATGCTTATATAGATGCGGAATATCAATTAACCTTTGATGCCTTTTGTGGAAATCCACCTTTGCCAGCTCCGTTTTGCACCTTTAGCCAAGTTTCAATGGAGGTAATTTGTGACTCATGCCAAACGACTACCGGTACCTTAAATTGTAATCCTGGCTTGCCACCATATACAGGCACCTGCTCCACAGACTCCAACCTCCTGCCCGGTGCATCTGCAATTCACGTAAACAGTCTCAACCCCAACTTTTTATCCTGTTATACCAATGCGACTTGCGGAGATGCAATAGCGTTTACACTTAGAAATCAAGATTCGATTTGTGGTGATGCTTGTGGCTATTTATGTGCCAAAGGTAACCTATGGCAAATTACCCTAGAGGCAATCAGTGTGAATATGGCACCGGTTATAACCGTGACGGGCGATTCACTTATGTCTTCTTCCCCATCAGGTAATCAATGGTTTTTTAATGGCGATTCTATTTCGGGAGCAACTGATGTGGTTTACGTTGCATCTACTCCCGGGCTTTACACAGTTGTGGTTTCCGGCACACCTGCATGTTTATCAAGCCCGTTTTATTTTGACACTGCCTGCCGGGCTAGATTTAGCATTTTCGATGGCTCCTTCATTGGTTTGGATAGCGTGTATATAGGTTATAACCAAAGCCTTGGTTATAACCTTAGTTATCTCTGGGATTTTGGAGACGGAACTACATCTACTGACCCATACCCCGGCCACATCTATGCACAAGCCGGTCAGTACCTGGTCTGTTTAACTGTGAGCAATGCACATTGTACCGATACTTATTGCGATTCGTCCTTTTATGTTTTTAAAACAGAAGGCGGATTAATGTCTCAGCTGCAAATAATAAATCCCACTGGTATAGATGAAGTAGCCCTTGAGAAACAAGTTCGTATATGGCCTAACCCTGTAACCGATATGATTACCATCGATGGTGAGATATTTAAAGAAAATGGACTAATTACTGTATATGATGTAGAGGGTAAAGTGCTGACGCAACAAAATTTCGCGCCACAATTAAGTTTAAAACAGTTTTCAAAGGGGGTTTACATAGTTCAACTCAAGAACAACCGCTTTAGTTTTAGTAAGCGAATTGTAAAGATTTAGTTTTATTGAGATGTTATCCAAGTTCTATATTGAGGGGGCATTATGTTTCTCTTCTCTAAAATGAGTGATGTAGCTCCTCCTTTTTCTTAACGGCAAACGAACATGCGATAATTCACTTAATTATGGATAGACGGTTAGCAATTGTTGTTACAGCTTTGCGATAAAGCAAGGGGCATGAGTTCATTCTTAAATTCGGTTGGGGCGTTTTTCAAAAATCTTTTTGGTGCTAAAGAAAGCGAGGAGGTTGAAGTGGCCGTGCTGCCTACCCGTGAAACTGAAAAAAGGGAAAGTGCTGTGCCGGCCGATGTCGCCCAACTGCAGCAGAAATTTGAGGTGCTCAAAAATTTGGGATTTATTATAACTCCCGAATTGACGGATTACTGTTTGAAGAAGATGAAAGCGGGAACCGCGTTTACCTACTGGAAGATTTTTGATGCTATGACCTTACTTGAGGTGGATGATAAATGCATTAGATATTCCCCCTGGACTATTGCAGAATGTGCGGAGGTGGATGAATTTGTAGCCGATATGCAAAAACTGGCTGCCGGCAAGCTGCGTATCACGGATGTTTCCTTTACTGAAGTAGAAAATGAGGAAGACGAGGATGAAGAGGAAGAAAAAACAGAACCTATAACTTACCACAGGCTAATTTTTACCGTTAACGGTCATAAATACGATGAAACTTTTCAAGCCTGGGACGATTGGCGCTGGGGCGACGAAAATTATCTGCCGGTGGTTTTTATAAACCAGGCGCTGCAAAAGGATAATATACAAGAACGTATAGCGGTTACTACCGAAGATGAATTAGGCGACCCGGGCGTAGTGGCAATTTATGGCACACCGGAATATATAGAGGCGGTTAATAAAGCCACAGGCCTTAATTTTACCTTTACAACCGAGCTTAGGGATATATAGAGTAACCTTTTGCACTGTCCCTTTATATAGGGATTTCATAATACTTATTTATAAGCCATTTTTATAACACTAAATCAGCGTTATGAAAAACATCAAGCATATAGTGTACCTTATGTTGGAGAACCGCTCTTTCGACAACGTACTGGGTTGGCTTTACAGTAATGGACAAAAACCATCGCGCTTTTTACCGGTAGGCACTAACCCTGTTTTTCAGGGCCTAACCCCCAACATGTATAACCCCGATAAGAACAACGTAAAACACTACGTTACTCAAATACCTGATGGCGTACTTAATATACCCACTGCCGACCCTAACGAGGGCTATAGTAATGTAAACAATCAACTTTACGGCACTACTGCAAATCCCCCCGTTAATCAACCTGCGGCCATGATGGGCTTTTACCGGGATTACGCTTCCAACAACTCCGACACCGCACAGATAATGTCCTCTTATACGCCTAATGCAAAGTCGTTATTTATGTTGAACTGGTTGGCCAAAACATTTGCGGTTTCAGATGCCTACTACGCATCGGTACCTACGCAAACCAACTGCAACCGGGCATTTGCAGCCACCGGCAACTCCATCGGTACGCTGGGAGGTATCAGCACAGGCATGGTAGATAACCACTGGGACGGTTACTACCCCTGGGACCCTTACGAATTTACACAGCCCACCATTTGGAACGTTTTACAGAATTACGGTTACAATACTCCTGATGATTGGACAATTTATTACAGCCAGTTATGGCCGGGGCACAGTTTGGGCGACTACTGTTTTACGCAGGATTTGTTTTGGCCCAACCTTAGCGGCTTAAGCAATCACTTTAGCGACATAAGTAACTTTTTTAAGCAGGCCGCCAGCGGCACACTACCGGCCTTTAGCTTTTTAGAACCGGCCTGGTTTGAAGAGGAATGGGGTATTGGAGCAAATGGTAATGATTACCACCCACCAGCCGACTTAAATGCAGGAGAAACTTTTGTATTCAAGATCTTTAATGCCTTGCTGCAATCGCCGGCCTGGGCAAATACGCTGTTCATTATCAACTTTGATGAGCACGGCGGCACCTTCGACCATATGGGCCCCACCTGGAATGCAGCCGCGCCCTGGGCTAAGCCTGCCGATGGTACCAACCCACCGCAATCTACTGAATATGGTTTTCAGTTTAACCGCTTTGGCGTACGCGTACCACTAATACTTGTTTCGCCATATACAAAGGGCGGCACGGTATTCCGTAGCCCAACCAACATACCGTTTGATCATGCATCGGTAATAGCCACAATACTAAAGCACTTTAATGTGCCTAAGAGTGGCTGGGGCCTGGGTAGCCGTGTGGCCAATGCCCCAACCTTTGATTATGTGCTGAACCAGAGCAAAGCTTCGCTTGATATACCTGAACTTAACTTTCAGTTGAACCTATCTACTATACGCAAGCAGTATGCGCCTAACGATTTACAGTTAATGTTAATTCACCGCGCCTTTGGCCGCATGCTTAAACAAACAGGCTACTCTAAAAAGAAATTTACCGCTTTATACCGGAAACACTTTAAGGGCATTAAAACCCTGGCAGAGCTTAAAAAGGCCGCAAATAAAATAATGGCCGAATTGCGAAAAACGAAACCGCTTGTTGTCGGTAAAGCAACACCGCCTAAAGCTGTTGTAAAACCTAAGAAGCGCAGCGCTGCTAAGGCAGTTGCTAAAAAACGCCATGCTTTTAAGCCGGGGAGAAAAAGATAAGGACTAGAGATAACGTAATTTTTCTTCTCTGGTTTACCGGATGGTTTTCCGAAAGTGCGGTTTACTTAATAGTAATTAATACGCTATCGGCAGTATTGGTTGGGGGCAGCGATACGGATGCAACTCTGCTTTGTTTTTTATAGTTGCTGTTCAATGCGGCCTTGCCGTTTAGTAAAACATTTGCGGGTTCTGCGCAATTAATAAACTGTATTTCCCAAACGCGCTCCTTTAATTGGCTTTCAAAATGCCGACCATCAGGGCTAATACTTAATTCAATACCTTTTTCGCTCTGCGTGAGGTTGATTGCAGTGAAGGAGTAGCTATTTAATCGGTAATTGTCTGTGCTGCCATCATCTTCATATAAACTGAATGAGCCGTTTGCCCCACAATAAACTGACAGCATTACGGTATCCAATGGTTCATCGGCATGTTGCTTATCGTGCTGCTGTGGTATTATGCTTCCCTGTTTTACGAATACCGGTATTTCGTCCAGGCTGTAGTTGAGCGTGATTTTTTTTCCTCCTTGTATCAAGTTGTTGTTGCGGTAGTCGTACCAATTGCCATCGGGTAGCCAAACTGTTTGTGTTGCAGTGGCTTTTCCTTTTTGCGGTTTGCAAACCGGCGCCACAATCATATTCTTACCAAAGTAATACTGTTGGGGGCAGTGGTAGGCCTCTTCCTTATCAGGATATTCATAATACATGGGGTGCACTAAAGAAATGGCGCTGTCGTAAGCCATGCGGCTGTACGTGTATATGTATGGCAGCAGGCTATAACGTTGCAGAACTGCCTTTTTCATAGCCTCAAAATTTTCGATTGGGTATTGCCACATGCGGCGCTCAATACCAGGGTCGTTAGTAGCGTGCGTGCGAAAGATAGGGCTGAATGCACCCCACTGAACCCAGCGGGTAAATAACTCTGCATCTTGCTTTAACTTTTTATTCATCGGCTGCATATGCCCGCCAATATCATGGCTCCAAAAGCCAAAGCCTACATTGGCTGCAGTTGCCGTAAACCACGGTTGGTAAGCCAGCGATTTCCAATTGATAATCACATCGCCACTGAAACCGATTTGATAGCGTTGGTTACCCAGGCCACCGTAACGGTGAAATATCAAAGGCCGCTTACCTTGCCGCTGCATATCGCTGAAGTGTACATAGTTTAAGTAGAAAGTAGGGTTTACACCTTTTAACTTGGTTTGGCTGTATTGCTGCCAATCGAGCCACCAAAAATCTACTCCTGCTTTTTCGTAGGGATGCAATAGCACATCAAAATAACTTTTAGCAAACTGCTTATTCGTAATGTCGAAAGGGATAGTATGGCAGCCTGCTGTATCAAAACCCATTGTATTTGCGAATTGACAATAAGAACCCTCATGTGCCTGAACGCCTGAAGCAGGATGGAGATTCAGGCAGGTCTTTATGTTTTTACTGTCCGTCCATTTCAAGAAGCCCTGGTAATCGGGGAAATACTTTTTAGTCCAGGTAAAGCCCGTCCATCCATCCGGCTGTGGGTTGAACTTTGCAAAAACATCCGGATCGCTCGATTTGGTCATATGCCAGTCCATATCAATTACTAATACATCAAGCGGTAAGCCGTGGCTCTGGTAACCGGCAACTATATCTTTAAAGTCCTGTTCGCTGTACTGGTAATAGCGCGAATACCAAATGCCAAACGCAAACTTGGGTGGTAGCGATATTCTACCTGAAATGGAGGTAAAATCGTATAAGGCGGCTTTGTAGTTGTTGCCGTAACCAAAGAAATACCAATCAATATTTTTGGCTGTGGCGCTGTTTTGCACCCAGGGCCAATCAGTGGTATCAAAAACCGGTTTTTCTGAATCGTTAATTATCGCCCAGCCGCTTCGCGATATCAAACCATCACCTGTATTTATTTTTTTAAGGGTTTGAAAACTGTATTTGCCTAAGGTGCCGTCAAGCGTACGTGTAGTGCCGTGCAGGTTTTTGGGGTCGCGCATCCCGGGTTTCCAGCTAAATGAACGGTTGTTATCCGCATAGTCAATCTTCAGATTTCTGCTGTTGAAACTACCCCCACTAATTTTATAAGTGAGTGTTAGGCAAGTGGTAGAAATAATCAGCAAGCCGTTGTCTGTTCTAGTGCGGAATTCAGGCGTCGGAAGATTTCGGTTTAGAATGGTAATGGTGGCCTGGTCGTTAAAGGTGGACTCATTTGAATACTCCATGCGTATTAGCCTATCCGTTAAAACGGTAAAGCGCGCTTTACCGGCGTTAACTATGGCATTAGGTGCTGCAACAGGGTTATAGCTTTGCGCATTACAAAAGCCTACACAGAAGGTTACTAATAGCACAGCGAGGCAAACGCGGATGGTGGCAGCGGAGGTTGTCATTTTTTAGCAGGGGCCTTTGTTGTAGTGCTTGAACTTTTTGTTGTACTGCCGGTTGATTTTTTACCACTCGTACTTTTTGAGGTTGTTGCAGGTGCCGTGTAAAGCATCTTTTTATCCTTCAGCTCTTTATTAAATGCCTCTGCCTGTGCTTTAACGGTCTTATTAAAATAGTCGCTCAACTGCTTAAACTCTTCCGCATTGGTTTGGCAATTATAGAGGGCATCAAGGTTGCCGGAATGCTCGCAGGGCTTGCCACCATCAAAAGAAAATATACCTGTGGGGTTATAGTTTTTTGCATCGAAGTGAAAGTACCGCACATTGGATATGCTGAAGGTTGCCGAGCCAGCTTTAATGGCTATGGCAATATCATATTTGATATACAGCATGCGTATACTGGTAGTGGTGCCGCCAAAATACTTGATAAGGCCCAGTGCCTGTAGTTTGTAAATGGAAGGGTCCAGCATTTGCAAGGCATGGCTGTTATTAAACTCTTTGTCCACTGCCTCCTTGTTTTTTTGCTTTACATCAGAAGGGGCTAAGGCGTTAGAGGATGTAAACAGCGAAGGATTGGCATTAAACCAACTTTCGGCGGCAGTGTAAACATCTTCGGGCTTTACCTTGGTACCAAGTTTTATACTTTGCTGGTAGGCCAAAATCGGTAGCGGTGCCTTTTGTTGAGCATACAACGCAGTGCATAGGAGAATTAGTGAAGCTGTCGGCAAAAACGAAAATCTCATTGCTTTGGATTAGGCCCAAAAAATACGATTTGTTTGCAAAGCAAGCATAGTATTTATTCTTACAGGCGCGTTTTGGCCCTGCGGTTTGCACCGGATGATAAATTGGTTGCCTTAGTGGGAAGGAATCCTAAGGGAAAAGTTGAGCGCAGATGAGATAGAGCTATAAAGAATTGGCCGGCAGATTATATGCAGTGCTAACCGGCTATATCCGTTTTTAACGGGCGCGACTCCTCGTTAATACCATCCTGTATTATGCGCTGTTCTGTTTCGTGCTTGTTAAGCCTGCGGTCGCGGTCAGCTTTATATATCTCCAGCTTTTGGCGCAGGTTATTGTTCTTCTGTTCCAGTTCAGCTACTTTTTTGTCGTACTTGGTTTTTAGCGCATCGCTTATACGGTCGGCGTTTTCACGAAACTGCAGGATGTTCTGCTGGTTCTTTTTGATTTTGGCCTCGCAATCCGATTCAAATTTTAGTAAATCAGTTTCAGCTAAATCCTGTACACCGGCAATGGATGCCGTATTTATTAAGTAGTTCATGTTGTTGCGTTAAAAGAAAAGGAAAAAAACAATCAGCGGCAAAGGATGGCATCAATTTGCTCCTTTGATTTTCCCGTTTTAACCTGAACGCGCTTAAACATCTCTTCTTCTTCTCCCTCGGGAAACAGAAAATCTTTAATGCGCAGAATAGGAAAGCGCTTTAATAAAATCGATTTTTCGTGTTCCCATTTTTCCGTAATGCGGGATACGTAAAGAGGTGCGTTGTTTACCATATAGCTTGTAAGGTAAGAATATAAAGTTGCCGCCAACTTTATTCTTTTTGGTGCCTATGCTAACGTTAAACCGTCAGGCTACAATATTTTCTTCCAACCATCACTTTCGGCATACTGTTTTATCACCAGGTTACGGTGTTCCAATAACCGTTTAAGATAATTAGTAAGAAAGATATAGTTGAACAGTATACCCAAAACACCTAAAGGCGATTCGAAATGAAACTCATCCTCCATTAAGGTGCCCTCCGCTGTTTGTGTAAACCGGTGGTGGTGGCAAATGCTCTTAAATGCGCCCTGTACCATTTCATCTGTAAAAAAGGAAGGATACTGATACGCAGTTATACGTGAAGTAAGCGTTTGCCAAACCCCAAGATGTTTTGCCCGCCAGGTAACCGTTTCGTGCAGCAAAATTTGCCCGCTGGTGCGGCCTGCAATAGCCTTTTCGCCTGTTCCTTCGGTGCTAACCATATGCAGGTCTATGCTTGTAGCCAGGTTAAAACAACGTTCAACGGGGGCCTTAATGCTTGTTTTTAAGTGAATTACGGGCATGTGGACGCTAAGATGAGCATATTTTGTGTGCCGACCGTTTTTTAGCAAATGAGATAGAACTGTCTTGGATGCAGTATCTTAATATGTGATTTATGTCATGTCTTAATAGGAACAATCTGACAAATGTCACAATTTTCATAATACTGCCTGCCTCACCTTAGCCATATCAAAATTTTTAGGCAGCCTAAGGCACTAAACAATACACCATGGTTTCTCAAAACAAGCAAAATCCTGAAAGGGAAAATGTGAATGACATACTGATTTCTGTTTTGAATTCAGTAGAAGAGGGGGTGTTTTCAGTAGATATGAAAACCGGCGAACAGTTATTTGTTTCGGATAGCTGTGGCCAGATTTATGGTTATACACCTGATGAGTTTAAGGCCAATCCCAACTTGTGGTTTGATATAGTTTACGAAGAGGATAAGGCCTATGTGGAAGAGCAGAACGCTAAAATGTATACAGGCGAAAAGCTTGAGGTGCAATATCGCATCGTAAGAAAGGACGGTAAAATACGCTGGTTGAATTTTAAAATGCTGCCTATTATAGATGACCTGGGCCAGATAAACCGGATTAATGGAGTTATTGCTGATATAACCGACAAGAAGAAAGATGAGCAGATCATAGCTAGCGCCTACAAAGCGCTTAATAACATTTTCGATACCATAGATGAAGTGCTTTATTCAGTAGACCTGCGTGCAGGCCGGGTAAAGCATATTTCAAAAGCATGCGAAAAACTATACGGGTATACAGCAGAGGATTTTTATGAAGACATAAACCTGTGGCAAAAGGTGATATTGCCCGAAGATGCGGCTATTGTTGAACAGCACATTGCTGTAGTGGCACAGGGTAACAAGGATATAAAGCAATATCGCATAAAAACAAAGGATGGCAGAATTCGGTGGGTGGAGAATAAAGTAATACCAACGCTTAACGCGGCCGGTGAGTTGATTATGGTTGATGGTATAACGCTGGATATAACTCCTCAAAAAAATGCAGAGGAACAGTTAAGGGATAGTGTAAAAGATACGGAAGATTATCGTGCCGCGTTGATAGAGAGCTCCATAGTTTCTATTACTGATAAGTATGGCAAAATCAAGTACGTAAACGACAACTTCTGTAAGATATCAAAGTACGCCGCCCACGAGTTGATTGGCCAGGACCACCGTATGCTTAGCTCCGGCTATCATAGCAAAGCATATATCCGGAGCTTCTGGAAAACAATCGCTTCCGGCAAAATATGGCGCGGAGAGTTCTGCAACCGCGCCAAGGATGGCGAGTTGTATTGGGTAGATAATACTCTCGTTCCTTTTTTAGATGCAGATGGCAAGCCTTATCAATATGTAAGCATAAGAAATGATATAACGGATAGAAAGAAAAGCGAAGAGCAACTACGAAAAAGTGAAAAACAGTTCAGGGAGTTTTTTGAACTGGCGCCTGAGGCCATATTTATTATGGATGGCAACACCGGAAGGTTTAATGACTTTAATGAAAATGCCCTTAAGCTTTTGGGTGTAAGTGAAGAGGAGTTAAGGCAAAAGGGCCCCGCAGACCTGAGCCCCCTTTTTCAACCCGACGGGCGGAACTCCGCAGAAAAGGCAGCAGAGCTGATAAAAGATACTATGCATGGCGCGCAACCAATTTTTGAGTGGCAAATTCTTTGCGCCGGTGGTAAAGAAATAACTGCCGAGGTGCGGTTGGTTAAACTTTCGAATAGCGACCAAAATCAATTACGGGCAAGTGTTATTGATATATCAGAAAAGAAAAAGTCGCAGGAACTTATTCGCAAGTCTGAAGCAAACTTTAGAGCGATATTGGATAATACCGAAACGGCTTATGTGCTAACAGACCTTAATATGAACATTGTTTCATTTAATCAACGCGCTGCAGTAAATATTCCTTTACATTTTAAGCAGGAAATAAGTGTGGGCATGTCTGTTTATTCTTTTCTTCGTGGTGGACGGACATCGGTTATTAAGGAATATGCCCAAAGGGTAATTAGCGGTGAAAACCTTAGTTACGAAATTAATTTGAAAGAGCTGTACGGTACTGATTTGTGGTACAGCATGCGGTTGATAGGCGTTTGCGATGAGGAAGGCAAAATGTTTGGCATTACTATTTCAATGACAGATATAACTATGAGCAAAGGCATCAGCGCTGAACTGGAACGCAAAGTGGAAGAAAGAACCGGAGAGTTAAAGGATACCATTAAAGAACTGGAGTCATTTTCCTATACCGTTTCGCATGACCTTATGGCTCCTTTGCGTGTTATGAACGGGTTTGCTCAAATGCTTACTGAAGACTATGCGGAGGTGTTAGATGCCCACGGCAAAAAGTGTATTGATGTTATTATGAATAACAGTACGCGCATGGGGCAGTTGATTAACGACCTGCTCGACTTTAGCCGATTAGGGAGAAAACCAATGGTGAGGAAAAAGGTGGTAATGAATGAACTGGTGGCTGCCGTAAGGGAGGAACTAAAAAGCAACAGTGGGCCAACGTATCATGCTGAGGTGGTTCAACAGAATCTGGCCGATGCAGTGGCAGACCCTGCGATGCTCAGGCAGGTGTGGGTTAATCTACTATCCAACGCCATTAAGTACTCAGCTAAAAAGGATAAACCTTTGATTGAGATAGGAATGATTAAACAGGACGGTAAACAGATATATTTTGTTAGCGACAATGGAGCGGGCTTCAATATGGCGCATGCCGATAAGTTGTTTGGTGTGTTTAGCCGCCTGCATAACCAAAGCGAGTTTAACGGCACTGGCGTAGGCCTGGCGCTGGTAAGCCGCATTATAACTAAACACGGGGGTAAAATTTGGGCAGAGGCTGAAGTGGGCAAAGGCGCTACATTTTACTTTACATTGGATTGAAAAGAACTATGATGGAAAAATATATTACAGAAATTTTAGTAGTAGAGGATAATCCCTACGAAGCGGACCTGGTAAAGCGCTGCCTGAAAAAGCTCCTTCCCCCGGAGCGGATAGCGCATATCGAGGATGGCGCTCAGGCATTAGACTTTATTTTCGCCCGGGGGCAATACGCCTTTAGGGAGGGTGCGGGTTTGCCCCGCTTAATTTTGTTGGACATCAAACTGCCTAAGGTTACAGGGCTTGAAATATTAGCCCAAATAAGGGCCAATAGTACCACCCAACAGGTGCCGGTAGTTATCTTCAGTTCCTCCAAGGAAGTAAGGGACCTTACGGATGCGTACAAGTTTGGCGCCAACAGTTACGTTGTTAAGCCTATTGATTTCGGCGATCTTGAAGATGTAATTGCCACAATAGTAAAGTACTGGCTTGATGTAAACTACTTCCAGATAAACAACAGTAATACACCCGACAAACAGTGATAGCCTACGATACCAAATGGTGCATATTCTTACTGTTGCGGTTTTTGCTGTAGTTGCTTAGTTATATTTGTAGGTAAGTAAACCATCTAAAGCCTTTACATGCGCCAATTTTTTACCGTATTGTTTGTGTTAGCCATAGGCACTTTTAGCCAGGCTCAAAAAACGCCGAAGTTTGAAAAAACGCCTATAGGCAATTCAGGCGCCTATGTATACATGCCCGCCAAAGCCGAACCTGCAGAACTCACCTATAGCGAGGACAAATCAAAGGTGTATACAATGAACGTAGAGTTTGATGATTATTTATACGATGTTGTTTTCGTAGAACTGGCTGAGCCATTGGAGTCGGAAACTATAGCCGAAGGCATGCTGATAGAATACATCGATTACTTAAAAACTGTATTAGAAACTAAAGAATGTGCGGGTTATGGCAAGGGCAGAACCTTGAGCACCCACAATGGAGCAAGAGGTGTTATAGACTATTGTAAGGATAGTGATAACTATGAATTGCAGATTACGGGTTGGGCCGATAAAAAATATTTGGCTGTTTTAATTATAACAGGCGAACAGCAATACCCTAATCCTTCAGTTTCCGATATTTTTTTCAAAGGCATTCGCTTCCCCGGCGATTAATCAGCTACTGCTAATAGCCGGCATCTTTTGTATTTTTATGTTCAGGCTCATAAAAATTCATGGCATTTCGTTTTTCTCTATACCTGTTGTTGCTCGGTAATTTCGCCTTTGCACAAACTTCTAAATATCCGGTAAGCGCTTTGCCTCTTATCCGCAACGGGGCAATAGTGCCTAATGCCTGGACCGGCGGATTAAATGCCCCTGAATTTTCAGAAATTGACCTGAATACCGATGGTATAAAAGACCTCTTTGTTTTTGACCGTGTTGGGGAGAAGTGCCTTACTTTTTTAAATTATGGCACGGCTGGCGATACTGCATTTCATTATGCACCCGCTTACGAAAAATTGTTTCCTCCATTGAAAGTGTGGGCAGTAGTTAAAGATTACAATGCGGATGGAGTGCCTGATTTGTTTACCGCGCAAACGGGTGAAATAGTGCAGGGCAGTCAGATTCCTCCCGGCATTAAAGTGTACAAGGGCAGCCGTGTTAACGGCAATCTGCGCTTTGATGTTGTGCAGTATGTGCTGTATTACAAAGAGCCCGTATTGGCTAACCTATGGACGAATAGTTTAGGTGTGCCGGCCATAATTGATGTTAACCATGATGGCGACCTGGATGTGTTAACCTTTGATCTTTTTGGAACGGATATAGAATATTATGAAAACCAAACGAAGGAGTTAGGCCTTGCGCCGGACTCCATGATATTCAATTTAGTTACCGGCTGCTGGGGTAATGTATATGTTGGCACCAGTGGGCTTAGCGTTACGCTTAATGTAAGTTGTAAAGCCAATGGTGGTGCACAGGCCGGTGGCCCAAGGCATGGCGGTACCACCTTGTGGCCATTGGATAACGAAAAAGATGGCGATTGGGATGTTTTAATCAGCGAATCGCATTCTGATTATATGTCGTTATTAAATAACACCGGCGATAGTGCGTTTGCGCATATCAGTTGGGTTGATACGTTGTGGCCATCCTGCAATACACCTGTAAAACTGCCCTACTTTCCTGCAGCGTTTAGGTTGGATGGGGATAATGACGGTGAAGAGGATATTGCAATAGCGCCAAACTTTGGCGGCCAATCGCTGGATGCTGAAAATGTTTTGCTCTATAGATACAGCAGCGGCAATTGCAATTACCAATTGTACAGCGACTCCTTTCTTACACACAACATGCTCGACCTTGGAACTGACTCCAAAGCTGTTTTTTTCGATTACAACGCAGATGGTTTGATGGATATAGTATGCGGCAATTACTATAAGTACAATCCCGTTGTAGCGGCGGCTTCGCAGGTAGCCTTATTTGAAAATACCGGTACGCTTACCGCGCCGAAATTTGAAATGGTTACTGATGATTTTGCAGGCCTTTCAGTATACCATACCAATGCAGGCACGTTGGCGCTAAGCCCGGCTTTTGGCGATTTAGACGGTGATGATAAAGCGGATATGGTTGTAGGGGATGCTAATGGCGACCTTCATTACTTTAAAAATTCAGGCAATGGCTTAAATGCCTTTGCTGTTATGACCGAGCCTTATTTTGATAGCCTTCATGTAAATGGGTTTGCTTCCCCTTTTATTTATGATTTTAATGGTGATAGCCTTAACGACCTTGTGATAGGAAGAAAAGATGGCAAGTTGAGCTACTTTCAAAACTATGGCAGCACCAATGCACCTGAATTCAGGCGAGACTCCGTAAATAGTTTTTTTGGAGAGGTGGATGTAAGGCTGGGGCTTACTGATGGCTACAGTTATCCTTTTATAGCTAATGATAGCACCGGCGCTGTTTTTCTTTTTGTTTCTGCCGAGTTAGGTACGGTTTTAAAGTACCTGGTTGACACCGGCAAATTAAAAAACGGTGCATTCACTTTGCTTGACAGCAATGTGTTAGGCTACGACGCAGGTTCAAGAGTAACTATGCAGATAAGTGATTTGAACAGCGATGGCAAGGCAGAATACCTCTTCGGCAATTCTCGTGGTGGATTGCAACTGTTCAGCGAAACGGTGTGGGACTCAAGCGCAGTGCTTGGTTTTCGAGAACCCGATGAAAGAAAAGGAATAAGTGTTTTTCCTAATCCGGCTGGTGAGAGATTACATTGCCGCTTATCAAAAGAACAAGTGAATGAGCGGTTTTGGGTAGAAGTTTTGGGCTTAAATGGCCAACAGATGCAGCTGCCTTACGTGGTAAAGGATAGAGAAGTAGAGTTTTTGTTGGCAGACCTGCCTGCCGGCCTTTACATAGTTCGTGTTTACTCCTCCTCTTGGGCCTATTCGGCTAAATTTATAGTAGTTCATTGATTTTCATTTTGTTGTAGTGGGTAAAAAACAGGAAAAACTGCCTGCTTTTCACCCCATCGGGGGATGTTTTTGACGTAACAACTGTGCGATGTTTACGTTCAAGTAATAACAATGACCCCAATCAAATCTGCCACCCTTTTAGCCTTGATGATTATTTTCAGCCTGACTGCATTTGCAGGAAGCAATGTACCTGTTGATGCCAACAGCGGCGAAGTTATCTACAAGCAGACATTTAAGTTAAACACTAACTTAAGCGACGAAGCCATATACGAGCTTGCTCAAAACTGGTTTACTGAAGGTGCTGAAAAGTTTACCCGCGAAAATGAACCTGTGCCTGTAGAAAGTAACCAACTTAAAAACAAGCAGGCAGTGGATGTAGCATTCGATAATTCCACTCCCCTTCAGTCTATTGATCCGGAGTCGAAGAGAATTGCCGCACGTGGATTAGTTAAGTATGCAGGCTCTAATACTTCTTTTATACACCTGCTTTACATAGAATACTACATAGTGCTTGAGGTTAAGAACCATGAACTTACTGCCACCATCAGCAAGCTAAAATACCACCACATCAACCGTAAAACCTATGCTCCAATGGCTATCTATAACTGGAGCAACAGCCGTCCTTGCGATGCTGCCGATACCTTTGAGCACTTGGTAAGCAACCAGAACAATACCGATGAAATAGGAAGGCTTTGCACTTTTTTGAACGACGATGTGCAAACGCTTTTTGGCGACCTGCGTGGTTTGCTGAAAGAAAAGAATGCCTTAAGTAGCAGCGAAAGTTAATAGTCCCGCTCAACCCCTCTATTTTAAATCTTTACCGGAGAACAGGCTTCGGTTCCCCAGTGTTTAGGCTAATCAATTGATTTGCAGCCACCATTTACTTGTAAGGAGCTATAAAGGGTAGTGCTTGGTTCCCATGGGTGAGCCCCGCTTAAGAGGAAAGCTGTTGGCGAAATTTTCATCTTATTGGTTTTAAAAAAATATTGTATTTTCATTTGCTATTTTGCAATGATAACACGAGTTTTGATTTAAATCCCCCTGATATGAACGCAAAGAAGTTACTTCTTTTTGTCCCTGTATTTATAGTTTTTTTAGCCGCCGGCTTACTTTCTTCCTGTAAAAAAGAGGTAAACTCACCAACATCTGATAATACCACTCATTCATCTTATTTTCTAAAAGGAAAATTGGGAAACGAAACTATTGACTTTAGCGGCGCCAGCAACTACTATACGGACGAAACCGTTTTACAGAATGAGGATGAAGAACATTGTGGAGAGCATGCCAATAATGGTCATCATAACGGGGAGGGTAATGGCCAGGATGGTGATGAAGATCAGGATGGTGATGACGAAGATGACCTGGCAGTAATAGTTTCCGGCAGCAGTTGGAATACTACCGGTTCAAATAACAAAATGCTAACGCAAGGCACAATTGAAATACGTGGCCTTGTGGTGCGCATATGGGTTAACCCTGCTAAGGCCCAAACTTACTTTGACTTGTTTACCCCGGGCATACACAGCTTTGCCTACGAAAAGGGAGCTAAAGCAGGCGCCTATGTAACCGTGCGCGATGGCAACGGTATACTTTGGACCTCTAAAGGAGACCAAACAGGCAGTACTTTTGAAGTGTTGACCCGCGGCGACCTTGGTACTAACTATACTACAGTTACCGGTGTTGTAAACTGTAAGTTGTACGATGCCAACGGTAACGTTAAGCCGTTTACCAATGGTGCATTTAGCGCTACAGTTGGTATAGCTAACTAATAACGGGCAGCTGCCGCTATGGCAGCAAAGCTGACTTGGGTATCCTTTACTTTTAATATGGTTTGCAGGCAGGCCTCTGCCGTTGCCCCTGTAGTTACTACGTCGTCTACCAGCAAAACGTGTTTACCCTGTAGCTGTACTTCATCCTTAACGGCAAAAATTTCAGCCACATTACCATAACGGTCAAAGCGCGATTGCGTGGTTTGAGAAATGTTTTCGTGTATGCGCTCAAGTGCAGTAAGGATTGACTTAACCCCTAAGCCTTCCGCCAGGCTTTGGGCAAAGGTGCTACACTGGTTATAACCCCGCTTGCGCTCTTTTTTCCAATGCAAAGGCACCGGAACCACAAGGTCAATACCGGTAATTATTGAGTTAGGTTCTTTCATTCGGGCCGCAAAAGCTTCGCCTACCGCTTTGCCAATTTCCTGTCGCCCTTTATACTTTAAGTTATGTAACAGTTCCTGAACCGGGCCATCCTTACGGAACTGGTAAAATGCTGCCGCTCCTTGTAATGGAATACGGCCGGTAAATCGTTTTAGCAAAACATTGTGCGGGTCGCTAATGTGGTTGGTTTGTGGCAGGTCCGTTTCACAGCTACGGCACAAAACCTCTTCGTTACGCAACAGCGCCCGAGAACAAGCCAGGCATGTACGCGGATAAAACAGCGCAAAAAAATCACTTAAAGTATTTTGTGCCTGCTGAAGCATTAGCCGGTAACAATTACTACCTCTTCATCTTTCAGAGGTTGGTTATCGCCCTTAAAGCGCAATAGTAAACGGGCAACGGTTACTACATCCTTTTGGCAGTAGTTTACAATGCGGTCCAGGCCGTGCTCCTGCCAGTAAACCCGGCAAACATCTTTCCCCTCAATCTCATCCTTGGGTGTAGGGATGCCAAGTATTTCTGCCAATAATTTAAGCGAGGTGTAGTTTTTAAAATCGCCAAACCGCCATAAATGCAGGGTGTCTACGCTGCTCACCTCCCAAGGGCGTTTGCCCGAAATGTCAAGCGTATCAGGTAAGGCAAGGCCCTGTATTAAAAGCCGGCGACAGATAAAGGGGACATCGAATTCCTTAATGTTATGCCCGCAAAACTGAAAGCGTTCGGCGTCGGCAAAGCTTTTATTCAAAAGGTTAAGGAAATCCTGCAATAGCTGCTTCTCATCATCGCCTGCAAATGATTTTACCCGGAATTGCCTTTGGCCTGAAGCTTTATCAAAAGAAAACACGCCCAGGCTTATACATACAATTTTGGCGAACTCGGCATAAACACCGGCGCGTTTTAAGTAGCCATCTGCCGGCGGCTCATTCTCAATTCGCAGCGTTGCGTGCTTAACTGCCCAAAGCTGTTGCATAGCGGGCGAAAGCTGCTCATGCGTGCCAAAGCACGGCACCGTTTCAATATCAATAAAAAGAAGGTTATGAATATTGATGTAAGGCAGCACAAGGATTAGTTGAGATTAAAATTAAATTTAGAAAGTAAAATTAAAATAAGGCATTAGCTAAACTGTTATGAGAACCCCCTGGAGCACTATACCTATGTTGCGCATATGGCTTGCGGTGGTAGTGGGGGTGCTATGCTACATAGCCTTAAATAGCTTTGGGTGTGCGGCTCCCTTTACTGCCTGCCTGGGGCTCGTTTTAGTAGTAATGGGCTTATTGTTCCAACTGGCAACTAATTTTCTTTCTCTTCAATGGCAGTTTAAACTGCAGGCAACTC
>CAZUHU010000055.1:0-9349 GCA_964620645.1 uncultured Chitinophaga sp.
GCTGCAACTCTATATAATCGCTCAAGTAGTTTATCTCCTTTTCAAGCGGCACAAAATCTTTACCGGCCTCGGCCATAACGTACCGCATCATACCCGATAGCTTAACAATGGTAGGGGCTGTTTTTTCGCTATGGTCAATTGCCAAAGAGTAAATGCTATTAAGGGTATTGAATAAAAAGTGCGGGTTTATCTGGGCCTTAAGGTAGCTTAACTCGGCATTCACCCTTTCGCGCTCCACCTTACGCAGGCGGCTGGTCATTTTCAGCATTATTGAAAACATTACCACCACTAAAAACTGAAACAGGTGGTGGTTTAACCGAAACAAATCGAAAGCGCCATGACGGTGCGGAGGCAGGGGCATTGGGCGGTCAGCAAAATCAGGCATAGGCACCGCACTTTCAACTAAAAAAACGATTGCAGCAAAGCATACCAGTTCGATAACAACAAACAGTACATAGCGCCTGGTAATAAGCAGTTTAGGAACAAGGAAATAGAAGTTGAGATAGAAGAAGACAAGCAGAACCAGGTAGCGGAAAAAATCCTGCTGAAAGCCGCGTACATGCAGCATATCAAGCGCTGTATCAAAATCAGGAGAAAAGAGTACAGGCACCGAAAGGAAGGCAAGCCCCCCCAACACATGGGTTAATATCTGCCGCGTTCGGCTCGTCATTTATTGCTCCCAAAAGTGACTTACTAAGGCCAATTTCGGAAATATATTGAGGTAAGATAAGTGATTGTGTCGGAGTTAAAACCCGATAATCAAACGGTTACGATTTCGATAGGGTAATTTCTGTTACTTCGGGTAAAATACCTACCCTGCCGGGGTAAAACAGGAAACCAAACCCGCGGTTAACATACAGAAACTGTTTCCCTTCCTGGTAAAGGCCCGCCCATTGCTTGTATAAATACTCCGAAGGACTCCATTTCAGCCATTTACTTTCTATACCAAACTGGGCGCCATGTGTATGGCCGCTAAGCATAAGATCAATATCACCGTACTTAGGCCGCACTTCGCGGTCCCAATGCGATGGGTCATGACTCATTAAAATTTTCACCGGAACATCTTCAGTGCCTTGTAAGGCAGCCGGCATATCGCTGTAATCTTTAAACCTGCCGTTCTTGCCCTCACCATGCTTGCCGCTTCCGGCATTCTCAATACCTATTATGGCAATCTTTTGGCCATCCTTTTCTATAATGCGGTTTTCATTCAGCATTAAATCCCAACCCATTTGCGCGTGTACGCCTTTAAACTTTTCAAAGTTAGCCTTCTTGGCTGCTGCAGTTTCCCAGGCAATGTAATCACCATAGTCGTGGTTACCGGTTACTGATAGCACACCATGCTTAGCACGCAACTCCTTAAACACATCAACAAAACCATCCATTTCATCAGCCACATTATTCACCAGGTCACCGGTAAACAATATAAGGTCTGCATTCTTTTCGTTTATCTGGCGTATAACTTCAACAATAGGTTCACTACGCGTAAAACTGCCGCTGTGTATGTCTGATAATTGAATAATGCGGAATCCGTCAAACGCATCGGGCAGGTTAGGCAGGGTTACTTTTACGCGGTGAAAGCGGTAATTATAGGCATTTACAAAAACGCCGTATAACAATGTGGCAGCCGGTATGGCAGCAACCGTTAAAGCCATGCGGCTTAAAAACTGGCTACGCGTTATTCCGTTATTTGCCTCTGCAACCGCAGGGGCGCTGCTTAATTTGTTTATACCGAACCGAAAGATACGGGTGATATCCTCCGGCAATAAAAACAAGGAGATTATAAGCTTGGAAAAAACCACTACGACAAACACAGTGGAGAAATAAGCTGTTATGGACCTTGGCATTATCTTGAACAGGAAAGGCCTGTAAAGAATAAATAATAAAAGCAGGCCTGCCGAAAAGCCCCAGTAAAGCCAGTTTACTGTACGCGGATTGGTATTTCTGAAAGCGGACTTAATAGCCTGCCATCCGTAATATTCAATTAAAGCGTAAACGATAAAAAATATAACAATAACCATAAGCACTTGTATAAGTAATAATAGTTTTCTCATTGCATAAAACAAGCCCGCTACATCTTCCTAAATAAAACAAAATAGGGCCTGCAGGCTTCATTTTATCACGAACAAGTCAGCAAAATATTTGAATTTAGTTGCTAAATCCTAACCGAAATAAAGACAATGAGGTATTTGCTGTTAATATTAGCTACGCTAAGCGTTGCAGGCCTTAAGGCTCAATCGCTGGTGGAGCAAAAAAAATCCTATACCCGGGCTGACTCCCTACGTGGTTCACTTAGCCCCGAGCGCAGTTGCTACGATGTGGTTTATTACGAACTGAACCTAAAAGTTGACACCTTAAACCGTGCTATTTCCGGAAGCAACAAAATCTACTTCCGCGTACTTAAAAATTTCAGAACCATGCAGGTAGATCTTTATGAGAATCTGCCTATTGTAAATATAACTTCCGGTGGTAAAGAACTACGCTACCGCCGCGAGTTTTGCGCGGTTTTTGTTGAAATGCCCGAAACAGTTGAAGAAGGCACCGAAGCCGAAATAACAGTTAACTACGGCGGTAAACCAACTATTGCCAAACGCCCACCATGGGACGGCGGATTTACCTGGAGCCACGATAAAAACGGCAATTTATGGATTGGCGTTAGCTGCGAAGGAATGGGAGCCAGCCTTTGGTGGCCCAATAAAGACTATTTAGGTGATGAGCCGGACAGCATGCGCATAATTTGCACCGTGCCTACCGGTATGAAGTGCGTAGCCAATGGTAAAGAAGAAGGCGAAAAAGATAACAGCGATGGCACCACTACCTTTAAGTGGCACGTTAGTTACCCTATTAATAACTACAACGTAACGCTTAACATAGGCGATTATGTGCATTGGCATGATACCTACACAGCCGCGGATAAAACAACGCTGGATCTGGATTACTACGTGTTGTCCTATAATCTTGAAAAAGCCAAAAAACAATTTGAGCAGGTGCAGCCTATGCTGCGTTGTTACGAAAAATACCTGGGCAAATATCCCTTTTGGAATGATGGCTACGCCCTGGTTGAAACCCCTTATTTGGGCATGGAGCATCAAGGCGCCATTGCCTATGGCAACCAATACAAAACGGGCTATGCCGGAATTGACTTTTCCAGAATTGGTTTGGATTTCGACTACATCATTATCCATGAAACGGGGCACGAATGGTGGGGCAATAGTGTAAGCTGCACCGACATAGCCGATATGTGGATACACGAAGGTTTTTGTACCTATACCGAAAGTATTTATGTGGAGTGTATGTATGGTTACGAAACTGCTATGCGCTACATAAACGCAAAGAAACCTACAGTAACCAATAAAGGGGCTATGGTAGGCATTTACGGTGTAAACGAAGAAGGGGACGGCGACATGTACAACAAGGGCATGTTGTTTTTAAATACCCTTCGCTACGTTTACAATGACGATGACAAATGGTGGGCCACCATCAAAGGCATGAGCGATACCGTGTTTAAAATGAAAAACATCGGATACCAGGAAGTATTGGAGTATTTCAGCTTTAAAGCGGGTAAAAACCTTACGCCTGTTTTTGAGCAGTATCTAAAGCATGCCGATATTCCTAAACTGGAGTACAGGTTAAAAAAGGTAAAGGGCAAAGAGTATGAGTTAAGCACGCGTTGGGTTACGGATGTAAGCAATTTCCACCTGCCTGTTTATATATCCACTACCGGTAAGGCATCTTACTCGCCGATTGGCGTAAGCAACAACTGGCTTAAAACCAATATCACTCTTCAAAAGGAAAGTGACTTTAAGATTAATGAAGATTGGACCTACATGGATGTAAAGAAGTTATAGTGTTATACTAAATGCTCTTACATGAAAACAAAAAGCATAAAGAAAACAGTAACCTTTAAGGCCGCACCTGCCGAAGTGTATGAACTGCTGATGAATGCTAAAAAGCATGCAGCATTTACTGGCAGCAAAGTAAAAATGAGCAATAAGGCCAATGGTAAGTTTGAAGTGTGGGATGGTTATTGCCATGGTTATAACATAGAGTTGGAAGAAGGCAAAAGAATTGTACAGGCCTGGCATTTTGCTGAAGATGGCTGGCCTGATGACCACTATAGCATCTGCACTTTTGAATTCAAAAAAGCACCTACAGGAACAAAATTGATTTTTACCCAAACCGGCATACCGGCCCACAAAGCTGCATCACTGGCAGGTGGTTGGAACGATTATTATTGGAGTTTAATGAAAGATTACCTTAAGCAATAGAAATGGCGAGTCACGAAATAGAGCTGCAGTGGTTATCGGCAGAAAGGTTCGATATAAAACAAAATGGCAAAACCCTTCCCATTGATGGCAACAGCAATGAAGAACTAAGCGAAGGTTTTAAACCCAAAGCACTTATACTTTCCTCCCTGGCAGGTTGTACGGCCATTGATGTAGTAGAGATACTGAATAAAATGCGGGTATCATTTTCTGAATTCAGCATCAAAACTAGTGGCGATTTAACGGAGGATTACCCCAAAGTTTATCATACTGTTCACCTCACCTACATTATCCGCCTTAGAGACAATGCCGATAAAGATAAAGTAGAACGGGCTGTTGAGTTATCGCAGGAAAAGTATTGCGGCGTAAGCGCTATGGTGCGCAGGTTTGCCCACCTTGAAATACACATTGAATACCTGTAAGCAGGCCCTGTACCCTATTTAAAAGATTATCCCTTACTTTGGTGCGCTAATTAAACAAGCATCAAACTATAAAGCATGGCTACAGGTCTACTACACGCCCACAAACTTTTTGTCCTACTCTTCTTAATCCATTACGTTTTAAAGCTGCTGTTTTTACAGCTAAAAAAAGATGAGTTGCTGGAGAAATACACCAAGGCAACTAAAATACCTGAAATGGTAGTAAGCTTCGGCTTTTTGGCAACGGGCATCGCTATGCTGGTTATGTCTAAGTCGTTAGGTGTTTTAATGATTGTAAAAATACTTTGCGTTTTAGCAGCTATTCCGTTAGCAGTTATAGGCTTTAAAAAGAAGAAAGGTTTTTTGGCCCTTGCTTCAGTAGTGCTTATTGTTAGTGCTTATGGGCTTGCCGAAGTTAACCGTGCTAAAAAAGCAGGCGGTGCGGTTGATACTTCAGCAGTTAGCGGCGATAAAATTGCAGTAGGTAAAGAAGTTTACCACCATAGCTGCGAAAACTGCCACGGTGCTGATGGCAAACTGAACTCAATGGGGGCAAAAGATCTATCGCTTACCGTAAAAACGCCTGATGAGCAAAAGAAACTTATCCGCCAGGGCAAAAACTACATGCCGCCGCATAAGGATCTTACTGATGAACAGGTTGATGCCGTTGTTGAATACATTGCAACTTTCAAACAACCACAATAAGTTAAACTCAAACTTACATCAATAAAAAACGCGCTACTTGAGCGCGTTTTTTATTTATCTATTTCGTGTACTTTTCATCATCGGGTGCCCAACGGCTATGTATTGGCGAGAACAAGCGGCTCCAGCGTATTTTCTTTATACCGCTTCCGCTTGAGTTCCAACTCATCCATATAAACCAGGCCTTACCAACAATATGATCTTCGGGAACAAAACCCCAATAGCGGCTATCCTGTGAGTTATGGCGGTTATCGCCCATCATCCAGTAATAATTCATAGTAAAGGTGTACGACGTAGCCTCCTTACCATTTACATAGAACTTGCCGTTGGTGCGCTGCACATCATTACCCTCATACACACGTATAGCACGGTCGTATTGGGCATAGATAGAGTCATTAAGAGGCACTGTCCAACCGGCTTTAGGAATATAAATAGGGCCGAAGTTGTCAACGTTCCACTGGTAATGTTTCAAATCATTCGGGAAAATATTACCGGCTCTGTCCTGTGCCTTTCCTTTCTCATAAAACCAGGGCTGCAAGGTGCTGGTAACACCCATAGCCTTAACCTTTTCAAAGCCTTCCTGGGTTAAGCGAACCACA
This sequence comes from uncultured Chitinophaga sp., assembly GCA_964620645.1. GTDB lineage: Bacteria > Bacteroidota > Bacteroidia > Chitinophagales > LD1 > Bog-950. The sequence goes on from CAZUHU010000055.1 coordinate 5,983, forward strand.
TAATGATCGGCAGGCAGTGGGGCAATAGCAGGGTCAATATACGGTGTCATATTTTCCATACCTATTTCTTCAAACTGGGCTTCAGTAATTGTAGCGCCTTCTTTTAAAACCAATAAGTACGGCGTATATAAATTCTCAGGACGGTAAGCGGGTGCATCATTAATATACAGCACACCATCCTTTATTTCCAGCTTATCTCCTGCCACGGCAACGCAGCGCTTGATGTAATTCTCGCGTTTATCAACCGGCCTTGCAGCTATGTGGTAAGCGGGGTTCTCCCACATTCTTTGCCTTGCATTGCTATAATCAATCTGGTACTGGTAGGCATCGTTTCTAACTAAATCATAGTAGGAAGGGCCCTGGTTTTCCAGTACTACTGTATCGCCGGCAGGGAAGTTAAACACCACCATATCGTTGCGTTTAACGGTTTGAAAACCCGGCAACGTTTTATAAGGCAGTTTAATCCATTCCACGTACGACTTGGTATTAACAATGGGAATGGTATGGTGCACAAAAGGCATGGCCAGCGGTGTATTAGGCACACGCGCACCGTAGTGGAACTTAGATACAAAAAGGAAATCGCCCACCAATAAGGTCTTCTCCATACTTGGGGTAGGAATCATGTAGGCTTCTGCTACAAAAATACGTATCAGCGTAGCAGCAACTACAGCAAATACAATGGCATCTGCCCACTCGCGTACTGTGCTGCGCTGTATAGGTTTTTCACCCGGCTTTATACCACCGGGGCCAACAAACTTTTCGTTGGCTGAAAAGCCCAGATAAGGTATATAAACCACCGCAAACATTACCGATGCAAAGTGCTCCCAAAAACCGTAGCGTCGGAAAGCTGTACTCATTTCTGAAAGCTGGCTGGCTACATAAAACAGGTTAACACCGGGTATAAACAACATCCAGGTCCACCAGCGTGGCTTATCAATAATCTTCTGCCACTCCATGGAGCTAAGCACGGGTACAAAGGCCTTCCAGGGCTCAACTCCAAGTTTTTTGAATATGCCGTAGGTACCCACGCGGATACCTATCATGTACAACAGAACAATAAAAAGAAAAATCATATGGTAGTTAGGTGATTGTACGTATTAATTATAAACGAAAATAGGATTTCAACCCTCATTTTAAAGAACAGCCCCTTACAGCGCCAAAAGGTCCTTCATTTCATAAACCCCCTTCTTCCCTACCATCCACCGGGCTGCCAGTACAGCACCTTCGGCAAAACCTCTGCGGCTTTTGGCCTCATGTTTAAATTCGAGCACATCAACGCTGCTGGTATAGGTAACGGTGTGCGTACCGGGTACGTCAGGCTCTCTTTTAGCAACGATTAACAAGTCGCCGGCGTTTAACTGTCCCTTAGGGTTCTTTATCTCCGATTTTTCAGTAACGCCCACACCCTCAGTAACCCATTCCATTTTACGTTTCAGTTCAGTAATTATTACTTCTGCTGTTTTAACCGCTGTACCGCTGGGGGCATCCAGCTTTTCAGTGTGGTGTATTTCCTTCATGGTAACCTCATACTGCGGCTGGCTATTCATTAGTTGGGCCAAACGTCGGTTTACCTCCCAAAAAATATTTACCCCTATGCTAAAGTTAGGCGAGAAAAAGAGCCCACCTCCTTTCTCCTGGCAGGCCTTGCGCACTTGCGGTAATTGCTGTAGCCAGGCCGTAGTACCCACTACTACAGGCACGCCGGCCTCAAAGCAAAAATTGATATTGGCCACTGCCGATTTAGGTTGTGTAAACTCAATAGCTACATCCGCCTTCTTAAGGTTTTCAACAGTTAAATCGTGCAGGTTATCTTCTGTTATTTTCAAAACAATCTCATCGCCTTTATTCTGCTCAAGTATAACCTGTTCAATGGTTTTACCCATCTTTCCGTAGCCTATTAACGCAAACTTCATTGCTTTACTTTTCGCGAATGTAAAAACTTAAGCTTTGCGCTTTATAAACAGTTAACGGTATGGGTTAAATTTTGGCTTGCCCATACCCCCGAATTGCGGTAAATTTGGGCTACGGACACAGGATTGTTCTACTTTAAAAATCTGACCACTAAAATAACTATATGCCTCATTACCAAACCAGAGGAAGCGTGCCCCGGAAAAGGCATACACAATTCAAAAAGCCCGACGGTGGTTTATACAGCGAGCAGTTGGTTTCTACTGAAGGCTTTTCAAGCCTGTATTCCTTAATCTATCACGTGCATCCGCCAACGCTGGTAAAATCTATTGACGAAGCCATTGATGTTAACCCAACTGTCGTAGCTCAAAAAAACATGCAGCACCGCAGTTACCTCGGGTTCAAAGTTGCGGCGGAAAACGACTTTCTGAAATCGCGCAAAGCGGTTTTGGTGAATAATGATGTGCACATTGTGCTTTCAGCCCCAAAAGAATCAACCACCAAGTACTTTTATAAAAACAGCGATGCCGATGAAGTAATATTTGTGCACGAAGGCACGGGCACGCTGAAAAGCATTTACGGCGAGTTAAAATTCGGTTACGGAGATTACATCGTTATACCGCGCGGAACCATCTACCAGATTTTTTTTGATGGTGATAACAACCGCTTGTTTATAGTAGAATCATTCAGCCCCATAGTTTACCCTAAGCGGTACCGCAATGAGGTGGGCCAGCTTTTAGAACATGCCCCTTTCTGCGAGCGCGATATACGCACCCCGGAAAAGCTGGAAACGCATGATGAGAAGGGCGATTTCCTGGTGTATATCAAAAAGCAAGGCATGCTCTATCCTTATCATTATGCGGCGCACCCTTTCGACGCCATTGGCTGGGATGGCTATTTGTATCCTTATATATTTTCAATACACGATTACGAGCCTATAACCGGGCGCCTGCACATGCCTCCGCCAATTCATCAAACATTTGAAGCGCACAATTTTGTGATTTGCTCCTTTGTGCCGCGTATGTATGATTATCACCCGCTTTCTATACCCGCACCTTACAACCATAGCAACGTAGATAGCGACGAAGTTTTATACTACGTTGACGGTGATTTTATGAGCCGTAAGCATGTGGAACGCGGGATGATAACGCTACACCCTATTGGTATTCCGCATGGGCCACACCCCGGGGCAGTAGAAAAAAGCATTGGTAAAACAGAAACCAAAGAATTAGCGGTAATGGTAGATACCTTTAAGCCTTTATGGTTAACGGACATAGCCGCTACAATTGAAGACCCGAATTATCATAAATCGTGGGTGGAGTAAGTCACTTCGCACATTAATACATCACTTTAACACATTATAATGGAGACTACAACTTTAAAAGAGCCTAAAAGCCAAATAACAGAAGACTTTCTTCCGCTAAATGGCACTGATCATATTGAATTTTATTGCGGCAAT
>CAZUHU010000055.1:9359-20216 GCA_964620645.1 uncultured Chitinophaga sp.
CGCATGGGGTTATGAGCTAATAGCTTACGCAGGCCCTGAAACAGGCGTACGCGATAGGGCAAGCTATGTGTTACAACAAGGCAAAATCCGTTTGGTGCTTACAACAGCTATGAGTGCCGAGCACGAGGTTTCTCAGCACCAGCTTAAGCATGGTGATGGTGTTAAGGTATTGGCGCTTTGGGTAGATGATGCAGCCAAAAGCTTTGAGGAAACCACAAAGCGGGGCGCTAAAGCTGTAATGCAACCCACCACGCTAAAGGATGAAAACGGTGAGGTGGTTATCTCCGCCATACAAACCTATGGCGATACGATACATAAGTTTGTGGAGCGCAAAAACTATAAGGGAGTGTTCCTTCCCGGCTTTCAGCCACGCAAATCAGGTGTTCCTGTTAAATCAGTAGGCCTTAAGCATGTTGACCATTGCGTAGGTAATGTTGAATTGGGCAGAATGAATGAATGGGTGAAATTTTACGAAGATGTAATGGGCTTTAAACTGCTACTTACCTTCGATGATAAGGATATCTCTACTGAATACTCTGCATTAATGAGCAAAGTAGTTAGCAATGGGACTGGCTACGTAAAGTTCCCAATTAACGAGCCGGCCGAAGGCAAGAAGAAATCGCAGATTGAAGAATACATTGAATTTTATAAAGGGGCGGGCTGTCAGCATATAGCCATTGCTACCGATGACATTATTGCAACCGTAACGGAATTACGTGCACGTGGTATTGAATTTCTTTACGTACCTGATAATTACTATGAAGAAGTTTGGCAGCGTGTAGGCAAGATTAATGAAGATGTAGAAGCAGTAAAACGCTTGAACATATTGGTTGACCGTGACGATGAAGGCTACCTGCTGCAATTGTTTACTAAACCCGTGCAGGACCGCCCAACCGTATTTTTTGAAATAATACAGCGTTGCGGCGCTAAAAGCTTTGGCAAAGGCAACTTTAAAGCCTTGTTTGAAGCAATTGAACGCGAACAGGAACTTCGCGGCAACCTATAACAAGCGTGAAAAAAAACTCTCCACTGATAAAAGCAGGATTGGCTATTACGGCGGCCCTGCTTTCGCTTTTATTGGCGGAGATTGGGCTTAGGCTATCGGCTAAAAGCTCCCTATCGTATTATGTTTGGCAACCCAACCTCAGGCACACCTTTACGCCGGATTCAACTATTATAAAAGGTATTAGCGGACCACAACAATTTACAATCAACCGCGATGGGATGCGGGGGAATTTGTTTAGTGCCAACACCAAAAACTATCTGTGCATTGGAGGCAGCACCACTGAATGCCTTTACCTGGATGACCAAAAAACATGGTGGGCCATTCTGCAGCAAATACTGCGACAACAAGGTAAGGCAATAACCATTGCAAGTATCGGCAAAAGCGGAACCACCAGCAGGGAAAATTACATGCACCTTAAATATTTTGCAGGGCAGTTACCGCAATTGAATGGCGTCATTATTATGGTTGGGCTTAACGATCTGTACCGCAGGCTTAACCGCGATACACTGTTTGAAAACAACTTTAGGTTTACTAAAGAAGTTGAAGACTCCATGCGGCAAACCATTTTCCTTAATAGCAAACACGCACATGGGTGGCGCAGCCTTGCATTGGTAAAGTTGTTTAAGAATGCCCTACAGCAAAACAAAGGCGTAAAATGGCAACTGCAGGATGATAACGGCCAATACCTAAAAGTACTAAGAAAACAGCGTTACCATGCGCCTCTTATAGATTCCCTTCCACCCATGCAAAACGCGATGGAGGAATTTGAACGAAACCTGGATAGCATAATATCGCTTTCGGCCAGGCAAAACATTAAACTCATCTTTATAACGCAATCTGCCCTTTACCATCCGGCGATGGACACCTTAGAGCAACAGTTGTTATGGATGGGCGGTAAAAACGATTTTCAGAATAACCCTGCAGCAGCTTATTATACTGCTTCAGCTTTGGCGCAAGGTGTTACGATGTATAATAACAAGTTGAAGGAGGTATGCGCGCGCCGTGGTGTTATGCTTATTGATCTGGAAGCCGAGCTACCCCGTCAATACTCCATATTTTACGACGATTGCCATTTTAATGAAAACGGGGCCCAAAGGGCTGCTGAAATAATTGCTGCACATTTTCCGCAGTAAAGACATTTGCTTTTATCTTCATTCTTACAATCAATGTATCATGGAAGAAAAATCTTTCCTCTCCATAAAAAGCTGGGCCGAGGAAGACCGTCCGCGCGAAAAGCTTTTGCTTAAAGGTAAATCCTCACTTAGTGATGCCGAGCTGCTGGCTATTTTGCTGCGTACCGGCACTAAGGGTCATTCTGCGCTTGACATTTCAAAACACTTATTAGCTGCGGTAAACAACAACCTTAATGAACTGGGAAAGCTAAGTGTAAGTGAACTAAAGAAAATGCAGAAGGGTTTAGGCGACACCAAGTCTATCACCATTGTTGCGGCGTTGGAGTTAGGCAAACGCCGCCAGGCAAGCGACATAAGAGAGAAACCTCAGATACGCAGCAGTAAAGATTCTTTTGATTACATCTACCCCGAAATTGCGGACCTGCCTCATGAAGAGTTTTATGTTATCTACCTTAATAAAGCTAATCGCGTTATCGGCCATAAACACATTAGTGCCGGTGGTGTATCAGGCACTGTGGCCGACATTAAAATAATTCTGAAACACGCGCTGGAATGCCTCGCTTCTTCTATCATAGCAGTCCACAATCATCCCTCGGGTAATTTAAAGGCCAGCGAGGCCGATATTAAACTAACCAGAAAATTAAAGGATGCAGCCGCACTTATTGATGTGATATTGCTGGACCACCTCATCATAGGCGATAAAGCCTACTACAGCTTTGCAGATAGCGGTATGCTTTAGTGACAGCCTTAACTAATACCAAAATAAAAAGCCCCCCGAAACCGGAGGGCTTTTTTGATTTTTATGAACCCAATTATTTGCTTACTACAAAGCGTAGAGTGTTTACTACTTTGTTGCCATCTTTTACAGATACGAAGTAAACTCCGTTTTCGAAAGATGAAGTGTTTATAGTGGTTCTGAAATTGCCACGGCCAAAGTTAGCAGGTGCAATGCTGTGCACGTTCTGGCCTAAAACATTGAATACTTCAAAGCTAAGCTTAGAATCGTTGGCTACAGTGTAGTCAACATTAACAACGTTTGAAGCCGGGTTAGGATACAGGCTGATGTTACCTACGTTTGCAAGTTCAGCAATACCGTTACCGCCATAAATTGAAGGTGTTGCATTTTGAGAAACAGTGCCGTTTAATGGAACTTCGATAGAGTTCATTACTTCGTTCTTACCTGATTTTGCGTTTGAGTTATACTCGTGCACAAAAGCAACTAAGTGAACGTGGCTGTCGTTCCAGCCGGCAGGTAAAGTATAAGTGTAGGTTTTGCTGTATTCAGCGCCGTCGCCAGTAGTGGTAGGTATAACGCCGGTTGAACCCCATGCGCCACCCATAAAGTTACGCACCAGGTGGTTATGAATGTAACCGCCAATGCCCCATGTACCGCTACCAAGGTTAGTAGTACCAACACCTAACCAAGGGTTAAGGGTAGTTGGTGAGGTATAGTAATAGCTATGCTGATCGTATGAAGAGCCACCGGTTACGCTATCTTCTACAATGTAACAGTTAATACGGAAAGTGCCGTTAAGGGCAGCGTAGAATTTAGCAGTAACGGTTACGCTCAGTTCGCGGCTGGTGCTGTTGTATGTATTAGTGCAGGCTACAGTAACAGGAACAATGTCATCTTCTCTTGCGATAGTGGCATCTTTCCATGAGTTAGCAGTAGTACCCATGCCTTGAACACCGATAGCCAGGTCATCTTCACCTTCGTAGTAAACGCGGTCGATACAAGCAGTAGGTGCAGCAGAAGTAAAGGCCGCAGCTAAAGTGCTGTGTTCAGTGATAGTCATTACGTCTGTTCCGAAACCGGCATGTAATGCAACCGGAATAGCCTTTGAACCTTCAGAAGCTTCAATTTCCTGAATACGGGTTGCACCACCAGGGCAGTAGCCGCAAGGTACAGTTGTGAATTCTTCAATCATCACGTTTTTATCAGGTATTGCGCTAAGGGCAATGATGTCACCTGCTTTTGCGTTATCAGCAGTGTTACCATCAGTGCCACCGTTAGGGCCGGAAGCACTCACGTTAAGTGCATACAACTGTGCAGTTGGCATGGCAACCGCCTGGGTAAACTGGAAAGGATAAGTAGCAAAAGGCTGAATGTTTACGCCATTAAAGCTTTGAGAAACTGTACCACCGCCGTTTACTGTATACGTAAGATCGAAAGAAGTGATAGCAGTAGAACCCTGGTTGCTTACCACACCGCTGATGAACTGATCGCTAAGGCCAACATATTTTGGCAGGTTCAGCTTGTCAACTGCAATGTCTAAAGCAGCAGGCTCATAAATTTTAATATCATCAACAGCCCACCAGTAGTCGTAGTTGCCCTGGTAGTTAAACTTCAGGTAAACAGTAGCCTGGTTAGCTGCGTATGCAGTAAGGTCTATAGTAACAACTTCAGGATTATCTGAGCTGTTAGTAACCTGGTAAACCTGCGTCCAGCTTGTACCGTTGGTACTAATCGATACAGTTCCTGAACTTGAAGCATATTGTTGAAAATATTGTTGGAATTGCAGCGCTACGTGAGAGTTTGCCGAGCAATCAATTGCGCCGGTAATCAAATCAGCGTTTTCTGCCTTGTTATCATTACCAAGAGCATCTGAATCGAAAATGTAAAAACCGTTGGCAGCTGTAGCTGAAGCAAAGCCGTGCGCACTGGTTTTGCGCTGCCATGTTCCGCCACCTACGCCTGATTGGTCAACGTTTTGCCAACCTGAAGGAAGGCCCGCTGTACCGAAGTTTTGCGTGTAAATAGTGGTTTGCGCATCAAGTGCCAAAGCCGCTAACACTGCAATAGCAAGTGTAAATTTTTTCATGTCTTTTAAATTGGGTTTAAAAATCAAGAAGTGAAGATAAAAGGTAATTTGGGAAATTCACAAGTCCGCGATAACGAAAAAAAAGAACTTGTTAATACCCCCTCACTATCCTATCTTCGTTTATTATTGATCAAAACAAAACTATGCGCATTATAGCTTTATCCATTGCATTATTTCTTGGTTTTATTGCACAAATTGCTCAGGCTCAGGTAGTAGTAGTTTCCCCTAACGACTCTGCTTCGGTATCAGCTAATATCTCTGACGAGTATACCCCGGCTGAGGTGCACATCCACGTTATTAACAATGCCAACTTTCAGCAGGCTATAAACTGGAAGATGGTGAACGTAAACCTGCCAAGCCAAAACTGGGAGGCTAAGCTTTGCGACAATGTTAACTGCTATGATTTATTGATAAATGCCGGTCCTTACACATCGGCCTACATTCCCGCACACGATTCAATGGATACCAAGTTCCAGTTTACGGCACATTGCGTAGATGGCACTGCAGATTGTAACGTTGTTTTCTTTATTGATGGTGATAGCGCTAATACAGCCGTAGTGGTAAACTACAAAGCAACCATTACCAACAACTGCAATACCGGCATTAACGAAGTTAACGGCACCAAGCTGCAGGTTTATCCTAACCCGGTTAAAAACAGCTTTACGGTAAAGGGCATTGAAACTGCCGGCAATTTATCTTTTGAAGTTTACGACCTTCAGGGCCGCCTTGCTAAATCAGATGTTATTTCAGCATCTTCAACCGAAATTGAAATATCAATTGCTACGCTTAGCCCGGGTGCATACATACTTAAAGCCATTAACCAAAACGGCAAAGTAGTTGCCACCTCGCAGCTTAATAAAATAGATTAACAATAAACTTACTTGCAAGAAAAAGGCCCCGGAGGGCCTTTTTTTATTTTGTATAGGTGGTTAGTTATTTTCTGTAAGAAAGGCTTCGTAAGCCTGTTTTACAGCCTCGTTTTGTGGTTCCAGTTTTATGGCTTCAATAAAGCACTTCGCCGCACGCGCATAAATGCCTTTGTCTGTATAAAAGCCCGCCTCAATCACTTTGTTCATTGCCTTTGAAAAGGATAGTGATTGTAACAACTCCTTATGTTGAAAGGAAATACTCTTTTTCTCGCCTGCGCTTGCCAGCGCGAAACTTCCTGTGAGGCAGTTATTTCTCGTTCTGGACTCCGCCTTCCAATAATACACCTGCCCGGCCGTAAAGCCTTTTACCACTACAGTTGTTGTTGTATCACGTATTTCGCGAACAACCATTTGCTTCTCCAACAACGAGTCAGCAAACACAATAAAGGTATAATCTTTAACGGCCGAAAAATTTTTCCAGGTAAAAGTTACTGCGCTATCCACCACTAACTCGCCGTAATGCGGTTGCAGGTAACAGCTTTCGCCATGCCCACGCGAAACACCACCCAGGTTTTTAAGGTTACTTTTGTAATCTTCTTCTACATCACTATGATGGTGCGTTACCTGGCCGGCTACGTATTTTAAATAATAAGCTGCAAAGCTCGGTTCATTTTGCGCACTCTTTAAACTTTCAAAATCGGCTACGGAATAATTGCCGGGCTTTTTAAGGTAAACCACTTCACCTTTATTACCGCTGTAAACAGCTTCGCTTTTATCCTCCAGCTTTACTGTTTCGTTAGCTGCCAGCGTACTACCGATACGGTTCTGCTGAATCCACAATTTCTTATCAGTAGAGGTTTGCACCACCCCTTTAAAGTAAACCAGTGTATAACGGCTTTGTGCCCCGCAAAAAATAACGGCCACTAAAAAAATGGCTGAAAGAAAACTTCTCATCAGTGTTTAGCGTGTTCTAAAAAATATGATTTATAACCGAACTTCTTATTCAGCCATTTTACAATCGCATCGTAGAAATATAGTAAATCCACCGAAAGTATAACGGGCACTGCAATAATATTTTCGTCAAACACCAATTGAGGGCCATCCAGCAATTCCAGCTTTACAAACACCAACACTACTAAAAATACAAGCTGCATCAACTTGGCAAAAAGATGGTACCAAATATGCTTCTCCACAAAATAAAATATGTGAAACACGATGGTGATATAGGTAAGCAGCACAGCAAACAGAAAAACTATCCAATCAGGCACATGGTTTACATAGTTATCAGCCAGTATCATTTCCACAGTATTGGCATGTATAAACACCCCGCTCATATCGGGTTTACTGCGGCCGGCAAGTTGCTCGTTAAAAGGGGTAAAATGTAAATCCTCCAGGTCATTATCGTTGGTCTTTCCAAGTATTACAATCTTGCCTTCCAACACATCCAGTGCAGTGTTATTGGGCTGCACTTCATCAATAGCAATGGTAGGTATAAACTGCGCGCTGGTTTTGGTGTAGTTGATAAACTCCAGTTTATTATCGCGTGCCTTAAGCTTTTCAAAACGGGCCGGTTCGTATTGCCGCACTATTTCAGCAGCAAAAGAGTTAACTTCCTTTCCTTCAATCTCTTCATGCGGCCTGAAGTAACGGATGGTTTTCTCGTATTCTCCTACAAAGTTTAAATAGGCATTTTGGCCTAAGGCGCTTACTGCACTAAAGGATTGCTGCATACCCAGCTCCTCGCCTTCCCTTTTTTCAAAAAGAAAAGTGCCTAAAACCAGTTTTTTATTCTGCTGCAAGGCGTTAAGCAAAATAGAATCGGTTTCGGTTTGCCCGGGCTTTTCAAACCAGGCATCAATAGCCAGCACCGCAGGGCGATGTGCATTTATAATTTCTATTTCGCGCGCTATTTCTGCGCGGTTTCTTCCTATCTCTACTATCACCACTTTGCTGCTTGCATCGGGCCGCGAGTGTTCCTTTCGGTGCTTGTAAACCAGGTCGCCATAATCAAAATCCGACAACGCTTTTTCTATGGGGTCCAGCGCATGAAGGTTAACCACCGAGTACTTCAATGCCCAAACGCATAGAAAAACAAACAGCGTAGAAAATATGATATCCTTATTAAGGAAGTGCTTTTTGTGCATTAGTTCTTAAGGTTCAATACCACAACGTACTTTTAATCACATTCTGATCGCCGGAAAGATAAACGCGTGTTGATTGCGGTTGCGATTGTGTGTCGTACTTATCCGTATAAACAAGGTCGTAAAAACCGGCCATACCATAAAAGCGGATGCCGGTGCCAAGGTCGGCCGTAGTGCCTACGCGCCAAACTTCTTCGCTCTGCTGGTTTATTTCTCCTACGCCAATAACCTTATACTCCGTTTTCATATCGTTCCTGGTATTATCCGGTCGTAAAGATTCCTGACGGTAATTGCGCCTGTCATCGCGATTATTGTAGCTGTAAGCAGGCATTGTCTTTTTAAAAGAAATATACACCCCTCCATCCGAAGCGGTTAATTGATAGCTCGGATCGCTCTGTATCATGGCCTTGGCTAAATCACCCATCATGCTCGCCTGTAGTTCAGTGGCCTTAATAGTTACGGTTTCATTAACACCGTTTTTAATAAGCACAAGGGTAACTGTTGTATTGGGTTTAATAGCCTCAAACTCGCCAAGCACCTCTTCCACATTGCGCACCTCAACACCATTAACCTTAAATACGGTTGCTCCTATTTTATCAGCAAGCGCCGAAGCCGGAGAATTAGTAAACACATTGCTTATTACGGGTGATTTATCGCGCTTGGTTAAAGTGGCTTTGCTGGTGTAGTAGTCAGTAGTTACGTCATAATTTTGCGAAACCTCAAGCCCCAGATAAGCCCTGCGCGTTTTGCCATTGTTTGTCAAAAAATCATCAGTAAGCCTGCGGCACACTTTCGATTCCAACGCAAAATTAATTTGCGGCTGCCATAAGCTGCCCTTATCCTCCGGGCCAAAAGCTATGTAGCTATTCATACCTACCACTTCGCCTTTTTCGTTTACCAGTGGCCCACCGCTATTACCCCATATAATGGTAGCCGTATGTTGCACGTAACCATATTTACCGGTTAAACCTTCGCGCACACGGTTTTTTGCACTAACAATACCATCCGAAACGGTATAAGGATACTCCGCTAACGGATTACCGATAGCATATACGCGTTGACCAATGGACGGCGCATCTGTAGCATACTTAATAGTAGTAATTTCAGCACCCGGTGGCGTTACAAACTCTAAAAGGGCGTAATCATAAAACGAATCACCTCCTTTAAGCTTGGCTTCATACTTTTTGCCTGTTATACTATAAACATAGATAGCGCCGCTTTCGTTAGTGGCGTTTTCTATTACGTGCGCGTTAGTGCACACATATTTTTTACCGTTCACTTCTATAACATAGCCCGAACCTTTGCACAAAGCATCGCTGAGGTCCAGCTTCTTTTCGTAAGCCACATCGCTTTTACCCCGGTAACCCAAAGGTTGTTTGGTAGCTTCTGCTTTAAATACCCCTACTGAGATAACTGCTGAAAGGGCGTTATCCAGCATTGCTTCGGTGGTTTGTTGCGCATTTGTTATGGAAAAAACAAAAAGGCACATCCATACTATCGTTGACTTTTTCATAAACCGGTTTGTGAGTTAGTTGATTCAATACGAAGTAAAAAATTCTTTCGTTGAGATGAAATTCTGTTACAATTCCATATTAGGGGACAAGATGAGTAGCAGTAATCAACAAAAAAAGCCCCCGGTGTTTGCGGTATTTACAAACATCATTGTATTTTAGACTTATTGTTAACCAAATTTTAATTACTAAACATGAAAAAAGCAGCATTATTAACGGTGATGTCATTGCTACTGACAACCATCGTTTTCAACGCCAACGCACAGGATGGCTTGAGAAAAAAAGTTGAAATGAAATCTACAAAGGTTGCAAGCCGTGGCAGCAACCCGAACATCAAGGGCGATAAGCCTACCACTGATGAGGTTTCTAAAAAAGGAACATCACGCGGCAGCGGTTATTACAACTGCTATATGTACCTGCATAACTATACCGGCTACACCATTGATGTTTATATTGATGGCTACTACGAAACAACTATAGGCGCTTATGGCGATGCTACTGTTGTTACAGGTAACGGCTGGACATCTATCTACGGCATTTCTGCCGGCAGAACTATGGAATGGAGCGGAACCGGCGACTGCCAAAGCTGGTACGACTTCTCTTTCTATTAGTAGATTCAGGAAGCTTACAAAAACGCCCTGCTGTTAGCGGGGCGTTTTTATTTTATACCCGGCTCTAAAAGGTGTTTGTTAAGCAGAACATTTCTGTAAACTGATAAGTAAGAAAAACATAAAATTGGGAGCCTCAACACTATTGATTTATGGAATTTTCATTCACCTTTATCTTTCATTCCAAAAGCAGCGTTATGAAGAAGATCCCCCTCATATTGTTTATCCTGTTTTCCTATGCCTTGCATGCTGAAAAGTATGCTTTAATTGTTGCCATTGGCGACTACCCGGAACCAGGTAGAAATGGCTGGGGCAAAATCTCTTCTGCCAACGATGTGCCTTTGGTAAAAACAGCCCTGGAAAACCAGGGATTTCAAACCGGTAACATCACGCTGCTGCAGGATGGCGCAGCCACTAAGGAAGGTATTAAAGCCGCCTTTGATAAGTTGATAAGCAAGGTGCAGCCCGGTGATATTGTTGTGGTGCATTTTAGCAGCCACGGCGAGCAAATAGAGGATGATAACGATGACGAGGTGGATTACCTGGATGAGTGTATTGTGCCTTACGGCGCTGTTTACTCGCCCGATAAAAACCGCTTTAAAGAATATGCCCCCGGTTATTTCCGCGATGATGAGTTTGGGCAAAAAGTGACCTTACTACGCAATAAACTAACTGCTAAAGGCGACTTGTTGGTATTGCTTGACGCTTGCCACTCAGGTACAGGAACGCGCGGCCCTAAAGATGCCGTATTAAAACCGCGCGGTGCA
>CAZUHU010000056.1:0-19730 GCA_964620645.1 uncultured Chitinophaga sp.
ATGTGAGATTACACCCGTGATTTGCGACCGATCTGAACGCAAGGACGTGCGGATAGACAGGCTCGAAAAAATTCTTGTTTCGGCCTGTAAGCAAAGCCTAAAGTACACCTTGCCAAAGTTAAATTCTGTTATACATTTTAAGCAGTTTGTTGCCGCAACCAATGGTTTAAAGCGTAAGTATATAGCCTATTGCGATGAGAAGGCCATCCACCTGAAAGATGCTTACCACGGAGGCTTTGATAGCCTTATAATGATAGGGCCGGAAGGTGATTTTAGCAGAGATGAGATACTGCTGGCAGAACAAAATGAATTTGAAACGGTTTCGTTAGGCAAAAGCAGGCTGCGTTTAGAAACTGCCGGTATTTACAGTGCCGTAGTTTTTAATTTAGCGAATGAACGATAGATTTAAGCCATGAGGAATTTTGTGTTAGCTGCTCTTTTTGTTTTTTGCATTTCCGCCGCGCCGGAAAAGCCCTTAAAAATAGCCCTGTTGAAATACAACGGCGGGGGCGATTGGTATGCTAACCCAACCTCTTTGCCTAACCTTGTAAAATATTGCAATCAGAACCTGGGCATGAACCTGGACCCTGAACCGGGAACTGTGGAAGTGGGCAGCCCTGAATTGTTTAACTACCCTTTTGTGCATATGACAGGCCACGGCAACGTGGTGTTTAACCAGCAGGAGTTGGACAACCTAAGAGCGTATTTGATTGGCGGTGGCTTTCTGCATGCCGATGATAACTATGGCATGGATAAATTTATAAGGCCTCAACTGGAAAAGTTGTTCCCGAATACAAAACTGGTAGAGTTGCCTTTCTCGCATGGTATCTTTCACCAAAAGTTCGACTTCCCTAATGGACTACCTAAAATACATGAGCACGATGCCAAAACGCCTCAGGCTTTCGGCTTGTTTTACGAGGGCCGCCTGGTAGTGCTTTATACGTTTGAGTGCGACCTTGGTGATGGATGGGAGGACCAGGATGTGCATAAGGATCCGCAGGAGGTTAGAGAAAAGGCCCTAAAGATGGGCGCCAACATCATCCGGTACGTGTTTAATGACTAAAGCCTTTTATAGCTAAATTTTATTTTAGCCGGGTTGAAAGCAACTTTCCCCTTATCCCGGATATTTAGCATTGCAACCTGCATAGTGCTGCTTGTAATGTTGGTAGCTTTGTTGTACTCCCGAACATTGTACACTCATATCTTACTTGAAAGGGATGAAGGTGAGTATGCCTATGCCGGCCAGTTAATTCTTAACGGGCTCAAACCTTACCAGGAAGCGTACAACATGAAGTTTCCCGGCACATATGCCATGTATGCGCTTATAATGGGCATTGGCGGCCAATCGGTAGAAGCTATACGCTGGGGAACTTTTATTGCATTATGTATTACGGCACTTTTTATTTTCCTAACCATTAAACTGATAAGCGGCAATCGCCTTAGTGCATTGGCGGGAGTGGTTGTTTTCTTTTCCCTTAATGCTACTATGGCCGGCGAAGGTTTAATGAGTAATGCAGAACACTTCGTTAACCTTTTTGCTGCTGCAGGCATTTACTTTCTTTTTGCTTTTGATGCGCATAAGCAAAACAGGCAGTTAATATTAGCCGGCCTTCTTTCCGGTTGTGCCATTGTAATGAAACAGCACGGCTATGTGTTTGTGTTGTTCGGCTTGTTGTTTCTTGGCCTGCAGTGGGTCAGGGATTTTTCTCCCGTACGGTTCAAACGCATGTTAATCTATGGATTCACTTCTTCTATTCCGCTGCTGCTCCTCTTAGTAATTGTAATTTTAAATGGCACGGTGCAAAAGTTTTTCTTTCTGACCTTCTACTATGCGCGGGCTTACATCGGCATGTATCCCACTTCGTTTAGCGAGTTCAAAGCTATGGCCGTTAAAGTAGTAGAAGGCAGCAGGCATGTATGGTGGATAGCGGAGGCTTCAATCCTTGCTTTGTTGGTATTCATCAAAAGGAAATATGCGCTGCCTCTTATTTTACTCTGTGTGCTTTGCACCATTGCAATAGGTACAGGTGGTTACTATCGCTATCACTATTTTATTTTGTACTACACTGCTTTTGCTATTGCAACAGGCGCAGCGCTCTCTTATTTACAAAAATATGCCCGTGTTGCCGCAATCAGTGCTTGTGCGGCGTGCTTGTTCTTTCTGGTTCTCTTTTTTGCTAATTACAAGGAAAAACTCTTTACCAAAGATGCTATGTCGGAATTCAGGGAGCATTACCATTGGTCTCCTTTCTATGCAGCGCCTGCCTTTGCTGATACGCTCAATACTTTAATGAAACCGGGTGAGCGGCTGGCAGCATTAAGCAATGAGCCTGAACTTTATTTTTTCTCGAAGCGCATTTCGGCCACTCCGTACATTTATAACTATCCCTTGTTTGAAAATCAGCCCTATGCTGAACAAATGCTGGATGAATACATACGTCAAATTGAAGAGGCCAGGCCGAATGTGTTTGTGTATTCTAATAACGCCCTTGATGTACGGAACGATGCAACATTCGGTCGCTTTACTAAATGGTGGAGCAATTACCGCAAAGACTTCAAATGCCGTAGCGCTTACTGCGTAACCGGTCCGTTAACAGGAGAATATTACAGCGGTGGCCAGCAGCATACCGATGCTAACGGTGTGCCCTTATCATGCATGGAAATTTGGGTTAGAAAGTGACTTACTTAATCAATGCACGGTTAATATCGTGTATCAATTGCGGCCCGCTATAAATAAAACCTGTATACAACTGTATCAAATCAGCTCCGGCATTAAGCATGGCAAGGGCGTCATCGGCTTTCATAATTCCACCAACGCCAACCAGTGCAATTGGCTTACCTGCTATTTGCGATTTTATGAAGCGCACCACTTCAAGTGAGCGATTGGTAAGAGGTTTTCCGCTTAGCCCACCTGCACCGAATTTTTCGACCTCTTCAGAGGTATAGTGCAAGCCCTGGCGGCTTACAGTTGTGTTAGTGGCAATTATGCCCTGTGTTTTTGTGCTGCCTACTACCTCAATTACTTCCGTTATCTGTTCATTGGTTAAATCAGGGGCAATTTTCAGTAGTATAGGTTTTGTTTTTTGTTTGGAGTGGTTAATATCCTGTAGAGAATTTAAAATGGCTGCTAAAGCATCCTTGTCCTGCAGCGCCCTTAGGCCGGGCGTATTGGGTGAACTTACGTTTACCACAAAATAATCGGCATAATCAAATAGTGTTTTAAAGCAATATTCGTAATCGCGGATGGCATCTTCATTAGCGGTTACCTTGTTTTTGCCGATGTTGGCACCTACAATTACATTGGTTTTGCGGCGCTTTAATTTTTGAACGGCCACTTCAGCGCCAATGTTATTAAAGCCCATGCGGTTAATTAGCGCGTCATCTTTAACTAAGCGAAACAACCTGGGCTTATCGTTGCCGGGTTGGGGTTTAGGGGTTATAGTTCCTATCTCCACAAAGCCGAAGCCCATAGAACCCATCTCGTCTATTACTTCACCGTTTTTATCCAACCCTGCCGCAAGCCCTACGGGGTTAGGAAAATCAATACCAAAAACCCGGCGGTGAAGAGAAGGGTGTTCTATTTTGCCCCCTGCCGCTATATTCAGCAGAAAAGGCAGCTTGCCTAATAGTTGCAGGTTGTGAATGGTAAAGTGATGTGCCTCTTCGGGGTCCATTTGGAAAAGAAGAGACTTTGCGATTGGATATAAGTTCACGGCTTAAAAATAGTAAGGCTACGGTAATAATTTGTCGGCCACTGCGTTTATAACCAAACTTACTTGTGAATAAAGTTTACCTCGCGGCCCTGCTAGTGGTTTTTCTAAGTTGCTCCCAGCGGACAGCGCAACCGAAGCCTGTGCAGGCTACCTCAACACCAGGTGTATTAGTTCTTGATTCAACCACATGTAGCCGGTTTAATATTTGCCTAAAGCCGCTCACGGTTTCATACTCAGCAGCCCGTAACACCGTTGCTCAACGAAGGCTTGGGTTAAACAATTTAGCTACGCACTTTAAAACGCCTATGGATACCCTGGCCGATAGCTTTACTGATTTATACCTGAATACAATTTTGCCATACTGGTACGATACACCCTGGGCCTTTAGCGGGTATACGGCTGTACCTAAGGAAGGAGAGATAGCCTGTGGGTATTTTGTTTCTACAACCTTGCTGCATATGGGTGTGCCTTTAAACCGCTACAAAATAGCGCAGCAAAATCCGTTGAATGAGGCCAAAACTTATGCAGCCGGAGATTCTGTTTATCAATTTACTTCGGCGGAGATGGCACTGGCAAAAATGCACACCGAAGACTTTGCTGCCGGCTTTTACTTTTTAGGCTTAGGCAATAACCACGTGGGGCTGCTACTAAAGCGTGCCGACGAAGTTTTCTTTCTGCACTCTAATTACATTGATGGGAAAGTTGTAATAGAACCTGCCGCAACCTCGCAGGTTTTTGCCGGCTATACGATGTATTATGTGGTTAACCTAAGCTACAATAACAACTTTATCAATCACTGGTTGAAGCAACAGCCGCTTACTGTAATAACAGGCTAAGCCTTCCTGATAATGGCGCCTAATTCGCTTTCGTATTTGGTCATAAGGCGGGTCATTATTTTTTCAATTTCCTGGTCGGTTAATGTTTTATCAGGGTGCTGGAAAACCATACTGATAGCATAGCTCTTCTTTCCCTTTTCCATTTTATCGCCTTTGTAAACATCAAACAGGCTTATTTCCTGCAGTAGTTTTTTCGATTCGCTATGTGCTATTTTTTCTATGGCCTCAAAACGCAGGTCTTCATTTACCAGCATGGCTAAATCTCGACGCACTGCCGGAAACTTCGGCAACTCTTTAAACTCAGTTTTGGTGAACTGCGACTTTTCTAACAGGTAATCCCAGTTAAGGTCGGCAAACAAAACTTCGTTTTTAATATCGAATTGTTGAATGGTTTTTTTGCTTACGCTACCTAAGCGTGCTATGGTAACGCCTTCGTTTTTTAATTGCAGGCAGAAGGTAAATGGAGATTGTTCCATCACCTCTGACTCAAAAACCTTGTGACCGAGACGGTGAAGTATTTTTTCTACCAGGTTTTTCAAATGATAGAAGCTATAAGATTCTGCTTTGCCAATCCAGTTGCCTTCAAAAGTTTTACCGGTTAGCCATAACGCCAGGTGACGGCTTTGCTGATACCCCTGTGCAGCCTTGTGGTAGGTTGTGCCGAATTCATAAAACCGTAGATCCGTATTTTTTCGGTTCTGGTTGTAAGCAATTACTTCCAGGCCGGAATACAGCATTGATACGCGCAAGGCATCCAATTCTGCAGTTTGGCTGTTTAGCAACATTACCTGTTGCTTTTTCAACTCCTCGTCCTGCTCGAACTTTGATTGCGAAATAGAGTTGGTCCAAATTTCGTTTAATCCGAATCCGCTCAACATTTCTGCAACTGTATTCTCTAACTTTTGCGCATTAACCTCCGGCGAAAACTGTAAGCTTGATTTAACCGTGCGCGGAAGCGTAAAGCTGTTATAGCCATATATGCGCAGCACTTCCTCTACAATATCAGCTTCGCGTTTTACATCTGTTTTAAATGCTGGTACCAATAACTGCCATTTAGGGCCGTCTTCTTTTACAATCTTAATTTCCAGTTGGTGCAGTATGTTTTTTACCGTTTGTTCAGGTATTTCAAAACCTGCCAATTTGATAATACGCGTATAATCAACGTCAACACTCCAGCCCTCTATTTTCTCAGGATAGATATCGATAATGGCTGAAGAAACCTGACCTCCACATATCTCCGTAATAAGCAGGGCGGCGCGCTTCAAGGCCTCAACAGTAATATTAGGGTCGCAGCCTTTTTCATAATGGGTAGCGGCATCAGTGCGCAAGCCCAATTCAGTTGATGTTTTACGGATAGAAGCGGGAGAGAAGTAAGCGCTCTCCAGGAAAATGCCGGTAGTTGAGGCCGATACTCCACTATTATAACCGCCATAAACACCTGCTATGCACATGCCATTTTCGGCATCGCAAATCATAAGGTTGTTGGCATGCAACTTAATTTCTTTTTCATCCAGCGTTTTAAACAGTGTTCCTTCAGGCAACTTTTTCACCACTACTTTATTGCCTTTTATTTTAGCTGCATCAAAAGCATGCAGCGGCTGGCCGTATTCATGTAAAACGTAGTTGGTAACATCTACTACGCTGTTTATAGGTTTTACTCCAATGGTCTTAAGCTTATTCTTTAACCAATCCGGAGATTCTTTTACTATTAAACCGGAAATAGTAAGACCGGAATAACGCGCACAGTCTTTATCCAAAACTTCAACCGTAACGGGCAAATCATTGCCTGGTTTAAAACTGCCGGTGTTGGGTTTAGTAAAGCTTACTTTACTGTTGTAGGAAATATTAAGCGCGGCCGCAATATCGCGTGCCACCCCGATATGAGAGTTAGCATCAGAGCGGTTAGGCGTAAGGCCAATTTCCAAAATATAATCGCTTTCAATTTTAAAGTAGTCAGCCGCTTTAGTGCCCACCTTGGCGGCAGCCTCTAAAACCATAATGCCTGCATGGTTTTCGCTGAGGCCCAGTTCATCTTCGGCGCAAATCATACCGAAGCTTTCCACCCCGCGTATTTTAGCTTTTTTGATGCTTATTTTTTCGCCTGCAAATGGATAAAGCGTGGCACCTACAAGCGCTACTACTACCTTTTGGCCCGCAGCTACATTTGGGGCGCCACAAACTATCTGCAGCAATTCGCCGGTGCCGGCGTCAACCTTGGTTATTGAAAGTTTATCAGCATCGGGGTGCTTGGCGCATTCTTTCACTTCACCTATCACAACACCTTCCAGACCGCCTTGTATAGTCTCAAACTTCACAACATCTTCTACTTCAAGCCCTACCCCGGTTAGCACTTCGGCAAGATCCTGTGCCGATAGGTTAAAATCAACGTACTGTTTAAGCCAGTTATATGAAATTTTCATGGCGCTAATCTAATGAAGAAGTTGACAGATTAGCAGCTAACAAAAGTCAGTTTATGGGAGTATAAAAGCCCTGAAAAAAGAGAGCAGTAAACGGCCTGGTTGATACTTATTCCACATCTAATTCCTTAGCCTGGTAAACAGCCTTGGAATTTTGAGATTCGTGCACGTAAGCCACAATTTTCATGTTTTCGGGTTTCCAGGCGGCGTCCAGCACCTTTTGATAAACCTTCCTGATAACGCGTCCCGGCTCCAGCGTTTGCGAAAGGGCATCGCCGGTGTTAGCAGTTATAAAACACCTTAGCACATCGTTGTGCACGTAAAAGGTGTCAATTACCGAACCATTTAACTGCGCGGTAACCATTCCGCTTTCAATTAGCCCTACGGTAAGTTTGTTGGCTTCGGTTACGTTTTGGGTATAGTGCAATTCAACTACCATAGTTAACTGCCGGTTAGTGGAATCGTAGGTTTTGCTCAGTTCAATATTAACCGGTGTAGTACCTGTTAATTGGGCATCTACCTTGCTGGCCCATTTGTTCTTGTCAATAAGCACAAAAGTTTCGCCGCTAAACAACTGGCCATCAATACCGGCACAAGGCTCAAAGCCCGGGTTAGAGTAGTACCCCGTAAACAGATCCTGTACCTCCTGCATTCTGAAATCCATTACGCTTAAGCCATTATAAGGGGCGCCAAGTGAGTTTATAGGGTGCATACTCATTGCCACCACATGGTCGGGGTGGGCGGCTTTAATAGTGGCTAAAATCTGGTGGCCTTGCGGGCAGTTAGGGCAACGCACTCCTGTAAATTCTTCAATCATTACATTTTTTACCTGCGCGGTAGCTACCGGCGATTCGATATAGGTAGTGTCGCCAATAGAATTACCATTGCCATGCAGGTTAATGTTAGGCCCAACCTCCTTGCACGATTGAACCAAAGCAAATAGTGCTAAAAGACTCGCAAAAAATACTGACCTCCTCATACTATAAATTTACTTAGAATGTTGAATTAACGCCAAACTTAACACCGCTGAAAGCAGGCTCTAAACGGCATACGCCCCCGGTGCAAACAATACCTTCAACCTGCTTAACGTACGAAAGCGTAAAACGGTGCGGCCCCAGGGTATAACCGGCAAAAACCGAGTAGTAGTGGTTGGCATTAGGGTTAACATCAGGGTTTGGTTTAAAGTTCCACATGTCTGACACTGCAAACGAAAAA
The DNA here is from genome assembly GCA_964620645.1 of uncultured Chitinophaga sp. GTDB lineage: Bacteria > Bacteroidota > Bacteroidia > Chitinophagales > LD1 > Bog-950. The sequence continues at coordinate 8,182 of CAZUHU010000056.1, forward strand.
TGCGGTGCAAAATTATACTCTATTAAGCCATATAGCCATTGGCCGTAGTCTTCTTTTACGTGCTGGTATTGAAACTCAAAACGCAGGCTCATTTTCTTGTTTATCTTATAATTTAGCTCAGCAAAAGGCGTGTAGGCATTAACCTCAGGGTTGCCCTCTTTTCTGTAAAGAAATTTGTTGTAGCGTGCAAATTGAAAACCAACTTCTACTTCTAAACTGCTGATTGGCCTGAATAATGCCTGGAAATAGCCCTCGGCAAAAAATACGGTATCAGTAGGGTTGTATTTCTTCATGATAAAATCGCGGATGTAAGAGCCCTGCCATGTAAAATTGATTTTACGGTTGGGAGAGTAAGTGATTTCAGCACCAAAGGCCAGTTCGTGGTTCTCCAACGATGGTGCAAAATACCGGGATGGCAGGCGCAGGGAGTTTTGACGGCTTACCGGTGGCAGGAAGTTAAGCATGCCATCGAACAGAGCCTCGGTTGAATTAGGCGAGGTATGCAGGTAGAAATTTTCGGTCCGTTTAAATTGAAGGGTTATACCAATACCCGGCTTCGAAAAGTTTAGCGAGGTATAAACGCAATTGCCGGCTGAGTTGATAAGCGAATCTTTAGCATCGCGTATCTGATCTTTCTTTATTGCCTCTGAAGTTTTGTAAGCACCTTCGGCATACCAGGTAAAATCGCCAACGGTTAAAGTGTTGTAAACGGTAAAGGCGTAGGTGTTATACTTTGGTACAAAACGGCCAATGGTATCGTAGCTCTCAATCGTAGAGACCACCTGCTCAATGTTTTGCTGGTCCATGCTACGGTTTACCACCCCAATACCCGGCAATAACATGGCTTTGTTCTTAATATTAAAGTTGCCCTCTGCATTAAAGCCAACAATCAAGGGCTTTTGAATACTGAATTTCAGCTTTTGCACCCCGGCAAAAGCCTTCAGTTTAAGCATATCCTTTACGTTGTATTCAAGGCGGGCGCCTAACAGGGCATTATCTATCCCCAAAGCACGTTCCTCATAGGTTCGGTAAATTATGCCGGTGCCAATCTGGTCGTACATATAACCTGCCGTTACGGTCAGGTCCTTAATCTTCTTTCTTAAATAAAAGTTGCCGATACCAACACCGGTATAGGGCGTAGTAGGCACGCGTAAAATAGAGTTGTAAAACCCATCGAAACGCATACCGGCATCAAACTCATACTTTTCGTTGGTATAGTTCAGGTTAAACCACGCATCGCAGCCCACCTTAAGGTTGTCGTAATGGGGGAGGTTAAAGGCGTTAATTTTGGGATCGCGGATAAAAAAGTTAGCGTTTGTTTGAACGGAGCCTGAGAAATACCCCCACTGGGCATTAACGGTTGAAACCAGCGCTACAAACAAAATTGTGGATAGAATGTTGAGTTTTTGCATGAAACCGGGTGTATGGTCGGGCGTAAAGTTATTCTAAAAGGTTATTTCCAAAAATCCGTTACATTCGGATAGAAATGCGGATTTGGCACGCAGCTTGAAATAGACGGACCTAAATAAACCAACATGAAAAAAGCAATTTTGTTGTTTGCTATAGTAGTTATTGCCTTGGGCCTCAATGCACAAGGAGAAAAAACAGGGGTGGAGAAGGTGTTAGGGGAGAAGACCCTGCCGGTGCTAACCTTAACCGATGTAAACGGTAAAAAGGTGAACGTTGCGGATTACGGCAAAAGCGGCAAAATTACCATCATCAGCTTTTGGGCTACCTGGTGCGTGCCATGCAAAAAGGAACTGACCAATATGGCCGACCTTTATGATGAATGGAAGAAGAAGTATAACCTGCAGATAGTAGCTGTATCTATAGATGACTCGCGCAGTACCACCAAGGTAAAGCCTTATGTGGACGGACAGCGCTGGACCTATGATGTGCTATTAGATACCAACCAGGATTTGAAACGCCAGTTGAACATACAGAGCGTGCCCTTTACAGTAGTGGTTGATGCCAATGGTAAGATTGTGTTTATGCACAGCGGCTATACCGATGGCGATGAATACGTGCTGGAAGAAGAGATCCAAAAGTTGACCAAGAACTAATCGCGTTTCGCCTCCTTTACAGGAGGCGATTTCGTTTCTACAATAAAGCAGCAACCGAAGCTACGGTAACCGCAGGGTTGCCGGCTATTACGTTTTGCCAGTCAATCTTAAGTTTAAAAATTAGGTCTGCTACCAATTGGTTGTAGGTATCTGCTTCATTACTGTTTGAGCAACAAACACACCCATTCTGTTCACAAACTTCTTTATCTTTTGCTAAGCCACTTAAGCGTAAGCAAAGCCCATAGGCAGCAACATTCTCTCTTAAGCTTTCAAGGGCTTCCAACCGGCTTTGGAAATAATACAAAGCGCCTTGTTTTTTCTTCAAGCGTTCTATTCCTAATCGGCGAAAGCCATTTTGGTCAATGTATTCAATAAGGCCATAGGTAGGTACGTAGTGCTTTTGTGCGATATTGAATTTGGGCCAAAGCCGTTTAATTTCCTGGTTCTCTAGTGTAAAGGCTGTTTGTTCATCAGCACAACCGCGGTACGAAATATGAAAAACTTCGCGCATAAAATTTTGCCGTTGCCGCGAAGATGAATTACCGCTAAAGTGGCTGCTTACCCTGCTCTTAATATTTACCGCCTTACCTACGTAAACTACTTTACCCTGTTTATTATGGAAATAATAAATGCCTGTAGTGCGTGGCAGGTTTTCAAACTGCTCCTTAGGCAGGTTGGGTGGCAAAACCTGCTCTTTCGAGTTTCGCTTTAGAGCAGCATTAATAATGGCTTCACCGCCATTGGCCAAAAGGTGCTCAAATAGTTTAACGGTGGCTATAGCATCGCCGCCTGCACGGTGACGGTTAGTGATATTTATGTTTAAATAACCACATATGTTGCCAAGGCTGTAAGATGCCAGTCCGCTTATGATTTTCCGGCTTAAGCGTATGGTACAGAGCTTCTGTGTATCTAATTTAAATCCGTGTTCAGCTAATTGGTTGCGTAAAAAGCTATAATCAAAATTTACGCTGTGCGCTACAAAAACCTTATCGTGTAACAGGTTATAAATGCGTTCGGCCACTTTTTCAAAAGTAGGCGCCTTGCGAACCATTTTCTCAGAGATGCCGGTTAGGCCGGTTATGTAGTAAGGGATTTCGCACTCCGGGTTAATAAGGGTTTCAAACTTCTGTACTACCTTACTGCCGTTGTGAATAAATATAGCTACCTCCGTTATGCGGCTGGCAGCAGCATAGCCACCTGTGGTTTCAATATCTACAATGGCGAAAAGCATCTCGGATTTAGATCGGGATGCTGAAATTCGTGTTAAAGTTTTACTTGCGCAAGTAAAAGCTGAGGGAAATTGCTGGGTCAGTTTTAGGTGGCCCATTATGTTAGTTGGGTATAAAACCGGTATGTTTTCTGTTTATGAGGCAGGGCGCTGCATTTATTTCTCAGTGCCTCTAACATTTTTCGATTTCCCGGATGTTTGAGCGCAATCCTTTCTATTCAGTAGTTTTAAAAAAATGATTAAGCGCTTTTTCACCACAACCTTAGCTTATGTAATTTGTTGTTGTGATTATAGTTAAGCAGCATGGCTTAAACTTTGTATTTTAAACTGCATGTCGCAATTACTTACGTTTACAGATAAAGGCATTTACTGCAAGGCGGGTAATTTTTATGTAGACCCCTGGAGCAGCGTAGATTATGCGGTTATTACCCACGCCCATAGCGACCATGCGCGGTGGGGAAGCCGATACTACCTTGCACATACGTATTCTGAACCTTTGTTGAGGTTGCGTTTAGGTGCAGATATTCAGTTACAAACACAAGGATATAATGAGCCGGTTTACATCAATGGTGTTAAGGTTACGCTTCATCCTGCGGGGCACATTATAGGTTCCGTACAAGTAAGGGTAGAATACCAGGGCGAAGTATGGGTGGTAAGTGGTGATTATAAAACGGAAAACGATGGCATTAGCGGCGCTTTTGAAGCGGTGCAATGCCATACCTTTATTACAGAATCCACCTTCGGTTTGCCGGTTTATCGTTGGAAAGCGCAGGAAGAGATTTTTAACTCCATTAATAACTGGTGGAAGCAAAATCAGGAGAAGGGGAAAACGAGTATACTGTTTGGTTATAGCCTGGGTAAAGCACAACGCATTTTACAAGGGCTCAATAAAGATATTGGTAATATATATGCTCATACGGCAGTTTACAATGTGCAAAATGCACTATACGAATTTGGTTTGCCTGTGTACCCCGTAAACAGGTGGACGTATGATACACCTAAAAATACTAACGACCTTATCGTAGCCCCTTCCTCGGTGGCGAACTCGCCATGGCTAAAGCGCTTTGAGCCTTATTCAACCGGGGTATGCAGTGGCTGGATGCAGGTGAGGGGTTTACAGCGAAGAGGAAACACGGATGCCGGTTTTGCGTTGAGTGACCATGCTGATTGGGATGGGTTACTTGCCGCAATAAAGGCAACCGGTGCGCAGAAGGTTTTTGTTACGCACGGTTACCAATCTGTTTTTGCCAGATACCTGAACGAAACAGGCATTGCAGCTGAAGAAGTGAAAACCCAATATGGTGACGAAATAAATGAAGGAGTGCCTGAAACATGAAACGGTTTGCAGAACTTATAAATAAGATATCAGCCAGCACTAAAACCAATGATAAGCTAAGTGCATTGGTAGAGTATTTTAAAATGGCACCGCCGGAAGACAAAATATGGACCCTTGCTTTGTTTACAGGCAGAAGATTGAAGCGTTCGGTTAGTTCAACCAAACTGCATGGCTGGTGTGCTGAATTGGCCGGTATTCCACTATGGTTATTTGAAGAGAGTTATTTAAACGTTGGCGACTTAAGTGAAACTATTGCGTTGATATTACCCGATAGTAAAGCGCATAGCGATAAATCTTTGGCCTTTTGGATGCACTACCTTTTGCAATTAGCTGACAAAACGGATGAGGAAAAGAAAGAAGGAATAATAAAGGCGTGGATGGATTTAAGCAGCAACGAGCGCTTTGTATTTAATAAGCTGATGAGCGCTTCTTTTCGCATTGGGGTATCTGAAGCACTGGTTATAAATGCACTGGCTCAGATATACGAAACAGCTCCGCAGGTTATGGCGCATCGTGTAAGTGGTAAATGGTCGCCATTGGATACCACCTTTGATGAGTTAATGGAAGGGCGCCATGCTGATACTGATGCTTCAAAACCCTATCCTTTTTATTTGGCTTACCCCCTGGAAGAAGAACTAAGTAATTTGGGGCATGAGGCCGAATGGCAGGTAGAATGGAAATGGGACGGTATAAGAGGCCAAATTATAAAACGCAAAGGCGAATTATTTGTTTGGAGCAGGGGAGAAGAACTGGTAACAGAAAAATTTCCGGAGTACCAGGTGTTAACTGAAATGTTACCCGACGGCACTGCGCTGGACGGTGAGATAATTTGCTGGAAAGATGGCCAACCCCTGCCGTTTAATGTTTTACAAACGCGTATAGGCCGAAAAAATGTAACGAGGAAAATATTGGAAACAGCGCCTGTTAGTTTTCTTGTTTACGATATTTTGGAGTTTAACGGGGAGGATGTAAGAGGAAAAGCGCAACAGGAGCGCCGTGCGCTGCTGGAAAAATTGATTGACGGCATCAAGAAGAATTTTGTTTTGCCCGGCGGCTTACCTGTTCATCTTTCGCCATTGGTTGAGTTTGCTAACTGGCAGCAATTGACGGATGCAAGGCAGCAAGCGCGTGAGAAAATGAGTGAAGGCTTAATGTTGAAACGCAAGGATGCTGCTTACCAGGCGGGCCGTAAAAGGGGCGATTGGTGGAAGTGGAAGGTAAATCCACTTTCAATAGATTGCGTTTTAGTGGCGGCTCAAAAGGGCCACGGGCGCAGAGCCAATTTGTATACAGATTATACCTTTGCTGTAAAGGATGCGGAAGGTAAATTGGTAACCTTTACCAAAGCCTATTCCGGGTTAACGGATAAAGAGTTTCTGCAGGTGGATGCTTTTATAAAAAGAAACATACTGGAAAAGTTTGGCCCGGTGCGCACCGTTAAGCCTGAATTGGTTTTTGAAATAGGCTTTGAGGGCATTGCTGCCAGTAACAGGCATAAATCGGGTGTTGCAGTTCGTTTTCCGCGCATGTTACGGTGGCGGAGGGATAAAACGGTGGAGGAGATTAATACACTAAGTGACCTGCAGGCTATGTTGGCTGCTTATGGAACTTCCAACAACAAAGAAGATGGCGGCTAAGCTAAGCAGGGGAGAAGAGGTGATATTGGATTGGATGGCTGCGCTTGGCAATAAGCCCTTCCCTTTCCAAAAGGAAACCTGGGATGAATTTCTTGCGGGGCATTCGGGCCTGTTGAATGCACCCACCGGTTATGGTAAAACTTTTGCCCTTTTTTTACCGGTACTTATTGAATGGATAAACACCAATAAAAGCTGGCAGGAGAAAAAAAATAATGGCTTGCAGTTGTTATGGGTAACGCCTTTACGCGCTTTAGCTAAGGACTTGCAACGCGCCATGCAGGAAGTTTGCGATACTATTTCGCTACCGTGGACCGTTGGCCTGCGAAGCGGCGATACCAGTGCAAAGGAAAGGGCACGGCAGAAAGTAAAGCTGCCGGAAATTCTGATCATCACGCCTGAAAGCCTGCATGTAATTCTTACCCAAAAGGAGTATCCGGCTCACTTTAAAAAATTACATACAGTTGTTATAGATGAGTGGCATGAATTGCTTGGCAGTAAACGTGGGGTGCAAGTAGAGTTGGCCCTTAGTCGGTTAAGAGGCCTTGCTGCGGAAGAAGGACGAACGATAAAGACATGGGCTATAAGCGCCACGATAGGTAACCTGGAGCAGGCCATGGAAGTTGCATTAGGTGCAGGTGCGGCGGCAGGAAAAATTATACGAAGCAGAATTAAAAAGGAAGTGGAGATTGAATCCATTATTCCTGATAAGATTGAGAACTTTCCATGGGCGGGGCATTTAGGCACTCGCCTTGCAGCCAGGCTGATACCGATTATTGAACAAAGTAACACTACCCTGGTGTTTACCAATACCAGGGGGCAGTCTGAAATATGGTATCACGCGTTGCTGGATACCTATCCGGAGCTGTCAGGGCTTATTGCCCTACATCACGGTTCAATAGATGCGGAGGTGAGAACCTGGATTGAAAATGCATTGCACGAAGGCGCATTAAAAGTGGTGGTGTGCACGTCCTCGCTGGACCTTGGCGTTGATTTCAGACCGGTAGATACAGTGGTGCAAATTGGTTCACCTAAAGGAGTGGCCCGTTTTTTACAACGCGCAGGCAGAAGCGGTCACCGGCCCGGCGCGGTAAGTAAAATTTATTTTTTGCCCACGCATTCGCTGGAGTTGGTTGAAGGCGCTGCCCTTAAACGGGCTGCTTTGGAGGAACTGATAGAGCAGCGTGACCCCGTATTAAACGCCTATGATGTTTTGATACAATACGTTTGTACCCTGGCAGTAAGCGATGGCTTTTACCCCAAACAGATTTTTGAAGAGATAAAGAAGACCTTTGCATACCAATACCTTACCGAAGAGGAGTGGTTTTGGATATTGAATTTTGTTACAACAGGCGGCAGTTCACTAGCTGCTTATGATGAGTTTAAAAAAGTGGAGGTTGAAAATGGCCTTTACCAAATAAAGGATAAAAAGATAGCCCTGCGGCACCGGCTAAACATTGGCACCATTGTTAGCGATAGCATGATACGCGTTAAGTTTATGAAGGGAGGCTATGTAGGTAGTATTGAAGAATCTTTTATTTCCAGGCTTAAGCCCGGAGATGTTTTTTCATTGGCGGGCCGCAACCTTGAGTTTGTTCAGGTAAAAGATATGAATGCGCTGGTGCGCAAATCGAAGGCCAAAAAGGCAATTGTACCCAGCTGGGCCGGCGGCCGCATGCCGTTAAGCGCCAAACTGGGCCAGGTATTACGTGAAACGTATGTAACTGCTGCTGCGCCTGAAAGTTTTAATAAGCGAACAGAAATTGAGTTGAAAGTTTTGAGGCCCTTGTTCGATTTGCAGGCCCACCTATCGCATGTTCCCGGGCATAATGAAACGCTCATTGAATATATAATTACAAAGGATGGCCACCACTTATTTGTATATCCCTTCGAGGGCCGTATAGTGCATGAGGTTATGGCTTCGTTGGTAGCTTACCGCTTAAGCCTTATTAAGCCCATTACTTTTTCTATAGCCATGAACGATTATGGATTTGAATTGCTGAGCGATCAGGAAATTCCTATCAATAACAAAATCCTTCATCAAATTTTTAGTACAGAGAATTTAGTGGTAGATATTCAGCGAAGCGTGAATTCTACAGAAATGGCGAAGCGGAAATTCAGGCCCATAGCTATTATTTCGGGCTTGGTATTCAGGGGGTACCCGGGTACGGTAGTTAAGAATAAGCACCTTCAATCATCTGCGGCATTGTTGTTCAATGTATTTTCAGAATACGACCCTAAAAGTTTGTTGCTGAAGCAGGCTTTTACGGAGGCATTTAACGAACAGATTGAAGAGGCCCGATTGCGGGATGGTTTAAACCGCATTTATAACTCCAACATTGTTCTTAAGTATCCTGTTAAATTTACACCTCTCGCCTTTCCTATAAAAGTAGATTCAATGCGTGAAAATTTAAGTAGCGAGGAGTTGAAGGCGCGGGTGCTTAAAATGCAAATGCAATTGGAGAAAGAGTGATGGAGATAAGGTTATTGGATAATCATTTTCGCCTGCTACCCCAAAGAGCCGTATATTGGAAAGAGCAGGCTGCCCTAATAGTTTCAGATCTACACTTGGGCAAAACAGGTCATTTTAGAAAAGCGGGGATACCGGTACCTCCTGATTTGTTTGTTGATGACATGCAAACGCTAAATGGTTTGGTTACAGCCTTTAATGCTCAACGATTGATAGTGGTGGGCGATATGTTTCACAGTCGGTTTAATACTGAGGTAGATGGATTTGCAGCGTGGCGGTATGCTACCCGGCAATTACGTATTGATTTGATTTTGGGTAACCATGATATTTTGGAAATTGAAAAGTATAACGAACTGGATTTGCGGCTTACTAACCAATTGCAAATCGGGCCATTCCTTTTTTCGCATGAAGCAGTGGATGAACCTGCTGACTTTTGCTTTAGCGGGCATGTGCATCCCGGTGTTCGGTTAGAAGGGGCTGCAAGACAAAGCCTGAAATTTCCTTGTTTTTTGTTTACACCCAACGGTTGTGTACTACCTGCGTTCAGCAAGTTTACCGGTTTGTCTATTATTTCTCCTGCTGCGGGCCATCGCGTATTTGCCATTGTAGGGCAAGAAGTTTTAAGTTGCTGAGTTTCCCCTCCAATATTTAAGCAAGCGCCATGCGGCCAGCCCTGAATTTGCGAATCAGCAGTATTCTTTAAAACAATATGTAATCACGAAATCTGAGGGGGAGATCCGCCAAACAAAACGGCTGTTTAAGGGAATAAATAGATTTTCATATTTGGCTACCGGGATTATCTTCGGTAGAAATTTCCGAAAATGATTCTCAACCGTATCGGGTGTTCACTTCTGTTTTTTATCTTCTTTTTTTCTGCTGGCGCGCAGGTTAATCCGGCTAATGTTACTATAGCCCGCGATAGCTTTGGAGTTCCTCATATTTATGGCCATACGGATGCTGAAGCAGCTTACGGCCTGGCTTGGGCGCACTGCGAGGATGATTTTAAAGATGTGCAACAAAATCTGCTTGCGGCCAAAGGAATGTTAGGGCAGGTATTAGGCAAGGATGGAGTTCTCTTTGACTTTGCCCTGCGCTTTTTTGGGGTGGATACACTGGTTGATAATAATTACGACAAAGTAATTTCAGCGGATTTTAAGAAGGTTCTGGAAGGTTACACGCAAGCCGTTAATGACTATGCTGCGGCGCATCCTGAAGAAGTATTGGTTAAAAAGTCCTTACCTTTTAAACCCCAGGAGGTAGTAAAGGGTGCCACACTTACACTTACCCTGTTTGCGGGTGCTGGTATGGCCCTAAAATCCATTAAAGAAAACCGTTGCGAACTTTTGCACCAGCCCAACGAGGTTGGCTCTAACTCAATGGCCATTGCCCCATCAAGAACGGAGGATGGCAAAGCCTGGCTTTTGGTAAACTCCCATCAACCTATTGAAGGACGTTTTGCCTGGTACGAAGCGCACATAAAAAGTGATGAAGGCTGGGATGTTATAGGGGGCTTGTTTCCGGGCGGGCCAACGGTGTTTGTTGGCACGAACAAATATTTAGGTTGGGCGCACACCACCAATTATCATACGTTCGGGGATATTTATAAGTTAAACCATAAAGGAAATAAGTACCTGTATGATGGACAATGGAAGGAGTTTGAGGTTAAAACTGCCAGCCTTAAAATAAAGCTTGGGGGAATTAAACTTGGCTTGAAGAAAAAAATACGCAGTTGCGAATACGGTCCTGTTTTTCAAACAAAGCATGGCTGGTATGCCTTACGTTTTGCAGGAGCTATGGATTTTCGTTCAACAGAGCAGTGGTACCGCATGAACAAGGCCACGAATTTTACGGAGTTTGAAGCTGCCTTAAAAATGGAAGCTGTGCCATTGTTTAATACCATGTATGCCGATGTTAAGGGCAATATCTTTTATGAGAGCGGGTTTCAGATACCTATGCGCGATTCGCTATTGAACTGGCATTTGCCTATTACGGCTAATACATCTGCCTATAAATGGAATAAGTTGGTACCCTATGACCGTAAGCCCCGTTTATTAAATCCAAGCTGTGGTTATCTTTTTAGCTGTAACCAAACGCAATACAGCGTTAGCGGGCCTGATTGCAAATGGACAGGTGGTTTTGTGGGTATACAGCAGTTTAACTACAACCGAGGTGAACGTTTCGCGGAAATGTTAGGGGCAGTAAAGGGAAAGTTTACCTGGAAGGATTTTTTACGCGTAAAGTTTGATAAGAGTTATTCAAAGAATGCCAGCTATGCGCGGAATTTTAAAGCGATGTACGAATTGGATCCGGCCAAATATCCTGATATAAAAGATGCTATTGCAAAAATAAAGCACTGGAATTGGGAAGGCAACATTGAAAATGAAGATGCAGCGTTAGCTATGATAACACAGGAACGTTTGACCAAGCTATGGAAAACTCCTTTTGCTTTTTTGATGATTAAAAAAGAACCAATGCACGAGCAGGAAGTTGCTGAGGCTTTGCGCTATGCGCAAAAATTTATGCTGGCTAAATATGGCACCCTGAACATTAAATTGGGGGAGGTTCAACGTTTGGTGCGGGGTAATGTGAGCTTGCCGGCAAGTGGTTTAAGAGAGGTGGCAAGAGCAGCCGACCCTAAACTGGTTGATAAGAAGAAAGGTGTTTGGCGAATTAACAGCGGAGATGGCTACATACAGGTAAACAAGTATTCAGCCAATGGTGTAGAGATTCAATCTATAAATGCCTATGGCTCCTCAGCCAGGCCCAACAGCCCGCATTATACTGACCAGATGGAGATGTTTAGCAAGGAGCAGTTTAA
>CAZUHU010000057.1:0-19688 GCA_964620645.1 uncultured Chitinophaga sp.
GCTCGTCTTTAGAATTGGTATGAATTTCGGCGGTAAGCAGGCTTTCAATTGCTGCTTTGTTTTGAGGGGCAATGGCAGTTAGGGTAGAGCGCAGCTTCAGTAGTTTCTGATACAGTAGCTTGCCTTCATTTCCCTCGGCTAACATTTGGGTAGAAATGTCAATATCATCCATACGGACAATGTTCCCATTTTCATCTATACCACCCGCTTTTGCAATCAATTTTTCCCGAAGAGTATCGATATAGCTGCAATAATCACTTACCAGTCGGTGAACTGTATCGGCTGTAGGAGAGGATTCTACCTGATCTAAAATTTGCTGATTGCTTTTTTTAAGTAAGCTGTCGGAGGCAGTTATCTGCTGATCTATTTTGCGGAACTCATCCAGCGCCCGGCTGCTCTTTTTCCATTGCCACCATGTAACACAAACAATGAAAGCAAGGGCAAGAGTGCCCCATAAAAGGGCTTGCCTGTTTTTAGTATCCACCCATTTCTTTTATGGCGCCTACATAGTCGAAACGCTCTAAAAGTCCGGTGTCATACTTTCCGCTGCGGAATTCTTCGTTATCCATTAATACAAGGTGAAAAGGTATTGTGGTTTTTACACCTTCAATTACGAATTCTTCCATAGCGCGCTTCATTTTCACTATACATTCCTCGCGGCTTTTAGCACGGCAAATAACCTTTGCTAATAAGGAGTCATAATAGGGCGGTACGGAATAACCTGCATAAATGTGCGTATCCACCCGCACGCCATAACCTTTAGGCGTGTGCAAGGCGGTTATTTTACCGGGGCTTGGTGCAAAGTTGTGTAATGGGTCTTCGGCATTAACGCGGCACTCAATAGCGTGCATTTTTTCAGGGAAGTATAAGATGCCCGAAATTGGCGTGCCTGCAGCAATCAATATCTGCTCTTTCACCAGGTCAAAATCCATCACTTCTTCCGTTACGGGGTGTTCCACCTGTATACGGGTGTTCATCTCCATAAAGTAAAAGTTCTTGTGTTTATCTACAAGGAACTCTACCGTTCCCACGCTTTCGTAGTTAATTGCTTTAACTGCTTTAACGGCAGCGGCGCCCATCTTTTTGCGCAATGCCTCGTCAACAAAGGGCGAAGGAGCTTCTTCTACCAACTTTTGGTGGCGGCGCTGAACGCTACAATCGCGTTCGCTAAGGTGGCAGGCTTCTCCGTATTGGTCGCCGGCAACCTGTATTTCTATATGGTGAGGCTCCTCAATAAATTTTTCCATATAAACACCATCGTTACCAAACGATGCGCCGGCCTCTGTACGGGCCATGGTGTAAGCCTTTTCCAGTTCCTTTTCGTTCCACACTATCCGCATACCCTTACCACCGCCACCGGCCGTAGCTTTAATAATAACAGGGTATCCAATTTCGTTTCCTACTTTTTTAGCGGTGTCTATATCATCCACCAACCCATCACTGCCGGGTATACAAGGCACGCCGGCACGTATCATGGTTTCTTTGGCGGTAATTTTATCGCCCATGGCGCGTATCTGGTCTGGCAATGGCCCGATAAACTTTATCTGGTATTTCTGGCACAGTTCGCTAAAGGCGGCATTCTCTGCTAAAAAGCCGTAGCCGGGGTGTATGGCATCGGCATTGGTAAGCTCTGCCACCGCCATAATATTCTGCATGTTCAGGTAGCTATCCTTACTTTTTGGAGGGCCAATGCAAACGGCCTCATCCGCAAAGCGAACATGCAGGCAGTCGCGGTCGGCAGTAGAATAAACCGCTACAGTTTGTATACCCATCTCTTTACAGGTGCGTATAATGCGCAGGGCAATTTCGCCACGGTTAGCTATCAGAATTTTTTTGAACATTGGTTACGGTTAAATGGCTAAAGGTTTAAAGGTTTAAAAGGATAGTGATTACCCGTTTAGCCCTTTAACCTTTTAAACGTTTACACTTTTTCTATCAGGAACAATGGTTGGTCGTATTCTACAGGGCTGGCATCCTCCGCCAGTATCTTAACTACGCGCCCTTCGCCACCATCAAATTCAATCTCGTTAAACAGCTTCATGGCTTCGATAATACAAAGCACATCGCCGCCTTTTATTACATCACCTACTTTAACATAAGGGTCTTTATCAGCGCCCGGCTTGCGGTAGAAGGTGCCTACCATAGGCGATTTGAATGTTACCAGGTTGTCGTTTTTAGCTTCAGCGGCTGCCGGTTTTTCCTGGCTTTCGGCTTTAGCGCTCTCCTGCCTTACCGGCGTTTGGCTTACCGGGGCCACAGCCTGGGTAAGTGGTGCGGTGGTAATAACCGTTGGCTGTTCGCCGCCACGGTTTTTTATGGCAATACCAAAGTCGCCCTCTTTTATTTTCAGCTCGCTTATGTCGTTCTTCTTTACCAGCTTAATCAGCTCTTGTATCTGTTTTAAATCCATGGGTTGCTTATTTGTCCGATAAAACATCCGAAAGCCTGTGGCTGTTCGGGAGGTCGAATGTAAGAAGTTTTCTTAAACGGGGGCAAAAAAGAAGGGCTAAAACGCGTTTAAGCTTTAGCCCTTTTAGTTGTTAAATTGCTGATATGCAATTATTTATTTCTTACGCGCTCCACGTATTGGCGGGTGCGGGTGTCAATTTTAATTTTCTCGCCCTGGTCAACAAATAAAGGAACGTTTACCACAGCACCGGTTTCTAAAGTAGCAGGCTTGCTGGCGTTGGTAGCTGTATCGCCACGTACGCCGGGCTCGCTATACGTAATTTCTAATACCACGTGGGCAGGCAATTCGCAACCCAGTATCTGGTTGGTTTCTTCGTGCAGGATAACTTCACAAACATCGCCGTCCTTTAAAAGGTCATTGTTTTCAATCATGGCCTCTTCCAGTGTAATCTGGTCAAAGGTCTCCTGGTCCATAAAGTTAAAACCGTTGTCATCCTTATATAAGAACTGGTAAGGCTTGCGTATAACACGGGCAGTTACAATCTCGTGGCCCGAAGGAAAGGTGTGTTCCAATACACGGCCTGTGCGCAGGCTTTTCATACGGCAGCGGACGAAAGCATTGCCTTTGCCCGGCTTTACGTGTTGAAATTCAATAAATTGGTAGATGTCGTGGTTAAACTCTATGCAGAGTCCGTTTTTGATATCGGCTGTAGTTGCCATAGTTGTCCTTTTAATTGAGGCGGCAAATATAGAATGTACCGGCAAATTGGGAAACCGGAGCACTTGTTTGGCATTTGCCGGGCTGCTCTTACCAAAGTAGTAACAAAGGGGCGGTTAGAGTTTAGTTATGATAGATATTTTATTGCTAAAGCATTGAATATCTGGCTTAAACATGAGCTATTTGCAAAAATAAAATGACCAATGATTCTTGTTTTTAAAAGAAACCTTATATCTTTTCAGCAGCGATAAACCAAACCCAAACATTTATGAAGAAAGCTTTACGGTTTCTGCTGTACCTTATATTGTTTGCTGTACTTGTTGTTGGCGGCTTTGCGCTTTACGTGCAAGTGCGGGGTATACCCAAATATGAGGTAGATAAAATTGAATTTAAGCCCGTAACTCCCGATAGCGCCTCCGTGGCTTTGGGTGAAAAAATTGCTTCGGTGCAATGTGTAATTTGCCATCGGGGTTCCGATGGTAAGTTAAGTGGCCGTCCACTGCCGGAAATACCGGAAATGTTCGGGGAGTTACACTCAGCCAACATAACACATAGCAAGGAACATGGCATTGGTAAGTGGGAAGATGGGCAAATTGCCTATTTCCTGCGTACGGGGGTAAAGCCCAGCGGGCAGTTCGTTCCGCATTACATGCCCAAGTTCCCTCACATGAGCGAGACCGACCTTCGTGCGGTAATTGCCTATCTGCGATCTGATAGACCGGAATTGCAACCATCCGAAATAGCTACCGTTCCCTGTAAGCCTTCATGGTTTTCCAAGTTTTTGGCCACCGTTGCAATTAAAAAAGTGCCTTACCCAAAAGAGGCGGTGGCCGACCCCGATACCGCTGATTTAGTGGCGTACGGAAAATACCTTACAACCGGGCGTTACGATTGTTATCCCTGCCATTCGCAGAGTTTTGAAACCACTAACCTTGAGGTTCCGGAAAACACTCCCGGCTACATGGGTGGTGGCAACAAACTCAAAACACCTAACGGCAACATAATTTATACAGCAAACCTTACACCTGATGAAGAAACCGGTATTGGTACATGGACGGAGGACGATTTCCGAAACGCAATGCTGTATCAAAAAACGAAGAGCGGGCACCCTTTAAGACAACCTATGTTGCCGATGACTGTATTGAACGATCTGGAGATACGGGCCATGTATAAATACCTTATGTCAATTCCGAAAATTAAAAACAAGGTAGATAGGCAATACGACAACGAAGATTTATAACCCTTAACCAGTATTAACCTAAACTATTACGTATGAAAAAAGTATTACGCTTTTTACTCTATCTCATTTTAGCCGCCGTAGTTATTGTTGGTGGCTTTATAGCCTACATCCAAATTGATGGTATTCCTAAGTATTCCACCGAAAAAGTGGACCTTAAAGTTGAGGTTACTCCTGATAAGGTGGCGGTAGGTGCAAAAATAGCCGCCGTACAGTGCATGGTATGCCATAGAGGTAGTGATGGTAAGCTTTCAGGAAGATTGTTGAATGAGTTACCACCTGAGTTTGGTGAGATACACTCAGCCAACATCACCCAGAGTAAAGAACATGGTATCGGCAATTGGAGTGATGGCGACATTTATTACCTGTTACGTACCGGTGTTAAGCCCGATGGCCAATTCCTGCCCATCTACATGCCTAAGTTTCCGCACATGTCAGAGGCAGATATGCAGGGAATTATTGCTTACCTGCGCTCTGACCGGCCCGAAGTACAGGCTTCAGAAATTGCTAAAGTGCCAAGTAAGCCTTCGTTTCTTACTAAAATGCTTTGCCACGTTGCTTTTAAGAAGATACCGCTGAACAAACAACCGGTGGTTGAGCCCGATACCAACAACCTGCAAGAATATGGCAAGTATTTGGTTACCGGCCGTTATGATTGTTACCCCTGCCACTCAGGCGACTTTAAAAAAGTAGATATGGCCCAGCCGGAAAAAAGTTTTGGTTTCCTTGGTGGAGGCAATATGATGATTACCCAGGAGGGCAACAAAATTTATACGGCCAACATTACCCCTGATGAGGAAACAGGATTAGGAAATTGGACCGAAGACGATTTCAGAAACGTAATGTTGCAACAGAAAAATAAGGAAGGACACTCTATCCGTCCACCAATGCTGCCTTATAACGGAATGACTGATTTGGAGATTAAAGCCATTTGGCAATACCTCCGCTCGGTACCCAAGATCAAGAATAAAGTGGACCGGCAATGGGATAAGGATTTGTAGAAACATGCAATCATATACTAACCCTGCTAAAAAGATTTAGCAGGGTTTTTTATTTTGGAACAGTGAGTGAGTTGCACCAGTTAATACATACCCTTAAGAAAGAGGAGAAACGCCTGTTTAAGCTTTATGCCAAGGCATACAGCGGTGGCAAGGAAAGCAGTTACCTGAAACTGTTTGATGCGCTGGATGCGCAGGAGATTTACAATGAGGCCGAAATACTGAAAAAGCACCGTAAAGAAACTTTTGTAAAAAACTATTCGGCCGCCAAGCACCACTTGTACGAGTTGTTGCTTAAAGTATTGCGGGTGCATTTTAATGATAGTGATGTGCACTCCGATTTAAATGCGGCGTTTGATGAGGTGCGTATACTGCACAGTAAAGGCCTGGTGAGTCAGGCACAACGGGCAATACGCCGCCTGTGGCAAGAAATTGATGAAAAGGGGGGCTTTCATTTGGGGCTGCGCCTAAGCAATTTTGAACGCGGGTTGATTGCCGATTTGAAATACGAAGGAGAGTATAAGTTAAGCTTTGAAGAATTAGCGAAGCGTGATGAACACGCATTAAAGAGTATAGAACTGTATAACAGGATTTACCATTACCATACCATGGTAAAATACTTTATGAATAAAGAAGGTAACCTTAATGTACGGGAAGATTTAAAGAACCAGGTAAGGGACATACTCTCCACACCTGAGCTTAAGGAGGACCCGGTTCACCTTATTTTCCGCGGGCGCCACTGGTTTTATATGACGCACCTGTACGGCAGCATTTTATTGGAAGATACCGGCGGTATGTATAATGCCGGGGTTCGGTTGGTAAGGCTTTGGGATGAGCACCCTGCCGAAATCAAACGCGAACCGTATAGCTACCTGGCTACACTATATAATTTTTTAAATGGCTGTATTCTTCATCAACAGATGGATGGATTTGAGGAAACGTTGGAAAAGATGGCACAACTTAGTTTTAGTACCAAGCGTAAAGAAGCTGTTAGACTTTACTACCTGTATTCAATGAAGGTGTGGTACTACACACGCACTAAAAATACTGCAATGCTTAATGCTGTTATTGCAGAGGTTGCGAAAGACAAGGATATTCAAAAAGAAAATCTTCGAACTGATGCAGTGCTACACTTGTTTTTGAACATCGCATTTGGGCTCATAGAGTTCGGTCGTTTTTCGGAAGCCCTTGATTGGTTGAATGAACTGAAAGATGAAAACTGGCGCGATGTGCGCGAGGACTTTCAGTTGCATGTTCATCTGTGCCGCCTTATCTGCTTTTTCGAAATGGGCGAGATGGAAGTGTTCGGAAACCTGCTGCGTTCAGTAAAGCGTAATATGGACGAGGCATTAAAGAGCTCACCCTTTAAATTGGTTACTGATTATTTCACACAACTCACTTCAGCTTCTTTTTTACCGTCGCAATTGCCTAAAGTTGCAAGCGAATACTTCGATAAGCTGGATGAGGAGCTCAACAAAATACCCGGTGCTGTAGGCGATAATTATGCCCTGTATCTTAACTATTTAAAAGCCTGCAAAAGGCCCCGTTAAGCTAAATCTTATGATTGAGTCATTTTATTGTAAGTTGTTGATAATTAAGCGAAAATGCTTATAAAAGACGGTTGAATTTTTTAATCTGATTAAAAATCGGTTTCAACCTGCCCTTCACTGTTTTTTGCTTTGTGCCTAATTAATAAGCAAAAGCACAGGTTATGAAACAGGCACTACCCTTCATCTTTTTTTCCCTGCTCGTGGTTTCTTCTCAAGGGCAGAATCTTTGCTTCGATCCGGCAAACGACAACCGCTACGAAACCGGCAGCCAACCCTACAATGTGGTGGCGGCAGACTTTGACAATGACACAAAAATGGATGCTATAACCTGCAACTTTGCAGGCAGTTCTATCTCCTTTTTTAAAGGTAATGGTGATGGCACTTTTCAACCGGCTGTGTTCTTCTCTACAGGCGCAAGCGGCCCCGAGGACATTTTTACGGCGGACTTTAACAACGATAACCGCCCGGATATAGTAACCCACAATCGCGATGCGAATGATATTTCTTTATTGATTAATAATGGTGCAGGTGGTTTTAACGCTCCTATCACGTTTGCATATGGTACCAATGCCTCAAGCGCGCCGGCAAAAATAGCGGGGGGCGATTTTAACGGCGATAACAAAATTGATTTGGTAATTAACGATTATGCCGATAACAGGCTTTATATATTAAAAAACAACGCTAACTCTACATTTTCCGTAACCGATACCCTGCTAACCGGTGTACACCCGGTAAACATTAATACCGGTAACCTTAACGCCGATAACAAACCTGAAATAGTGGTAGACTACGCCACCGGCAATACAGCAAACGATTCTATTTCCTACTTCGTTAACAACGGCACAGGGCTATTTGGTAATCGCACCTCACTTTTTGTAATTAGTTTTCAAACACAAAACCGTGTTCCGGTAATTGCCGACATTAACAATGATAATTTCGGGGATATCGTTTGTCACTCGGTTACCGACCTTCAACCCTTTATAAACAACGGGTCATTGGTATTCAGTACTCCTCCGGTGTTGTTTATCGGTCAATATTCCAGCAGAATTTTAGTTGCGGATGTAAACAATGATACAAAGGTTGATATAGTTAACAGCAGCGAAGACCAGGGTGGCGTAACTGTTCAACGGGGTAACGGCAACGGCACTTTTCAATCGTTCAATGTTTACTCAGCCAACGGTTCGCCCAACGATATGCTGCTGGCCGATTTTGACGGAGACACCCGTAAAGATGCCTTGTGCGTACACCGCACAAAGGGGTATATCAGTTTTCTGAAAGGGCAGACTGATGGTTCCTTCGGGCCATTTGAGTTGCGCACGGCATTGCGGCCAAAATCGGTTGCAGTAGGATTAATGAATAATGATGCCTATGAGGACCTTGTTGTTTGCAATACACAAAGCCAATTAGTAAGTGTAATGCTTGGCAATAGCGATGGAACATTCCAGGCAACTATTAATGATAGCTGCTTTACAGGAATGCAGGATGTGGTATTAGCCGACTTTAATAATGACACAAAGCTGGATGCAGCGGTAATAGGCTCAACCAGTAACGTGCTTAAAGGCGATGGTACGGGCCACCTTATTATTCAGGGAAATATTATCCATGGTTTTAGTATTGGTGGCGACTACTTTGGTGTTGTAGGTAAGTTTAACAGCGATAACAATGTGGACATTGCTATTGCATCTAATAACTCCGATAGTATATCGGTAATGATGGGCAATGGCGATTTTACTTTTGCTGCCCCTGTAAAGTATGCGGTTGGCGACGGTCCCAAAAACATGGAGGCCTATGATATGAACGGCGATGGCCGCCTTGATTTGTTGGTGCCAAACGACTTAAGTAACACGGTTTCTATATTGTTAGGTAATGCTAACGGTACTTTTCAGGCACCACAAAACGTAGCGGTGGGCAACGGCCCCCGCGATGTAGTGGCAGCCGACTTTAACCACGATGGCAAGAAGGATTTTGCTTGTATTAATAACAACAGTTCTAACGTTACCGTTCACCTGGCCAATACACCAATGAATTTTGCAGCAGGGGTAGCCTATACTATTGGCGGAGCCTCTTCTGAATACTTGGCGCTGGCTTATATCACTCCCGATACTTTACCTGATTTATTATTGAACGGCTGGCCCAACAGCATTGTAATGTTGCCGGGCAACATTAACGGCACTTTTCAAAGTTATGCCAGCTACCCTGGTGAGTATGGCGTGCAGGAAGTAGTATCCTCCGACTTCAATAACGATGGTGCCGGTGATATAGCCTGCGCTAATTTGGGAACCAACAGCGTTAGCGTAATACTGAATAACAGCTCATTTCTTACCGCAGGCGGCCCTACCACTATTTGCCAGGGAGATTCAGTAATGTTAACTGCGGCAAATGGCTTTACTTACCTATGGAATACCGGCGAAACCACTGCTTCTATTTACGCTGATGCAGCTGGTGTATATTCCTGTTCTGTTACAAACCAGGCCGGTACTTGTACGTTAGTTCCCCCAAGCCTTACGGTTAGTGTTTCCGGTTCAGTTCCTAATGTGCAATTCAGTACTAATAATAACAGCCATGTATGTATCAGTTCTGCCAACGTTAACCTTGCAATGCTGGGCGGCTCGCCTCAAGGCGGTAGTTACTCCGGTTCGTTTGTAAGCAACGGGGTGTTTGATGCTGCTGCTGCAGGAGCAGGCCCTCATTTGGTATCTTACGTGTACACTGATCCGGGTGGTTGCGGTACGGGCAGTGCCAGCGACACTGTTTTTGTAGATACTGAGGTATTGGCCTCTATTATACTGCCTTCTGATACCTTTTGCGCAGCCTCAACATCAGTAAACCTGGTTCCTTATGGCTTACCTGCCGGTGGGGAATGGCTGGTAGATAATGCTCATGACACCATTTTCGACCCGCAGCAATTCGGAGTTGGCTCGGGTACCAATGTACGATATATAACTTTTAATGGCGCCTGTAAGGATACCGCTACGGAAGTGCTGTTCGTTATAAGTACGGTGATTGCTTCGCTTAATCCGGCGGACGACAGCGTATGTATTAACGGGGGGGCAGTGCTTTTAAATAGCGGTTCTCCTTCGGGCGGGCTTTTTGACGGTGCAGGTATAAACAATAATTTTCTGGAGCCTTCGCTTGCGGGTTTAGGTACGCACAACATTTCATATGTATATGACGTTTACGGTTGTGCCGATACGGCTTATGGCACAATTACCGTAACGCAAAAACCTACAGCCTTGCTTACATTGTCGTTTGACACGATTTGTAATAATACTTCGCCTATAACGCTTAGTGGCGGACTGCCCGCAGGTGGCTTTTACGGAGGCCAGGGAGTGCAATCAGGAGTGTTAGACCCATCCTCGCTTAGCGGAGGTATTCACTATCTTGGCTATGCGGTTACTGACGCTAACGGATGTTCTGATACTGCAATAAAAGCATTTTATGTTCAGGTGTGCACCGGCATCAATAACATCAACAGCGATAAAATTCAATTGTATCCAAATCCAAACAATGGCCGCTTCCTTATCCGTTGGGATATAGTGGAGGATATGGATGAGTTGAAAGTAATAGACTTAACAGGCCGTGTAGTGTATCAGCAGGCGGTTAGCGGAAGCCAATCTGCTGAACTTTCGCTGGTTAATCAAGCTAAAGGAGTTTATATGTTGCAGTTGGCCGGGCCATCAGGCAGTAACCGAACTAAGTTTATAATACAGTAGCTGCTGTTTCCCTCATATAAAACAAAGGCCGGAATACAATTCCGGCCTTTGTTTTATGTTTTAATGGATAAAATGTCTCAGTAATCTAACTTCTGCCTCGTTAAGGAAACGCCAGCGCCCGCGGGGTAAGTCCTTTTTAGTAAGGCCGGCAAAAAACACGCGGTCCAGCTTTACTACTTCGTAGCCCAAAGCTTCAAACAAACGGCGCACGAAACGGTTTTTGCCTGTATGTATCTTTAAACCTACTTCGGCTTTATTCTTTGGGTTAGGGTAAGCTATCTCATCTACTTCTGCAATGCCATCTTCCAGCACAACGCCTGCCTCTGCAATCTTGTCAAAATCCTCTTTCAGTAATTTCTTATCCAGTACCACGTGGTATACTTTCTGTATTTCGCTGCTGGGGTGGGTTAACTTTTGAGCAAGTTCTCCGTCGTTGGTAATAAGTAAAACACCGGTGGTGTTACGGTCTAAACGGCCAACAGGATATAAACGCGGTCTTACCCTTGTTTTCATTTGGGGGTAGGCAGCGCGGATAAGGTCCATAACAGTTTTACGACCCTTTTCGTCGCTAACAGTAGTTATAAAATCCTTAGGCTTATTAATGAGTATGTAGAACTTCTTTTCCAGCGAAAGCACCTTACCGTCATACTCTACTTCATCCTTCGGCTTTATCTTGTAACCCATTTCGGTTACAACTTCGCCGTTAACTTTTACGCGGCCTTCTTTAATCAATTCATCAGCCTTTCTGCGCGAAGCTATACCGGCATGAGACAGGTATTTATTCAGGCGGATTTCATCGCTGTGTTTTTCTTCGGGAGAGTAAATGCCGTTAGTAGTATCCTCTTCCTTCAGGAATTTTTTATTGAAAAACTCTTTAGGGGCGGCTGATGTATCGGTGCTGAATTTTTTACGGCTCTTTTTAGGGAAAGGGGCGCTGCTCTTTTTACTGAATGGCTTTTCTTCAAAGGTCTTCTTCCCTTTATCCATAGGAAACTTGGAGCCTTTTTTTGTATCAGAGGAGAATTTTTTCTCTCCTGAGAATTTCTTCTCTTCCTTTTTTACGGCAGTTTTCGCAAACGGTTTTTTATCTCCCCGCTTGGAAGGATTGTCGGAACTCTTATCAGAAAAATCTTTTCGCACGCGTCAAAGATAAACTTTCGCGCAAAAGAAACGACACAGATATTTTTTATCGAAAATCTTATTTCAGCTCCACTGAAATTATCTCCACCCTTCTTTCAAGGGCCGCTGCCGGGCTATAAACTGATTTCGGTTTGTCTTCGCGATTATCGCTGATATTTTTTGGCGCGGTTTCCTCACCCAATGATTCATTTTTTAGCGTAAGGCTGCCATTGGCGATATAAGGAAGAAGAATACCATCGCGATAATGGTAGAAGTAGTTACGAAGTGAGGCTACACGCCTGTAACCCAACTTAATATTGTATTCGTTAAAGTTCAAAGGCGAGCAATAACCTTTGATGGTAATTTCCAGCTTGTTGTTTTTCTGCAGCAAATCCAGCAACTGGCTTGTAAAAGCTACCAGGTTATAGTACCCTTTATCTACCCTTTCATCAAATAGCGCGGCAACCTGCTTTTGTGCATCGGCCTTTTCCTCGCGTTTTACACTCTTGGGATATTCCCGTTCGTATTCGCTGCGCAATGCGGAGTATGCCTCGTAAGTCTGCCTGTAATCCAGGGGGGTGCTATCAGCCAGTGTTTTTGCATTAGGCTCATCGTTATGAAAGTATAGCTGAACCGGTAAAAGCTGTTTTACCTTACGCACGGTTTCATCCACAAACTTTCTGGGTTCTTCTGATTTTGTTTCTGTTACCACGGGTGGGTTTTCAGCTACAGGCGTTTGCATTTTTGGTGTGTCAACCGTAACTACAACAGGAGGAACTATGGTATCGGGCCTTGTAATTTTTTTACCTGTGCGGTAAGCGTATATGTCGTTGCAGCAGGTTTCTGATTCAATGAAAAAAGAGCCTTTGCGGTTTGAAGTGATATAGGCAATGGAGTTATCGGGCGCCATTACATAATACAAATCGTTTTGCGCACTGTTTACCGGTTGCAATAAATTTTGTGGGGTTCCCCAGTTCTGCCCATCGCTTTTACTGCTGAAAATGTCAAAGCCTCCAAAGCCGTAGTGCCAGTCGGATGAAAAATACAGTTGCTTATTGTTGACATCGTAAAAGGGTGTTATCTCGTTCCCCTGGGTATTTATGGTTTTGCCGGCATTAACGGGGGTATCAAAAGTGCCATCAGCTTTTAATTTACTTATCCATATATCCATTCCTCCCTGCCCACCGGTTCTATCACTTGAGAAATACAGCACCTCATTGCCTGATGCATCCTTGCCGGGAGTTGGCTGCGTATTGGTAAAAGAGGGATCGTTAATGCTCAGCTTTTCTGCCGGGGTCCATTGGTAACCT
The DNA here is from genome assembly GCA_964620645.1 of uncultured Chitinophaga sp. Lineage (GTDB taxonomy): Bacteria > Bacteroidota > Bacteroidia > Chitinophagales > LD1 > Bog-950. The sequence continues at coordinate 13,055 of CAZUHU010000057.1, forward strand.
TCGTAGCGGGTAACATATATATCGCAACGCGAGCTTGTTTTGTCTTTCTGTTCGCATTCGGTAAAGTAAAAGCGCTTACTATCGGTTGAATACGCGCCATTGCCAATGTTCAGGTTCTCGTTAGCACCTGTAGGCATATAAACAGGGGCCGGATTAGGTGGCTGGTTGTAAATCCTCGACAGGTATTTTTCATTTTTTTTATCCGTTGAAATATTGCGCAGAGAAGAGAATTGTAACTTATCGGGGAATACCGGTATGGCATTAAACTCACTCTTCTCGGTATTTATATCCTTGCCCAGGTGCTCAATCTTAATAGAATCCACTTTCTGCAAATGTTCAAGCACCCAATTGGCTGATTCCATTTCCTGCTGGGCTTTGGCAGTGTAATAGTCTTTCTTTTTGTACTTGTTCCTGAATTTCTTGAATACGTTAATCACCTCTTCCGTTTTGCATTCGCAAACACTGCGCAGCATTAGCCCTTGCCAAAAGGCTGCCAGGGGGTACTGATTTTGCTTGTCGAATTTTACAGCCGCTTTATAGCCTGCTGCTGCACCTGCATAATCATTAAACATGCGGGCGCTTTCAGCATACTTATAATAAAGTTCGGGGTTCTCTTCGTCTTTCTTAATGGCATCCTCGTAGTATTGCGCGGCGGCATAGTAATCGCCTTCGCTGTACTTTTGGTCGCCGGCTTTAACCAACTGGTGCACCGTTTGCGCTTGTAGGCTAAACGGCAAAAGAGCTGCCACCAGGGCGATAGTATAAATCAGTTTCAGAAAACTTTTCCCTTGCTTCACAATACAATGTGTTTTATAGGAACGCAGGGCAAACAGCTCCCGGTTTATTAATCTTTTTCACTTTAGCCAAAATGTAAATGATGCTTGCCTCAAAACCGCCGTTATACCTGCTGGCAGCGGTAAGCTTCGTAAAGTTTATATCGTAACTAAGATTTACCTGCAGGTTGTCGAAATCTACACCTGCCAGCAGCCAGCCCGCATCTACTATACGGCTATAAGCGCCTAAGTTAAGGGCAACCGTATGTGGTATTTTAACCGGTAAGTAATACTTGGCATGCAGGCCTAAATCAAATTCCTGCTTGGTGTCCTGGCGTTGAAACAAAAATTCTGGCACCAGGTCAACACGTTTAGCCACCTTAATTTGGGCGCGTACATTAAACGTGTAACGCAGGTCCAGCTTAACGCTGTTATCATTAAAGAAAGTTTGCCTGGACCTGCTAAGGTGCGATACGCCAAAGCCAACTGTTACGTTGGTGCGTTCGTTTTTGCGCCATTTATATGCAAGGCCGGCATTAAGGTCGAAAAAGTTGAGCCTGGTTTTGTTGAAGGTTTCATCAACAGCTATGTTAGGGTCGTAAACATCACCATTCCATTGGTTATCGAAATACAACTTAGTGTAATTAAAGCTGCGGTTAATTAAGCCGAACTGTAGCCCTAAAGAGAGGGCGTGGTGGTTCTTTTTATCCAGCGACTTTATATAGGACACCGAAAGCGCTGTGTTAAGCGAAGTGAACTTTGAATCGCCGGCGCGGTCGAAATAAAATAGAAAGCCGCCACCCAGACGGTCGTTGTTTTTCAGCGTTAAAAAATTCATTTCGGCTGAAGCAGAGAAGGTGTTAAAACGAACAGGTACGGTAGGCCATTGGTTTTTGTAGTTGCCTACAAAGCGAAAGTCGCCATCGAACAGATTGGTATTGGCCGGGTTTTGATTTAAAGGAGAGAAGTTGAATTGCGAGAAATGGATATCCTGGGCAGATAAGCGGCCCGTGGATAAAAGCAGCACAGCAATGCAAACGCTCAAAAGCTTTGCTTTGGTTAACCACATATAGTAAAGAGTAAACCTTCTTCTCATCTTAGTAAGGTTACGTTTCCTTTCTTAAAGAATTTCTCGCCATTTGGGCATAAGCCTTCGGCGTAATATCCAAACACGGCAGGGTCTAAACGTGCGCCTTTAAATGTTCCGTCCCAGCCTTTGGTTATATCTTTTGTTTCAAACATCTTCTGTCCCCAGCGGTCGTAAACGGCGAAGTAAAGCTGGGTTACATAGTTCCCTCTTACATACAGCACATCGTTCTTGCCATCGCCGTTTGGAGAGAATGCATTGGGGATATAAATGTTGGCATCCTCACATGGTTTTTTGAGCACCACCACAATTACGGAATCTGTTTTATGGCATCCCTGCGAGTCAGCAACCTCTACGTAATAAACATGGGTAGAAGTAGGATAAGCTAGCGGGTTTGCAATGGTGGTAGCGCTTAACGTAGAATCGGGGAACCATTGAATAGTAACAACATTATTGCTTAAAGTAAGGCCAAGCTGTGTAGTATCCCCGAAATAAATACTGTCGGGGTTGGCAAAGGCATTAACGTTAGGAATACTGCTGAGGATATTTATTGAAATAGAATCGGAAAAACTACAACCTATTTGATTGGTTACATTAACAACGTAAGTAGTGTTTTGCGAAGGACTTACAAGCGGCGTAGCCGTAGTAGCTCCGCTTATAATGCCTGCGGCAGGAGTCCAGCTATAGGTAAGCTGCTGGCCGGGCTGGCTGTTTGTAACCGTAAGCTGCATGGTATCGCCGGGGCAAAGCACATCGCCGCCTTGCAGGGTTAAGGCATCCGTAAACACCACTACAGTTTGGTAAAAGGTATCTACGCAAATTCCATTAGATACCAGCAACTCGTATGTAGTTGTTTGGTTTGGTGTAGCAAAAGGGTTTGAAACGGTTAAGCTGCTTAGCGTTGGATCAGCAAACCAGGAATAGGTAGTGGCTGAATCGCCCGTAGGAGGGAAGCCAATTTGCACGCTTTGAGCATTACAAACGGTTAAGGTAGGTAAGGAGTCGCTACCATTGCTGCCTATAACCAATACCTTTTTAGTAATGGTGTCATTAAAGTTGCAGCTACCCGGGTCGGTAATTACCAGTGTTACATCGTAAAGGCCGGGTTGGCTATACGTGTGCGTTGGGTTTACCTGGGTAGATGTCTGCGCATCACCAAAAAACCATTGATACGTTGGATTAAGTACCGAACTGCTTTGGTTGGTAAAGCTCATGGGGATGTTGGTGCAGGCATGCGGAAAATCAAAATCAGCCAAACACAATGGCACATTTAAATCAAACTTGAAAATGGCATTGTTGCAGTTGTTTGAGTTGTTGGTGTTTGAAACGGCGCCCGGCGTAGTAGGGAAATCATCATTACTGCCGCAACCCGCACAAACCGATTGATATACTATTCCCTTTTTATCGAAACGGCTGGTACCGCCATCCACGTGTTCTTCACTAATGTTGCCTCCCATAAAAGTGGCATAGGTTAAGGAGGAGGCGTCATCTTTTAATACCATCAGGTAAAAATCCTGCCCATCAGTAGTGGCTTTAAATGCATTGGCTGTAACATCCAGCCCGGTGGTGCCACCCGTGCCACCTACAATGTTGTTTACGCCTTGGCTACCCCAGCCGCAGGCATATACGCTGCTGCATACATCTACCAGAAAAGCGGTAGGCGATATATCCGTTACGCCAAGGCCACGGCCCCAGCTGGTACTCCAGATAAGGCTATCTAATTGCGGAGTAAACTTGGATATAAACTGCCCGCCATTTACTTTACTATAGGCAGCATTTTTAATATAGTTACTTGCTGCATTATCAGCCTGGCCCAATACATATACATAATTGGCCTTATCCAGCTCCACGAAATAAATCTGGTCATAATCGCCAAAACCATAATAGGTGGAAGCAATAAGTTGCTGCCCGTTTTTATTGATGTGCGCGATAAAGCCATCCGCATCGCCGCCGGCAAAGGTGTTAGAGACGGTGCCTGATGTTACCGGGAAATTGGATGAGCGTGTGCCGCCTGCTACAAAAAGGTTTTCGTTATTATCGATAGACACAGAGTAGGCTGCATCATCATCAGCACCGCCAAAGGTGGTGCTCCATACCATTGAAGTAAGGTCGGCGTCCATTTTAAACACGCAGGCATCTAACCCACCGCCAAAGGATGATTGAAAGGTGCTGGCTGTACGGGGGAAATTGGCAGAGCGTGTACAACTAACCACGTAAACGTTGTTGCTTTGGTCAATATCAATTTCGCCGCGCACTTCATCGGCATAGTTGTGGCGCAGAAAACCGGGCGAACTGTAAGGCTGGCCGGCGCGGTAGTTGATACCATCATTGCCCGAGCCACCCACATAGGTAGAAGAAAGAAGTTGTGAGCCATCAGCACTCAGGCGGGATATGATAATATCTGAACCATTGGTATAATGCGCAGCAATACCATCAAATACGCCGGGGTCGTTTCCACCGTTAAAAGTAGTGTCAAAGGCGGTGGTGGTAACCGGGTAATCATCGCAATCGGTAGTGCCTAATATGTACAACTCATCGTTATTGTTGGCAATAAGGCTGTGCGGAAGGTCCTGCCCAAAGCCACCTAAGTACGTAGAGTAAATGCGCTGGGTGCCATCAGGAGAATATTTGGTGATACCCATATCATCGCCGGGATAGGTACCGCCTCCGCTAAATACAATGGTTGGGCCGCCCACATAGTTCATTATAAAGGCGCCTGTTACCAGCGGATAGCCGACCCCGAACACGGAACCTGCTGCAAAGGCAGCGCCTTTGGTATCGTAAGTAGCGGAATAGCCAAAGTTATCAGCCGTAGAGCCTGAATAGGTAGAAAATACAAGGGTAGGGTCAATAAACAATGTGCTTGAGGTGCGGTAACCTTCCGGTAGCTGATAGGTAACGGTGTTTTTACCCTCCAGTTTGAAAGCGCATTTTACATCGCTGTACTTACCACCGGCGTTTTGATAAGCATAAGGCTTAAGGTCCATTATATCGCCTATACTGGTTTTAATAACCAACTCGCCCTTGTCATTAATATATAAGCTATCAGCCCCGTCAAAAGCTACCTGTATTTGTTTGGCATCGGCCCCGGGCTGTACTTCGTAAACATACTTCATGTGGCCGCCCTGGCTCATTACCTTTAAGTTGATGCCTTTGTATAAACCGGTATAGGTAAGCTGGTTAAAGCCATGAACCCTTGATGCCCACTTAGTGCGGTTGTTGCCTATAAAGTAGTTGAAATACTCGGCAATCGCATCCTGTCCACTTGCTTTTGCATCGGGAGAAGCACCCACAAACTTCATGCGGAAGGCATGAAAGTGCATGCGGTAATCAATATCGTGCTTGTAATTTTCAAGGCGGTGGTGGTCGCCTTTAATGCGCAATATGTCTTTTGGTTCGAAAAGGTTGAAGGTTATGGCGCCGTTCTCAAAAAAGGCCGCGCCGGTCTTCAGTTCGCTCTTGTACAATATGTTCTGCTCCCATTGCCCCTTGTTTTCTTTAAACACAAGGCAGTCCTTACAAGTTGCGGCTTGTAAGTTTAAAATGCTGGCATGTATAATAAGGCAGAGTACTATAAGCCGCTTCATCAGTTCAACTCGTATTATAAGCAGTCAATTTTAGGTAAAAGACACATTAACAGAAATACCATGTTGACTACCGCTATATGAATGTAGCAAATTAAGAACACAAAAAACACGTCATGAAAAACGTTTCTACAAAAATGCTTATTGGCCTATTAACCCTGGTCTTTGGCATTTCCTTTTTAACTGCCAACGCCCAATACGGTGTTTTCGATTCCGAATATTATAAAGGCACGGGTATCGATTTTAAGTGTACGGGTGGGCTGGTTTTACCCGACAGCAGCATAATGGTAACGGGTAAATTTGTTTATGCTAATGAACGCCATATAAATGGCCTGGTTAAACTTAAAAAAGATGGCTCGGTTGACTATAGCTTTAACACCGGTACGGGCGCTAACGACCACGTTAACGTAATTGTTCGCCAACCCGACGGCAAACTGCTGATAGGAGGCGACTTTACCCGTTTTAACAGCCAAACCTTAAACCGGATAGCCCGTCTTAACAGCGATGGAAGCCTGGATACAAGTTTCCATGCCGGCACAGGCTTAAACAACTCAGTGTATGCTTTATACCTGCAGGCCGATGGCAAAATTATGGTAGCAGGCTTGTTCACTACTTTCAACGGAACTTCGGCTAACCGAATTGTTCGTTTAAACGCAGATGGTACCCGCGATAATACTTTTGCTATAGGCACAGGTGCAAGTTCACAAGTGTTTTCAATAGACCGCACCGGCACAGGTCAATATATTATTGCTGGCGATTTTACCACCTTTAACGGCAAGGCCGTTGGCCGTATTGCCCGCTTAAACAGCGATGCCAGTGTAGACACCACGTTTAACTATGGCGGTACAGGTGCCAACAATATTGTAACCGCTGCTTATGTATTACCAAATAATAAAATAATAGCCGGCGGCTATTTTACGCAATACAATGGATACTCGTGGAGCCGTATAGTGCGCTTGAACGCCGATGGCACTTACGATAGCACTTTTGCTCTTATGGGCGGTTTTAACGGCAACGTAAACGAGTTGGCTGTACAACCTGATGGCAAAGTTTTAGCAGCAGGTGGTTTCACTAACTTTAATGGAACTACTATTAACCGCATAGCACGTATTGATACTACTGGCACCCGCGACCTAACCTTTAAGGTTGGAACCGGCGCAGACCTTAGCCTGAATACCGTATTCTTAAAT
>CAZUHU010000058.1:0-19663 GCA_964620645.1 uncultured Chitinophaga sp.
ATTTTGGTTTGTGCCTGTATGCGCTCAATCAAAAATTTATTGAAGGCGCCGCCGCCTGTTGCCAGAAATTTATCCTTACTGTCAAATTCCAGCTTTTCTTTTTTGGCTATCATTTGTATATGCTTAGCCATTTGCACGGCAATATGCTCGGTATAAGTGCGCAGTTTATCTTCTATGGAGATGGGAAATTCTTCCAGCACAGGTAAAATCACCTCGCGCGAAAAGCTGTTATCCAATGATTTTGGATAAGGTTGAGCGTAGTATTCTATTTTGTTCAGGCGCTCCAGCAGGTCCTCATTTAATTTACTGGCCCGCGCAATATTGCCATCCTCATCAAATTCGTGCCCCATACGGTTAGCCAGCATGTTGATGATTTGATTGGCCGGGCAAATATCAAAGGCCACAATAGAGTGGGCTGTTTTACAGCTTATATTAGCTATACCACCAATATTTAAACAAAATCTAAAGTGTGTAAACAGCAGTTTATCGCCAATGGGTACTATGGGTGTGCCTTGCCCGCCATCGGCAATGTCCGCCGAGCGGAAGTCGCATATCACCGGTACATTGGTGCGTGCTGCAATAGCAGCCCCATCGCCTATTTGCGTTGTAAAACGTTTTTCAGGGAAATGAAAAATGGTGTGGCCGTGTGAGGAAACAAAGTCCACTTTGTCCTTCAGGCTATTCTTTTTAATAAAGGCAGCCACTTGCTCGCCAAAGTAATTACCGAGGCCTGCGTGAACTTCCCAAAGGGTTTTTGCATTGGAGATCGGCAGCCTCTTAAATTCCTGTATCCATTCATCAGGATAAGGAATCATATCTGTTTTTAAAATTTTGAAACTCCAGTGGTTGTTATCCAGCGCAAATTCGCAATAGGCTATATCCAGCCCGTCTAACGAACTGCCACTCATTAGCCCTATTGCCCTGTATTTTTCCATAATCCCCCTTTAAACAATAAGCCGCTAAATGGCTAATAAATTAAATAAAACGGCTATTTTTTGATAGACGCTACCCAATCGGCAACGGCTTCAATTTCATCTTTGGTCAACTTATCTTCAAAAGCCGGCATGTGGCCGTGGCCCTTGGTAACAATATCAATTATTTCGGCCTTGCTTAGTTTAACCTGCGATAGGTTAGGCGCCTTGCCATTGGTGCCATCAGAGCCGTGGCAACGGGCACAATTAGGTGAGTAAACCAGGGCGCCGTCAATCTTCTTTTTGGTATCAGCCGTTGGTGCCGATGTTTTTTTGCTGCAGGATGAAACCGCAAAAATTAAAAATGCCACAAGGCTTATTGCTTTCAATACACGCATATCACTAATTTTTTTCTGAACGGAATATAGCGTTCTTTTCTAAAAGGTGCGGCGGCTTAGGTTAGCGCAGCAGTGTAACATTGCCGCGGCGCAGCAGTTGCTTACCATCGGCAGTGCGGGCAATTACAAACCAGGCATAAACACCCATGTCGGCTTTTTTGCTGTTGGCTGTACCATCCCAACCTGCTTCAATATTGTTGGTGGTAAATATCTTTTGCCCCCAGCGGTTAAACACAGCAAACTCTTGCAGTTCTGCAATGTTAAGCCAACGTGCAATGCGGAAAATATCGTTTACGCCATCGCCGTTTGGTGAAAAGCCGGTGGGTATATCCATTACATCGTAATGCTCAACCGTAATAAGAATAGAGTCTTTATTACTGCAACCGTATTGGTTAATAGCCCACAACTCGTACCACTGTGTTTCCTGCGGCTCGGCTTTGGTATCCAGTTTAAAGGGGTCATCTAACCAGGTAGATGGATTCCAGAAATACTGAACGCCATCGGTAGTACCATGTAGCGATGCGTAGGTGTCTTTGTAAATTGTAGTGTCAGCACCTGCATCTACCAGTGGCAGGGGCCTAACCACTACCAGGGCTGTTGTAGTATCGCTGAAACAATCATTAGAAACAACTACGGTAAATACAGTGTTTGAATCCAGCGTTGCTACAGGTGATGATGATTGTGGATCGCTTAGTCCCTCTTCAGGATACCAGTGGTAGTACAAACCTCCTGATGCATTTAATTGCACCGGGAAACCTGCACAGGCGTTGGCCGCAGTGTCAACAACGGCAGTTACAGGCTCCTGTACGGTAATAAGTTTGGTGGTGGTATCCTGGCATCCGTTAACGCTGGTAACAGCCAGTGTTACAGGAAAGGTGCCGCCCGTAGTGTACGTATAATTTACTGTTGGCTGTGTGCTGGTGCTTCCGTCGCTAAGGGTCCAGTTGTAGTTAACTATGTTGCTGCTGTTGCTTAACGAAAAAGTTACGGGCTGAAAAATACAAGGTGGCGTATAACTAAAATCGGAGTTGTTGCCGGGGTAGATGAATACCTGCTTAACAGCAGTATCAATACAGCCTAAATCGGTAGTCATAACAAGCATGGCGTTGTAAGTGCCGCCTGCTACGTATGTGTAAACGGGGTTCTGCACATTGTCCGTACCGCCATCGCCAAAGTACCAGGTCCAGCCGTTAACCACGCCGTAAGGTGTAGTGCTAAGGTCGGTAAATTGGTTAGGAGAATTGGGGCACACGCTCTGCGCGTTAAAGTCGGCATTGCCGTTAGGCAGAATTTTTACGAGCGCATAAGTAGTATCAGAACACGGGCCGTTGGCTGTAACTTTTGAAACTATCAACTCAACTGAATACACACCTGTGTCGGGATAAGTATAAGAAGGTACCTGTTGCGTGCTTACATCAGAGGTGGTAGTAGGGTCGCCAAAATTCCACTGGTAAGTGGTTTGCGGCGTAATGGGCTGCGAGTTGTTTTGAAACTGCACAAACTTATTGTTGCAATTGGTTACATAAGTGCCAATGCCGGTAGCCGGGTTAATATCCGTACTGGGGATATTGGCAAAAGGGGCATCGCACTGGGTTACGTTTAATTGGTAATCGCGCAGGTACGAACCAATAAACGCACCATTGCGGTATTCGCTTACGCAAACACCAACCACAAACTGCCCAACAGTATTAGGGGTGCCTGTAAGTATTCCCGTTACTGAATCAATGGCAAGAGCGGGAGTACCGCCAAGGAGATTCGCAGTTGAATAGCCGGTTTGCCAGTTAATTGTAGGAAAAGGAGGGTTTGGCGGAGGAAAGGGTACCGGATTAGTAGGCGAACCGCCGCTATAAGGCGTGCACAAGCTATAACGCAACACGTCGCCATCAGCATCATTGGCAGAGTAATCGAAAACCAAAGGGGCGTTTACGCACACAAACAAAGGAGGCAGGGCATTAAAAGCCGGGCCACTGTTAGGGGTTGTGTTGGTAGGCGGTATAGTTGCCTGGTAAACCGCGCCCTCGTTACTGGGGTCAAAAAGATTTGTTACAGAACCGTTACGGCAGCAGCGCACATAGGCAATTGTGAAGGAACTTGTGCCGGAAGGAAATGTATAATTGCGCGTGTAAACGCCTTGTTCCATACAAACGCCTGCAGTGTTGGTTAGGCAGGGGTTACTTGTTGGAGGGTTAATGGTGGTAACTACCGGGGCGCCCATGTCAATGGAGTCTATCCAGGTGTTAGAGCCGTTAAAGATATTGAGTATGGCCGGTGTTACATTCAATTGACCGGTGTTGTCAATAAACTCAACACCGTCAAAAACAGTGGTTGAGTTGCAATCGCGCCACATTATCAGTTGAATCTGGTATTGGTTGCCGCCCAGGTAATTGTAGGATACATACCCCCCGGCAATGTGATTGCCTTTTAGAAAACTAAAAGACAGGAAACCGACCAGGAGTAATAAATAATACTTTTTCATGTGCTTATAAAAGGGCAACGAAATTACACTTTAGACATTATTATACATATAAAGACGCGTTAAAAGAGGAAAAGGAGGCTTATGTATGGATGAATAACATAAAAGCCATTTAACCACATCTATCGCAAAACCCTTTAATAGCAGCCAGTGCTTCCTTTTTGCGTTCAAAAATACTCATATGTTTTGCCTCGCCGTAAATGTGTATTTCGGCAATAGCGGGCATGGCGGCTTGTTTTAATACCAAATCCAGCGGGGCACTATTATCTTCTTTACCACCGATAATAAGCACCGGAACCTTACTGTTTTTTAATACTTCCTGTTTGTCCTGGCGGTTCATCATGGCGGCCGTAGCACGCATTAGAGATTCGGGGGTGTATTTTGCAGCCTGCTTGATAAGGCCATCAATAAACTTTCTGTTTTTCTTCTTGAATTTATCGTGAAAGATGCTGTTGTACAATTCCGTTACAAATGGCTTTGAGCCATGTTTACGGATAAACTCAATGCTCTTTTTTCGGTTCTCTTTTTTCTCCGGAGCGTCGGCAAAGCAATGAGAGTTTACCAGCCCAAAACCTTTAAGCATATCGCCATACTTTTCGGCAAAGTACAAGGTTACATAGCCACCCATAGAGTGCCCGAGGAGCGTTAGTTTTTTAATCTTCTCTTTGTCACATATTGCTTTAACATACTCCGCGTAGCCTTCTATGCTAACATCTTCTGTTAAACTGCTTTTTCCGAAGCCGGGTAAGTCGGGCACCACTACTTTGTAGTTTTTGGCAAGCATGTTTACGGTGTCTTTCCACATGCTGCCTTCTTCAATAAAGCCGTGCACCAGCATAATTACTTTGCCTTTACCTTCTATGCGATAAACACACGCAGCCCCCTTATAGTCTATAGTCTTAAGCATGCTCTAAAATATTCTATTTTCGATGCTTCAAAATTTTGGAATGAAATTGAACTCTGCCAGAAGTGCGGCATTTTTTGCCGCGCTATTTCTATTCGGTTTAAACACTGCCTTAGCCCAGGAAAGTACGTTTAAAACCAATGGGCCCGATGATTACCGAGAAGGTATTCATGCCTTTACCAATGCCACCATCTGGAAAAATTACAACACCAAATTGGAAAATGCTACGCTGCTTATTAAAGATGGCAAGGTAGTAGAAGCAGGTGCAGGGGTTAATGTTCCTGCGGGCGCCATAGTGCATGACATGAAAGGGAAGTTCATCTATCCTTCTTTTATTGATGTGTTCAGCGATTACGGAATGCCTGCTGTTGCAAAAGCGCAGGGCGGCGAAGACCCGCAGATGGAGTCGAACGTAAAAGGCGCCTATGGCAACAACCAGGCTATACACACCGATTTTCATGCAGACAAAAACTTTGTAGTTAATGACAAAGCTGCTGATGAGCTTCGCAAACTGGGTTTTGGTGCGGTGCTGACCCACCGTAAAGATGGTATTGCCCGCGGAACAGGCGCAGTAGTAACGTTGAATACTGATAAAGAAAACAAGGTAATGGTGAAGGCAGATGCCAGCGCACACCTTTCCTTCAGCAAAGGGAGTTCTACGCAGGATTATCCTGAATCTTTAATGGGCCGCATAGCCTTAATACGCCAAACGTATTATGACGCTCAATGGTATAAAAGCAGTAAAGAAAAAAAGGAGTATAACATCAGCCTGGAAGAATGGAATGCTGAGCAGGCGCTGCCGCAGGTATTTGATGCCGGTGATTGGCAAAAAATATTACGTGCAGATAAAATAGGAGATGAATTCGGCGTGCAATACATTGTACGCGGCAAAGGAAACGAATACCAGCGTATTGATGAATTGAAGGCTGCCAACGTAAAGTTGATTACCACCCTTAACTTTCCTAAGGCTTATGATGTGGAAGACCCTTACAAAGCCATGTGGGTATCGTTGGAGGAAATGAAGAATTGGGAACTGGCGCCAACCAACTGCGCTGCGCTTGCAAAGGCAGGTATTGATTTTGCGATTACAACTACCGATTTAGAAAATAAAGGCGATTTTTTGAGTGTGCTTCGTAAATCCGTGAAATACGGTTTAGATAGCACTACAGCCCTTAAAGCATTAACCTACACTCCTGCATCCTTTGTAAATGTTTATGATAAGGTTGGTTCGCTGGAAAGCGGTAAGCTGGCTAATTTCTTTATCACCTCTAAACCTTTGTTTGATGATAAGTGCGAGATAAATGAAAGCTGGGTACAGGGTAAACGCTACAGTTACAAAGATTTTGAGCCTAAAGATATAAGAGGAGAGTATGCTTTAAGTGTTTTTGGCCGTAGGCCCCTGGTATATAAATTGAAAATTACGGGAGATGTTTCGGTACCTAAGGCTACTGTAATGGTGCGCGATACTGTTAAGGTTGATGCACAGCTTTACTATAAAGGCAATGATGTTACGCTGACCTTTGAACCGGAGAAGAAAGGTGAGTTGGGAATGTTGCAACTGGTGGGCCTTATTAACCATGATGCTAAAAAGTGGAATGGTAATGCTGTGATAGGTGGTGTTACTACTACAACGTGGGAAGCTACCCAAACAAAGGCTGCCGAAGCTGACACCAGCAAAGCGAAGCCTGACACCACGAATTATACCGCTAACCTGGGAAAAGTGATTTATCCTTTTGTTGCATATGGAGCAGAAGAACTGCCTAAGCAGGAAAATGTATTGATTAAAAATGGCACCGTTTGGACCAATGAAGCTGAAGGTAACCTGGCTAATACTGATGTGATAATTAAAGCCGGTAAAATTTCGGCGGTGGGCAAAGGATTGAGCTGTGCCGATTGCAAAGTAATAGATGCCACTAACAAGCATGTAACGGCCGGTATTATTGATGAGCATAACCACATAGCTATAAGCGAAGGTGTGAACGAAGGTACAGAAGCTGCCTCCTCCGAAGTTAGAATAGGAGATGTGGTAACATCGGAGGATATTAATATGTATCGTCAGCTTTCGGGCGGTGTAATTGCAGCCCAGTTGCTGCACGGCTCCGCTAATCCTATAGGCGGACAAAGTGCATTAATAAAATTCCGTTGGGGGTATGCACCTGAAAAACTGAAGATTGAAGGCGCTGATGGTTTTATAAAGTTTGCGCTTGGCGAAAACGTAAAGCAAAGTAACTGGGGCGACCACAACAGAATTCGCTATCCGCAAACGCGTATGGGGGTTGAACAAACCTATTACAACTACTTTACCAAGGCTAAGGAGTATAAAGCTAAGTGGAATGCTTACAACGGCTCTGCTGCCAACAATGTGCGCAAGGGAATGCCGCCTGCAGGTGAAATGCCGCGCCGCGACTTACAATTAGATGCGTTGGTTGAAATTATGGACAAGAAACGTTTTATAACCTGCCATAGTTATGTGCAAAGCGAAATTAATATGCTTATGCACGTGGCAGATTCGTTCAACTTTAAGGTAAATACGTTTACGCATATACTGGAAGGTTATAAGGTGGCAGACAAGATGAAAGCGCATGGCGCTAATGCCTCTACCTTTGCGGACTGGTGGGCTTATAAGTATGAAGTAATAGATGCCATACCGTACAACTCTGCATTGCTTACCAAGATGGGGATTAATACCGCTGTTAACAGCGATGATGCCGAAATGGCCCGTCGCCTTAACCAGGAAGCGGCCAAGGCTATTAAATACGGTGGTTTAACTGAGGAACAGGCATGGAAACTTTGCACCTACAACCCCGCAAAAATGCTGCACCTGGAAAACCGTATGGGAAGCATTAAAGCAGGTAAGGATGCTGATATAGTGGTATGGAGCGATAACCCGCTGTCGATTTACGCAAAGGCTGAAAAGACCTTTGTAGATGGCATTTGCTTTTATGACATTGAAAAAGATGCGCAGATGCATGACTGGATTTTGAAAGAACGTGCACGCTTAGTGCAAAAGATGTTGAACGAAAAGAAAGGCGGCGCACCAACACAGGAGCCAATCAAGAAAGATAACCGCGCTTACAGTTGTAGCGAGGCGGAGGAATTTGAACATCAACACAATTAAACTTACCAGAAGCACAAGTAATTTATATGAAGAACTATAAAGGATATATAATGCGCTTTTTAAGCCTTACCGGCCTTACACTTATTGCCGGCGGTGCATTTGCGCAAAGCGAATTACCTGCCCCCGCGCCTGCACAACAACAGGCCGTGTACTTAACCCATGCTACCATACACGTGGGCGACGGCCGCGTATTAAACAATGCCACTATAGGGTTTGATAAAGGCAAAATTGTTTTTCTGGAGGAGAACCCCAGCTTTAAAACAGATGAAACCCTTGGTAAGGTAATTGACTGCAGCGGTAAGCATATTTACCCCGGCATTATTGCTGCCAACACCAAAATAGGGCTTGATGAAATTGAGGCAGTTCGTGCTACTAATGATTATGCAGAAGTAGGCCAGTACAATGCCGATGCTCGCGCGATAATTGCTTATAATACCGATAGCCGGGTAACGCCAACGGTGCGCAGTAATGGTGTTTTGTACGCGCAAAGCTGTCCGCAGGGCGGCACAGTTTCAGGCACATCAGCAGTAGTACAATTAGATGCATGGAACTGGGAAGATGCTTTGGTAAAAGAAGATGGCGTTTGGATGAATTGGCCATCGATGTACCGCATGAAGGGCTGGTGGGGTGATCCGCAAGGCTTTGAAATGAACAAAGACTACGACAAAAATGTAGAAGAGATTAAAACCTATTTTAAGGAGGCTAAAGCATATGCCGCAACCAACCACGATAAAACCAACCTGCGCTTTGAAGCCATGCGCGGCCTGTTCAATAAATCGAAAACGCTGTACGTAAATGTGGGTTATGTAAAGGAGATTTTGAATGTAATTTCGTTTGCTGAAGAAGCAGGGGTTAACCTGGTGATAGCAGGCGGTAAAGATTCCTACCTGATAGCTGACATTCTTGCACAGAAGAAAGTTGCGGTTATACTGGATAACCCGCATTCTTTACCGGGCTATGATGAAGATGATATTGTGCAGCCGTATAAAACACCTGCCGTGCTGCAAAAGGCAGGCGTTTTGTATTGCCTGAGCATACCCGGTGTTTTTTGGCAGGAACGTAACCTGGCATTTGAAGCGGGTACAACAGTAGCCTACGGCCTTACTAAAGAACAGGCGCTTGCCTCTATAACATCCAACACAGCCAAAATTCTGAAAGTGGATGATAAAATCGGCACACTTGAAAAGGGTAAAGATGCCTCGCTTATTGTGTCAACCGGCGATGTGCTGGATATGAAGACTTCCAACATTGAGAAGGCTTTTATAAGCGGCCGCCAGATTGATTTAAGCAACAAGCAAAAAACACTAAACGAAAAATACTTGAAGAAGTACGGTTTAAACTAAACCGCACTAATTCTTTACAAGTTTTTTGATAGAAGCAGCTTTGCCATTTACCCGTATTTCTACCAGGTAAATGCCTGCACTTAAGCCTTCCAGCCTTAGCATTTTGGTGTTTATGCCGGCATTTAATGTTCCGTCAAATGCTGTGGCAACAGTTTCGCCAAGCATGTTGCGCAACAGCACTTCTACTTTCGATGCCTGTTTTAACTCAAAGCGCAGTTCGGTGGTTTCAACAGCAGGGTTTGGTATTAGTGACACGCGGTTAAGCATGCTGCCCGGCTCGTTTATACCGGTAACGCAACCCCCAACATAATAGTAGTTAACCCCGTGGTAGTTCTGCGCTTCGCAAGCGTTGTTATACGTTACACTGTCGCATCCACAAACCGGCTCATTCGGCACAAAATCACAACACAGAGGTGAACCGAAACATATCAGCGATGAGTCAATACAGCCGTGCGTAATAAATACAGTGTCGCAGTACTGGTCGGTACACTGTTGCCCCGAACTGTCTTTGGCTATAATAGACAGGCAAACCCGGTAGGCGCTGTCGTGCGTATAATGGTGTACGGGGTTTTGGAGGGTTGATGAAGTGCCATCGCCAAAATCCCACAAGTAGCTCATGATTTGGGCGGCGGTGGAGGCATCAAAAAAGAAAACTGAATCAATATTGTTTTTGTATTTAGAGAACTCTGCATGGCAGGTTCCGGGTGTGGGGCAGGCACCGGCAGTCCATGACGTTAACCCTGCATTAGCAGCCAGGCAGGCATTTGAATAGGTTATTCCATTGCAACCGCAAACCGGGTCAAAAATCATAGGGCAGAAGCAGGTGTCGCAAATTTTAGAGGGGTCTATGCAGCCGGATGAAGACTGAACAACGCCGCAGATGCTATCGCTGCATCCTGATGAAGTAACTATTGTGAGACAAGCGATGTATGTACCAGTAGAAGCGTAGGTATGCACCGGGTCCGCGCTATTATCTGTTCCGCCATCACCAAAGGACCAACTGAAACTAACAATGGAGTCGGAAGGTGTGGAGAGGTTAGTGAATTTAATTGTGCTGTCTAACACTGTGTAGGTAAAGTCAGCATTGCATTGGGGCGAGCTGCCGCAAGCGCCCGGGGTCCAGCTGGTAATACCGTGATGGTATTGCGCTTCGCAGCTATTGTTATAAGTAACTCCATCGCAACCGCACACGGGATCAATTACTGCGGGGCACATTACGTTAAGGTTGATTTGGCTTGTGTCTATACACGATGTTCCCGGTAAAAGCTCAAGATGGTCTACCCTGAACTCTGTTGCTGCAGGTGCAAAACCGCAGCCGCCATAAACCTGCCCCCCTTTAATGGTAATGCGGCAGGAGTCGAATTGCGTTGCGTTTTGCGAAACGGGAATTATAAGATGGGTGTAATTCAGTATGGAATTCTTGCTTTCCCAATATCCCTGGTCAACTACAACACTGTTCTTTAAAACTTCTATGGAAACGGAAACGGTATCCTGGTCCGGGTAGCCATTGTCATTTACGCAAGGCGCAAACGCAAGCTTATAGTACAGCGAAAGGCTTGTTGGATGAGTGGTAATGGCAAATGTTGTAGTGGCAAAAGGCTTAAATAATCCGTTGCCATAAAAATCAGCCGCCCAGTTGCCGGAGTATTCGTCGCTATCCTTGCGCACTATGTAAGGCTCCCACGGAGGCAGGGTCATAGGATGGCTATTGGTAACCCAGTTTAGCAGCACAGGCTGGTTATCCCATTGTTCAAAATCATTATTGGGGATTTGGCTGAATAGTTGAGTGAAACTTATGAGGCAGGCGGCAATGATTAAAAGGCGTTTCATGATAGATAAGTTAATGCTAAAGATACAACGCTTAAAGAACGTATGCATTTATGTTTTAGTTGCCTGTGCCGTTTACCTCAATTCCGATATTTTCGCGCCTCCTTTAATAGGGCACAGTTATGGGCAAGGCCAAAATGTTTAAGATCAATTCCATCAGCACCTTTGCAAACGTGCTGCAGAATCCGCACTACACTATTCCTTTTATGATTAATGAAAAAGGAGAAGAGGTAGATACAAAAGGCAAGTGGAGAGATTTGCTGTTTGGAGGCAGGCCAAGCCTGGTTTTGGAATTAGCCTGCGGCAAAGGTGATTATGCACTGGCGCTGGCAAGAAAGTATGCGAACAAGAATTTTTTGGGCGTGGATTCAAAAGGAGCGCGTATTTACACGGGATCGAAAACTGCTATTGATGAAAAGCTGAATAATGTTGCCTTTGCGCGAATGCGTATTGAAAACATTACCAATTTTTTTGCGCCCGGCGAGGTAGATGAGATATGGATAACCTTTCCCGATCCATTTCCGAAGAAAGGCGATGCCAAACGAAGGTTAACCGCTAAATCTTTTTTGGAGCGTTACCGCAGCATAGCAAAGCCCGGTGCTATTGTTCATTTTAAAACTGACGATTTGCCCCTGTTCCATTTTACAAAGGAAAGTGTGGAAGAGAACGGCTTAAAGCTGATTTACTATAAGGAAAATATTTATGCCTCGCCGCTTGACTTTGAGGAGCTGAACATTCAAACCTACTACGAAAAATCGCACCTTGCCAATGGCAGAACCATTAACTACCTTCAGTTTCAGCTATGAGTGCAAAGAAAAAAGCAATTAAAAAGAAGGCAGCCCCAAAAGGTGTAAAGAAAAAGGCGGACCACAAGCCTTCTGCTTCTTATTCCTTTTTTGAAAATGTGTGGGATGTCGCTCGCCTGGTGCCTAAAGGACGCGTTACCAGCTATGGAGCTATTGCCCGTTATTTGGGGGCAGCTTCCAGTGCCCGCATGGTAGGCTATGCCATGAACAGTTGCGGCGGGCTTACACCACCGGTGCCTGCCCACCGGGTGTTAAACCGAAATGGCCTGCTAACAGGCAAACACCACTTTAGCAGCCCCGATGCCATGCAAAAACTTTTAGAGCGGGAAGGAGTGAAGGTTAAAAAGGACCAAGTGGTTGATTTTGAGCGCCTTTTCTGGGATCCAGCCAAGGAGATTTCTGTTTAAAACCTAATGCATGAGCGAAAAAAAATATTTTTTGTGCTTGTTTTTTAATCTTCGGGTTGTATATTTGGTACCCTGATATAAGGGTACAAAACGTTTTAGGCTATGAAGAAAAGATATTTACAATACCTCATGCTCGCTGCGTTAGTGATATGCGCAGGTGCGGTTTTTGCCCAAGGAGGGCCGCCACCACCACCGCCGCCACCGGCTCCACCACCACCAAATACTCCAATTGACGGAGGTGCGTTCCTTATGCTGGCTGCCGGTTTAATTTACGGTGCCAAGAAACTTTACAGCAAGGACGTTTAGTCGTAAAATAATAAGTAAAATAATAGCCGCTCAATGTTTTTGGGCGGCTATTGTTGTTTTTATATCCAGCGGAATGGCAAAATACCTGGCAAACTCTTCAATGGTTTTTCTTGGCTCAATGTACGTTTCGCTCTTAAGGCTGCGCTCGTAATTGGCATTTAGCTTTGCCACATATTGCTTGCGGCCGCTTGCCAGCCAATTAGCCAGGTAATAATAGGTGTGTATACCAATGTCGTTATCTTCAAATATCGGATTGCCTTTAGTTATTTTAATGTAGCGTTTAAACGTATCGCTGCAGCGGGTGTATTGTTTTATCGAGAAATACCCAATCATCAGGAAAAGGAAGGCGCTATCAATACTGCCTGTAAAGTTTACCTGCTGGAAAGTAACCAGTGTGGCTTCCAATTCGGTAAGGCCCTTTTTGATGTTGGCTTCGCCGCCACTTAAAATGTGCAGCGCGCCGTAAAGTAGCTTTAGGTTTATGTAATCGTTTTTATAATGCTTGCTCCAAATGTCCTGCGCCTGTATTTTTTCGCATTGCTTAATCAGGTTGCTGATGTCTTCTTTGTCTTTATCACTAACCAGGTGCTGATAATCGGAGCGGTGAATGTTATAATGATGAGCAGAAAGGTAGTATGATACCTTAATGGTTATAGCCAGCATTTCAGGAATATTGAGGTAATTATTCCAGAATTTAACCGTGGTGTAGTGGTCTACAAAATCCTCAAAATCCTTGCGGCACTCTTTATCGCTAAGGTTAAAATAAGGAGAGTTTAGCTTCAGAAACCACAGGTTGCTGTTTATGTCGAACAGCGGATGGAAAGCCACGTAGCCATAGTTTACAAGGTCCCGCTCCAGGCTTTCAACTGCTTCTGTACAAACAGGGCTGTTGTATTCCTCGGGCACAAAGTGGTAGGTTAAGTACACATAAGCGTACTTGCTTAACATGCGTATAGCCAGGCTGGGGTTTTCGAAATGGCTTTCGCAAAAGCTGCGGTTAGCCAGCAACTCGGTGTGCCATTCAGGGTTACGTGGCTGGCTTTCATAAAAGCTTTGGCGCAGAGAAGTGAGTACTTTATTGTAAAGCACCTCACTATTGTAGGCCTCCTGCAAACGTTCGTTGTATCTGTTGGCAAGGGTAAAATCCTTACGGTGAAAAGACTGCTGCACCAAAATCTTCAGCAACATAATCTGCACCTGGTAGTTCTCGGTTTGTTCAGCAATATCCAATGCGGTTTTGGCTAAAAAATCGGCGCTTCCGCTGCGGCCTTCACATATAAGCTGCTGAACCTTGTTTACATTGGGCAAAATATAGTTGGGATAGTTGCGTACCAAATGTGCGCTGAGCTTAAATGTGTAGGAGGCTAACTGGTTAAATGTTTGTCGCTGGTTTTTATCAAAGCCACCATACACTTTGCGGCAAAGTTCCTCGTGCGAATCGTAATTGGGCAGCGAGGCTCTTATTGTTTCAGTAAGTTTTAAAGGCAACCTTGCATTCATGTTTTGTAGAATGCGGCAGAAGTCAGTGTAGTAAAAATCATCCAGAAGAGTGATGAACTTTTGGATGGTAAGAAGTTCCGGCGCTGTAAAATTCATTAGTTAAACATAAAAAAACCATCTTATTGTATCAACTCAAAAGTGCGATTTTGATAAAAAACAGTATTCTTGAAATTGTTGTCATGTGTAAATTAAGCAGGTGTGCTTATTGCCTGAAAGTATGAAAAGATACTGAGCGCACCACTAAGTATAAAAACACAATGATATAGTAGCCTGATAATGCGGTAAAAACGCAAGCTGTTTTAGCGCAACTGTTGCTATTATATTTTTTTCATAAGCAGAATAACTCAGCGAATATTCGCCATCTGTTAAAGTCTTATTTAATTTTTTGACCCCGCTTTTTTGTGATTGATAGTTAACCTACCTTTACCCTCCCGCGGAACTGTGGGGCCTTTTGGAACAGTAGTTGTTTAGAAAGGCTGTTATTTTTTGCTTAACAAAACTTAGGTATATGGGCACTTTTACTTCTTCCCTGAAGAAAGCATTACTATTTTTTATAACGTTAATAACGGCCGGTATAGCGTATGGCCAGGTTGACGTAACTGCTACAGGCGGAACTTTGTCACAATCGTACACCACATTAGGGGATGCGTTTACTGCCATTAATGCCGGTACCCACACAGGGGTTATTACCATCGGTATTAGCGGTAATACCACAGAAACCGGTGCTTGCGTGCTTAACAGCAGCGGTGCAGGCTCTGCAAGTTACACGGCACTAACTATTAAGCCTACTGCCGACGGCGTAACCATTGCAGGCCCTACAGTAACAGGCCGCGGTTTAATTGAATTGAACGGTGCAGACAATGTTACCATTGATGGTGATAATGCAGGTACTGTTGGTATAAACCGAAACCTTACTATTACCAACACTGCCACTGCAACTACTACCTTTACTATGGCAATCAGGGTTGCAACATCCACACTAATTACTACGGCATGATAATATCAGCATTAAAAACTGTATAATTAACGGTAACGCAACGGGCCGCAACCTTTCAACAGCCAATTCATCTACCGGCTCAGAAAACAATACTTATGGTATATACGTTAGCGGCGGCGCAAGTACTGCCGCAGTTACTACAGCACCTTCAGCTATTTCTTCATTAACCACTACTGCAGCAAGCGGCCAAACAGCAAACAACTTTACAGTTGACAACTGCCAGATCTCGGCCTGTTCAAAAGGTATTGCCTTCCACGGCGGAGCTACTTCAGTTTGTAACGCTCTTACTATTACTAACAACGTAATAGGCGATGCTACACCAAACAATTCTACTACTATATATACGCAGGGTATTTCTGCCCAGGGCTTTACTACCGCTTCTATTAAAAGCAATACCATCCGCAACATTGATGGATGGGTAGGTAGCAGCGCGGGCAGTAATATTGTTTGCGGTATTGCCTTAGGTAACGTTAGTGCTAACGGCCTTAGCGCAGTTGTAGAGAAAAACGTTATACAACACGTTTACTGCCGCAATACAGGCACATGGCCTTCTTGCGGTATTTTTGTTGCTTTATCTACCGGCAGCGGCTCAACGTTGAAGAACAACTTTATAAGTGATATCGTTCGGGATGCAACAGGGGGCACAGGTTTTGGTAATGCCCTTAACTGTTCGGGTATAAAAATCAATGCTGGTACTACCTACAACATCTATAACAACTCGGTACACATGTTTGGCAGCTACCTTGGCGGCACCGGCACCAGCATGCTAAGTTCTTGCCTTAGTTTAAATACAACCGGCCAAACCAACGTTGATGTTAGAAACAACATTTTTGTGAATACCATGACCGGCGGCGGAGCAAGCAATGTTCATTGCTGTGTGCATTTACCAAGCGGCGGCACCTCAGCCATGAATTTAACCGAAAACAATAACGCCTACTTTTGCGGAACCACCGCAGGTGTGCAGGGCTTAGGCTATGCAGGCACCACTTATGCGGCTGCCAATTTATATTCAGCGGCTAACTTTAATCCGGCTTTAACTACACCGGCCACTAACTGGCGCGCTTATACCAGCGCCTTAAATGCTGCCGGCACTAACGATAATGCTTCGTTTGTATTAACATCAGCAGCTCCTTTCAACACTTCAACTAACCTGCATATTAATACAAGTGCTACAGGTGTTGCTTCTATTAATAGCGGCGGCGCTGTAATTGCAAGTGTAACCGATGATATTGACGGCGACGTAAGAACAGGACCGGATATGGGTGCTGATGAATTTTTGTATGTATTGACCCCAATTGACCTTATGGTAACCGGCCTGGTAACACCGGTTTCGGGTTGTTTAGGAACTTCTGAAACGGTTACGGTTTCAATAAAGAACAACGGTTCATTATTAATGGATTTTTCTGTAACCAATGCTACCGTTACTGCTACCGGTACAGGTGGTTACAGCAGCAATATTGTTTTAAACTCAGGCACACTTGCCGCCGGCGCTTCAATGAACGTTATTCTACCGGCCACAGCTAACCTGGCTGCGCCGGCCAGTTACACATTTAACGCAACCATATCAGTTGCAGGTGATGGTAACACTTCAAACGATGCAATGTCTCCCGCAGTGGTAACCAGCCCCGGCTCATTTACCGTAACACCGGCATTGCCTTACACGCAGGACTTTGAAAGCGGACAAGGCGGTTGGGCCAGCGGTGGCACCTCAAATTCATGGGCCTTTGGTACTGCTAACAAAACTGTAATCAAAAACTCTGCTTTACCTGCTGCAGTTGGCACCAATGTATGGACCACAGGCGGCCTTGGTACAACTACTTATACTAATACTGAAAGATCGTTTGTTCTTAGCCCTTGCTTTAATTTAAGCGCACTTAACCCGGCAGCCAGCGAAATTTTACTAACTGTTTGGTGGAACAGCGAACGCAATTTTGATGGCGCTCAATTACAATATTCAACAGATGGCGGTACCACCTGGACTAATATTGGTTTAAACGGCGACCCGAACAACTGGTACAATTCAGCCACAATGACTAATGCAGCAGTTGCTACCTTCTTTAACAGCAACACCAACTGGTGGAGTGGCCGCACCAGCACCAGCAATGGCAGTAACGGATGGGTATTGGCAAAGCACGACTTACCTGCAGCCGCTGTAGTTAACGGAGTTCGTTTCCGTATTGCATTTGCAACTGACGGAAGCGGGCTGGATGATGGCTTTGCTTTTGATAACGTGATAATACGCGAGAAGGTAGCTAACGACGTTGGCGTAGCTACATTAACTGCACCTGCCCCGGGCAGCGTAGTATGTGGTAGCGCATCGCAGCCTGTAACGGTTGTAATTGCCAACTACGGTAGTGCTTCTCAATCTAACATACCTGTTACCGTAAACGTTACCGGTGCAGTTACTCAAACTTTTACCGGCACCTTTGCCGGCCCTCTTGCCGGTGGTGCTATTGCAAGCTATACAATCGGTAACCTGAATATGAGTGGCGATGCGGGTACTTATACCTTTAATGCATTTACTTCTTTAGGTATTGATGCTGTTAGCAGCAATAATGCAATGCCAACCGCAGCCACTGTAACTACAACCAACCCGGTTACAACTGTGTTGGCTACTCCATCTACCGTATGTTCAAACCAAATGGCGGTGCTTTCAGCAACTGCTTCGGGTTCTCCGGGTGTGGCAGGAGCTACTTACAATACTGTTACCGCTATTCCTGATAACTCACCGGCAGGAACTACCGCCAACCTTACGGTATCGGGCATTGGTGTTATCAATAACCCAAGCGATTTAAAAGTGGTGTTGACTTTCGGCACAACCGCAACTTCACCAAACCGTGAGCATACGTGGGCGGGCGATATAATTGCTACCCTTACCGCGCCAGGCGGTGCTGGTACAACTATCATTTTTGATAGAGTAGGCGTGCCGGTTAGCACTGTTGGTGATGGTGATGACTTTAACGGCGCTTATACCTTTGATGTAAACGCTGCTACTATATTGCCGCAAACAACAGGCACCCAGGCAACAGGCGGTAACATAAACAACGGTAGCTATAAACCATCAGATGCATCGAACCCTGATGCGGCACATAACTGGAGCGGCTTAAGCTTCCCGTTCAATGCAAATGGAACCTGGACCTTGTTTATCAGCGATAACGGATCATTAGATGCCGGCGATTTGGTAAGTTGGTCTATTCAGTTACCCGGTGGTGCATGGACTCATTCTTTCACCGGCCCCGGCTCTATCAGCGCGGTTAACTACACCGGTACATCTAACGCTACCGGTTCTGTTGATGTTCTTGCTCCAACTGGTTCGCAAACATATAATGTGGCAACTACTAATCTATCGGGCTGCACAACTAACAAAACACTTAACCTTACTGTTACCGGCCCTTGCAACAACACCTGGGAAGGTGACGTAAGCACCGATTGGTTTACAGCAGGTAACTGGAGTTTAAATTCAGTGCCTAATGCATGTGGTGCCGATGCGGTAATTCCTACTTCTCCTATTGGTGGCCTTTTCCCTGTTATTAATGCTGCCAGCCCATCAGTTGGTAACATAACTGTACAGGATAATGCTACTATAACTATCGACCCAACCAAAACCGTTTCTGTTTGCGGAACCTGGACCGGTGGTTCATCTTCTGCCTCTCAGGTATTAGGTGGTGGTAAAGTAGTATTAAACGGTAGCGGCGTTCAGCAACTGCAAGGCAGAACTGAATTCCAGACCCTTCAATTAAACAACCCTTCAGGCGCAGTAATGCAGTCCGGAAGCTTCTTTGATATTTTCACTGAACTTGATTTACAATCAGGTGACCTGAACACAGTAAACGGAACATTGCGTTTCCGCAGCACTGCCGACAACCAAATTGCTGTTATCGACAATTTTAGCGCAGGTTTTAGCGGCAGCATAAGCGGCCCGATTACAGCCGAGCGTTACTACCACAGCAGTAGCACTTACGATGCGCACTACATGGGTTCACCTGTGAACAACGCACCACTTAGCCAGTTTGGCGCAGGCGGCGGCGGCGGTTATGCAATACCTACCGGTACTTGCGATGAAACCCAACTGCAAAGCAGTTCACCTTATGGTAACGTGGCCCGTTTAGACCAGGCCAACGGCGCAAGCTGTGCCTTAGCAAGCTGGTTCTTTGAAACAGGCGGCAATGCGGACAATGCAAGAGGTTACAGTGTTCGTAAATCAGGCGCAGGTGTGTTAACCGTACAAGGTGCACCTAACCTGAACAGCAGCTATAGCTTAAGCGGTTTACAAAACAGCAACTGGAGCAACGTGAGTTTGCAGGGCCGCCCAATGGGTTCAGGCTGGCAGTTGATTGCTAACCCATACCTTGCTTACCTTGATATAAGCGCTACGCCAAGTGGCTTTGATGCTACCAAACTGGTATGGCATACCTCAGGCGCATTTGCAGGCACTTACCAACCTGCTACTGAAGTAGCACCGTTCCAGGCGTTTATGGCACACGTAAGTGTACCAAACGGTCCTGCACAGACTTATACTATTAACGCAACAAGCCGTATTAAGCCGGGCACACCAAGCACCTTCCAGAAAACAAACGACCAGGAGTTGACAATAACTGCTGCCAACACAGCAAGCCAACTGTTAGATGTAACTACTGTTGCCTTTAACAGCGATGCTACTGTAAACATGGATG
>CAZUHU010000059.1:0-19569 GCA_964620645.1 uncultured Chitinophaga sp.
TCAGCGCATAACCAGTCTGTTGTAATGGTGTAGGTTACAAAGGGGATTTAGGGGTCGAACCGCAACTTCGTCCAGTAGATGTAGGTTTTACCTAGCTGCCCGCTTATCCAGTTTTTCTTTTTCCCCTTAATATTGCTTGAGTAATTCATGATAACATAGGTGTTGTCATCCACAGGGCTGATGCCGGCATATGAACAGTCTCCCGTACTCGGAAAATCCGCAACCACCGAAAGACTGAGATTCTCTTTATCAAGCTTATAAAGAGCGGTTGTTTTTTTAGTAAAGGAGTACCGCAACAGGTTTCGGAATTTTCCTTGCTTTTCGGTTTTGCGGTGCTTTACTTTATCCATTTCGCCATCCGCATTATTGCGCGCTATTACAAATACTTCGTCTTTATGTGTAAACATAAGGGCACTATCGTATTTGTATTTAGTGCGCTTACTTTTCCATTGCTGCATAGCGCCTTTATCTGCCTTGCATACCAGCGCACCGGTTCCTTCCAGCCTAACGGTAGAATATAAATCGCCCTTGCTGTCGAAAATAAATTCGCCTTCCTCTGCGCTCAATAAATTTATCTGCGGTTCCTGCGATATAGGCTGCCAGTTAAAGGCTGTGGTAGTGCTAAACAAACGCAGATCGCTATGGTGGCTTTTTTTATAAAGCCCACGGCCGTAGTAGGCCGATAAATACAGCGTATCATTAAACACCCTCATTCGCCAGGGCACATAGCCATCCAGGTTTACGCTTTTCGGGGTAGTCCATTGTTGGTTGCCTGTATTGCGGCAAAGCAGCACCTCTTTGGGTTCAAAGCGGAACATGCGGGTGCCGCCGGTAAAAAAGATAAGGTTCAAGGTATCGTGGTAAACGGCAAACCGGGGCTCTCTCAAATCACGGGCAAAATACACTTCGCTTTCGTAGGTCCAGTTTTCAAGATCAGCGGAACTTACAATGTATAACATTGCTTTTTTTGAAGCGAAGTGGGTGGGAGCTGTTCTAAAAGCAAGGTAGTAGCGCCCTTTATAGAAGGTAAGATCCAGGTTGTTGTTGCTGTGTTGTATTTTGCAGGCTGCGGGTAGCTTACCGCTGGTGGTTAAGTTTTTCCATTCGTCATACTTAAGCTGTTGTGAAAACAATGGAAGACTGAAGCAGGCCAGCACTAAAGCTATTAGATTGCGCAACATTGGAATAAAATTTTAGCGGAGTATAATCGTATAATGAATGTAATGGCAGAAATCAACTACGTCAAAAATCCTGAGCTTAAAATTATTTTACCCGGCTGGAAGGGTAATCCCGTTATAAACGGCCGCTTTATTGATCCCGTTAAGCGCTTCAATAATTCCTTCAGCAATGTATTGCGTTGGCAGCTAAGCCGCAACGATAAAAAGGAAGCGAAAAAGAACGATAAATGGCGTTTGAAGGTGCATGAGGGAAACAGCTTTTTAAGGCGGGAAGGTAACTTTATGGTGTGGCTTGGCCATGCTTCTTACTTTCTGCAGCTTAATGGGGTACGCATGGTAATCGATCCCGTGTTTGGCAAAATATCAGGCATTGTGCCTCGCTTTAGTGCCCTGCCTTGCCTGCCTGTAGACTTTACGGATATAGATTATGTATTGCTCTCGCACGCGCATCGCGACCACTGCGATGCCCCATCGCTAAAAGCATTGGCTGCTAACAACAATTTCACTCTGCTTACATCGCTTAACACCGGTAAGCTGGTGGCAGATTGGATACCCTCCTTAAAGTATCAGGAGGCCGGCTGGTACCAGCAATACAAGCTGCCGCAAAGCAATTTGAAGATCACTTTTTTGCCTACGCAGCATTGGAGTAACCGCTACCTGTGGGATATTAATAAAACCCTGTGGGGTAGCTTTATGATAGAGGCAGATGGTCTAAATATCTTTTTCGGTGGCGACTCCGGCTATAGCACCTACTCAAAAAAAATAGGGGAACTGTTCCCGAACATAGATGTGGCAATGATTGGCGTAGGGGCTTATCATCCCGCCTTTATGATGGAGTATGCCCACACCAGCCCATGGAAGGCTGTTGAAGCCTTTCACGACCTTAAGGCAAAAACGCTGGTGCCTATGCACTACGGCACCTTTGATTTAGCCGATGAGCCGCTTGGTGAACCATACCGCGAGTTAAAAAACATGCAGGCTGAAAACGCCATTAAGGGCCAGCTTCGTTTGCTGGATGTTGGCGAGATAATGCAGTTGTAGGCCTTTGCGGCTAAAAATTTATCTTCCGTTTTATGCCGCAGTTCCATTACCGTTTACGCATTATTTTATTCTTTGTCAACCTTGCCGACGTTAGCAAAAGAACTTTGCAGCAGTCGCGTCCGGTGGCCAATTTCTTTACGCGCTTAATGAATGTTATCGGCGGCTATAGGTTCCCACATTTCTATTCTGTATCCGACAGAAGTTTTAAGAGCAAAGAAGGCCATGAGATAAAGCTGAAAGTTTACACACCGCACAAAAGCGCCGCGCCTTTACCCGTATGGCTGTATATACATGGCGGTGGGTTTGCCTTTGGCGCTTACGATGCCCGCTCTAACTTCTGTAAGGCAATTGCCGCAAGGGCCAACTGTATAGTTGTGTCTATTCAATACCGCCTTGCGCCCGAAAACCCTTTTCCGGCTGCGCCGAATGATTGTTACGAAGCCGCTTGTTGGGTGAGCGAACATGCCCATGAGTTTGGTGGCGATGCGCAAAAACTAGCGGTTGGGGGAGAGAGTGCCGGCGGCAATCTTTCGGCTGTGTTAGCGCAAATGGCGCGGGACAAGGGTGGGCTTAACATTATTCATCAAACCTTGATGTACCCCACAGTTGATGCTGCGCTTAACTATAGATCTATAGATGAATTTGCCACCGGATACATGCTAACCAAGGCGTTGATGCAAAAATTTCATGCGGCTTATTTACCTAACCCTGCCGACCATAAACACCCTTATTGCTCGCCTATTTACGGCGAATTAAAAGGCTTACCACCGGCAACCGTGATAACGGCAGAGTACGACCCACTGCGCGATGAAGGTAATTTGTATGCAGAAAAATTGCAGGCTGCCGGAGTACCGGTAGCGCACCGTGAGTTTAAAAACACCATCCACGACTTTACCATGATGGCTACCAAACGCCTGCCCGAAGCCAGGGAATCGCTGGAAATGATAATAGAAGAGCTGCGAAAGGTTTTTCTTAAATAATGCTTAAAACCTGTAGCCCCGGGGCTAAGCTTTTATCTTTATTACTGAATGAAGCGCAGCTTACTTATAGCAGTACATATTTTTTTGGCGCACACCTGTCTTGCGCAAAACGAGCGTGCAGAGAAACTGCACATGATTGATTCTCTGTGCAATTTCATTCGTGCTGAGTATGGTTTTCATATTCCCGATGACTTTTATCAAAAATTCGATACGCGTAAGGATAGTATGTTCTGCTTTCTGTATACCTCGCGTAGTGAAAGAGTGGAACCGGTTGATCCTAAGCATTTATACTACTGGTATTTCGATAAGGAAGACTCTGCGCTGGCTAAAAGCGCCGAGATGCAGGCCCGCGGTTACGAAACGCTTATTTATAAAACAACCGGCACCTCTGCCGGCCTGTTGAGCGAAAAGCTGTTGAGCTATCCGCCCGAAGCCATTGCCTTTATTGTTTTGCATGAGGCGGTACATGTT
Organism: uncultured Chitinophaga sp.; assembly: GCA_964620645.1. Classification (GTDB taxonomy): domain Bacteria; phylum Bacteroidota; class Bacteroidia; order Chitinophagales; family LD1; genus Bog-950. Next base: position 3,671 of record CAZUHU010000059.1, read on the forward strand.
GAAGTGCGCAGCCGAAACTACATGGGTTTTTATAATTATGAGGAAGCTCTGTGCGATGCTTTTGCCAACAGGGCTGCTATGGTTTTTGCTGAACAAAGCGGTTTATTAAGTAAGGATGCTCTACTGCATCAACAGCAGATTTTTGAAAACGCTTACCGTATGATAAATAACAGCCGCTTTTTCGTTAATGATGCCACTGCGGCAGAAAAGCCGGCACTTTTCAAAAAATGCGAGCAGAATCTTTCTTCACTTACAGCTAACGCCAACCAATTTCAAAAGGATCGGTTGTTGTACCCGGTTAATCATGCTTTCTTTTTACGCATGGAGTGTTATGCTGAACATTATTTTGAAATGCAGGATATGCTTACCGACGACCTGCGCTTGATACATTGCCTGGAGGTATTAAACATTTGGGCACAAGCCAAACAGGATAAGGAAACGCAGAAAGGCGAGGAAATAAATGTGCCACAACCCAAAAACACAATCTGGGATTATTAGTGGTATAGTATTAAGGCTTTTTTGTTCTGGCAGAAAGCAGCAACTTTGATGTTATAAGATGTGTGTATGAAAAGAAGCGTTAAGATTTTGGCAGTAGTTGTAGTAGTGCTGATTGTTATTCAGTTTTTCCCTCCAACCAAAAATGTTTCAGAAGCGGCATCCGCCAAAAATATCAGCGCGGTGTACAATACACCTGCAGAAGTAAAAACCATTTTAGATAAGGCCTGTAACGATTGCCACAGCAACAATACCGTTTACCCATGGTATACCAATGTGCAGCCTGTTGGTTGGTGGATGCAACACCATGTTAATGAAGGCAAGGGTGAATTAAACTTCGATTCATTCGCAGTTTACAGCCCGCGCAGGCAGCACCATAAGTTAGAGGAGTTGGAGGAAATGGTGGAGAAGAACGATATGCCTTTGCCCTCTTATACCTGGATACATAAGAACGCCATTTTAACTGAGGCGGAAAAGCAAACCCTGTTAAACTGGAGTAAAGGCATACGCGCTGAAATGCAGGCTACATACCCGGCTGATAGTTTAAAGCTGCAGCCCCGCAAGCGTTAGAAATTCCCGGTTTTGGGTTCAGCCTTTTTGTAAAACTTTAAAGTGTAAGTTACCGTTACCATTAAGTAGCGCTTTAGCACCTGCGTTTGTGTATCTTCTATATAGGTGTCGTTTACCGTTCTGCTAACACCGCTGTTTTGGTTCAGTATATCGTTTACACTTGCCTTAACCTCCAGCGATTTATCCTTCAGGAATTTGTAACCAAGTGAAGCATTCCACAGGAAAATGTTTTGGTTGTAACCCTGCGATACACCTGCATATAAAGTGTTCTGCACACTGGTGTTAAACACAAAGCCTTTCCAGAACATCCAGTTAAAGCGCAGGTTTGCGCTGTGGGTGTAGTAGTTATTATCCGATGATGTTTGCAGGGTGTTTTTTACGATGTTGTAATTGCCGAAGTAGCTTAGGGTAAAATCTATTTTATCGTTTATGTTGCTGCTTAACACCAGGCCACCGTTAACGCCATAGTTGTTAGACCAATTGCTAAGGGTGTTAATAAGGCTGGGCGTACGGCTATAGGTAAAGCCGGCGTTAAAGTTAATGTTGCACTTTATTTTGGTAATAGGCATGCCGTAGTTCAAAAAGGTATTAACCGTTAAGTTGCCTTTTGTGTTTACCGGCTGTGTAAACTGCGAGCCCGCGTGCAGTACCACATCGCCATTCAGCACAGTGTCGGCCGTAGCTATAAAGGTAGAATTGGCCACATAGTTTTGGGTGTAGTTCACCGAGCCAAACGCAAAAAAAGATTGTCCCTTCTTGGTATTGGTAAAACCATATCGTGCCATGGCAAAATGACTGTACGTTTGTTTTAAAGCAGGGTTGCCTGAACTAAGCAATAGCGGGTTAGAGTTGTCTATAACACTTTGTAACTGTGTAATGCCTGGCGCTGATGTAGAGGTGCGATAGTTAACCCGCAGGTTGCTGTTGTTTTTAAAGCGGTAGTTAAACTGCACTGTGGGCAACACATTAAAAAAATCGCGGCGGGTGCTGTAACTGTACGGAAATTCATTACGCCCGGTAAGTAAAGCATACTGGCCGTTTAAGCCCAGCGTTAAACTCCATTGCTTGCCCTTAACGCGGTAGCTAAGCCCACCGTTTTGTTTCATATACTGGTTGTTGTACTTGTTGGAAAGCAGGGTGTCCAACAATGTGTAAGTGCCATTAATTGAATCGTAGTTAAATGTTTCTTTATCGGCAATGTTCCAGGTATAAGATGGCACATAGCTTATTTGTATCATGCCGCTTTTACCTGCCGGTTCGGTATACGATATGTTACCGTTCACAGTATAACTCTGGCTGTTATTGTCGGCCTCCTGATTGAGCGTAGTGTTGCCGCTGGTGTCTGCAAAAGTGTTTAATGCCAATTGATCGCTGCTGCCATTCTTATTGTTGATGGTTGCGCCTGCGCTTATTGATATGGTGCGGTATTGCTTATGAAATTTGTGCTGCCACACCAGGTCGCCATTGGCGCTGTAACCAAAGTTTTTAGATTGATAGTTGCTTTGAGTGGTGCCCAGTAATTCAGTCTGGGCAATACTGTTTTCGCCTACAATGTTGTTGGTTTGCTTGTTTTGTTGCGTGCTGAACTTAGGTGTAAATATCAGCGTGTTCATACTGTCTATCACATATTCAATGCGCAGGTTAACCCGGTGGTTAATGTTGCGCGAAGTGTTGTTGTTGTTTTCTTTATAATAGGTGGAGCTATCGCCGGCGTTAAAATATTGGCGCGTTAAAGAGGAGCTGTTGTTATTATCAGCAAAATTAAAAAAGTAACTGCCGGTAAACTTTACCTTGCGCAGCTTGCCCCAAACATCAGCATAGTTTAGGCCGGCCGAGTGCGTAGTAGTTATGCCACCCTGTTGGTTTACCATAAAATTATCAATAGCAGAGTTGCCGCCGAAGCCCCCTCCTCCGCGCCGGCCTCCGGGAGGGCCGCCACCCATGCCCATCATTCTGCCACCACCGGTTTGGCCGCTCATACCCAAGATGTCCTGAAATGAAAAGTTCTGCTGGTTTACATTGTTCGATAAACCGATAAACGAGAGCCGCCTATCGCCTTTGAACCAATTGACATTTGCGCCTGCACTATAACGGGAATCAGTAAGATAGCCATAGCCCCCATAAATTTTGCCGAACACCCCATTGTTCATGTTGTTTTTGGTAACAATGTTCATCGCCTTTTGCGAGTTGCCGTCATCAAAACCCGTAAAATTCGATTGGTCGCTCATGCGGTCAAACACCTGCACACGGTCCACCACATCGGCCGGAATATTTTTTAATGCCATCGATGCATCATCGCCGAAATACTCTTTGCCGTCAATGGTTACTTTTTTTACCTGTTCGCCTTGCGCTTTAATAGTGCCGTTCTCATTGGTAATGCCCGGCATTTTAGTTACCAGGTCTTCAGCATTGGCATCGGGGTTGGTTTTGTACGCTTTAGCATTATAGTCGGAGGTGTCGTTCTTTTGTTCAACGCGCACTTCTTTTTCTATCACTTCAACACCACGTATCATGGTAGCGCCCTTCTTTACTTTTATAACGCCAAGGTCTTTATCTGCACCACTTATTTTTACAAATTGCTCGGTAGTTTCGTAACCTATGTAAGTTATCTTCAGTTTGTAGTTGCCATTGCGCACGTTATCAAACACGAACTTGCCGTCAAGATCGCTTTGCGTTCCTTTCCAGTCCGCTGAGTCTTTTACCGAAGTAAGAATAAGGTTAGCGCTTATCAGGGTAGTTTGGTCATCATTATCAGCTAAACTGCCGCTAAGTTTAAAGCCCTGTGCATGCAGGGCTATAGTGCAAAAGCAAAAAACAATAAGGTAAACGCACTTTATCAATAATCTCATCATCATTTCTATTACGATTCCAAACTACCGCAAATGCTTAAGCATAAAGGTGGATTTTAGCATTTATTAAAGAAACGTTTTTGGGCGCTCATGGCTAAAAGCATGAGGTTAATACATCTTCTTTAGAGGTAAAAGGGCTACTTTACCAGTTCCCCCTGCAAGCGCAGCAGTTCGTTTTCGGCTATTTTAGCACCGTAGCGTGCATTAACCAACCTTGTTTTTGCCTCAACATAACTTATCTGTGCTTCTCGTAGTTCTATTGCAGTAGATTGCCCCAAACGAAAACGCTCCAGTGCAATTTTCTGGTTCTCATCTGCAAGTTGTATGTTCTCTTCTTCAAGCACCAATAATTCTTTTGCATCCTGGTAATCGCGCAGGGCATTGTAGTAACTTAACTTTACCTGAAAGCGGGCACGCTCCAGATTAAACTGGCTGTTCTGAATGTTGATGGAAGCGATCTTTACCTCGCGTAAAGTGTTTAGCCCATTGAAAAGAGGAATGTGCAAGGTAAACCCTGCATTTAAACCATAACTCTGGTTGAAAAGCGAGAAACCTGCTGAGTTCTGTGCACGGGTGTAACCGTAGCCAACAGTTCCTGTTAAGTCAGGCAGCAGAAAGGAGAAGGCTTCTTTCTTTTGATATTTGGCTACGTCCACATTTTTCATGGCCGCCTGCAACTGAAAGTTTTTGCTGTCAAGGTCCGTCGTTAAACCAAGATTACTATTGAACGGAATAGTATCCAGTACATCAAAATCCGTTTCGGCAGGGCGAGAGAGTATTGCATTCAACGCTGCCTTTCGCTGGGCAATTACTTTGCGTTGGTTAATAGCGTTACTCTTCTGGGCATTCAAATCCACTTTGGCTTGCAGCAAATCGGTTTTGCCTGCAGTGCCAACCTGAAACTTCATATCGGCCAGCTTCACCCGCTCTCCTGAAATACTTATGGCCTCCTGTATGGCTACTAATTGCTGCTTGGCGCCCACTATTCCATAATAACTGTTTAATACATCTGCAACAGCAGTTTGTATCTGGTCCTTATACTGTAACTCGCCTATTTCTTCTAGCTTGTTTAATCGCCCTTTGGTGGCAAACATGCGCAGGCCATCAAACAAAGTCCAGTTTAAAGCCACACTGGCGCCCACAGTGTTGCCATCGGCATTGTTGCGCTTTATTTCTGTACCTGTCGTTAGCTTTTGGTTAAGATTGTTCAGCGTAAAATTATCGGTGACATAAGCATCTACGCGTGGCAACATGCCTGCATTGCCTGGTGTATTGTTGCGTGCTGCAATTTCAGCATCGTTTTTAGCCAATAGTATATCGTAGTTATTCTTTAACGCTATCTCAATGGCCTGCTCAGGAGTAAGTACGCCCTGTGCCATTGAAACAACACCACATAAAACCAAAAGTATAATTAACCTACTCCGCATTTTCCTTCGGCTTGTTTTTTCTTATTGACATAAACGTATACATAGCCGGTATTACAAACAGCGTAAGTATAAGCGAGAACATAAGGCCACCGATAATTACGATGCCCAGTGGCACTCGGCTTTGCGCCCCTGCACCAAGGGCCAGGGCAATGGGCAGTGCTCCAAGTGCAGTTGCAATACTGGTCATCAATATCGGCCGCAAGCGCAAGGCAGCGGCGTCAACTACAGCCGCCATTTTATTTTCTCCCTCCTTGCGTTTTTGGTTAGCAAACTCCACAATCAAAATACCATTCTTGGTTACAAGGCCAATCAACATAATGATACCTATCTGCGAAAAGATGTTCAATGTTTGATTAAACATCCACAGGCTTAACAATGCCCCCGCAAAGGCGAGCGGAACCGTAACCATTATTATAAACGGATCAACAAAGCTTTCGAACTGCGCGGCAAGGATGAGGTAGATTAATATTAAGGCCAGGCCCAAAGCAAAAAGTATGTTGGAAGAGCTTTCTGCATAATCGCGCGAAGGGCCACTGAGGTCCGTGCTGAAGCTTTCGTCCAGCGTTTTCTTTTTAATGTCATTCATGGCTTCTATGGCTTGGCCCATAGTTACCCCCGGTGCCAGGCCCGCTGAAACCGTTGCCGATTTATAACGATTGTAGTGATACAGTTGAGGAGGGTTACTCTGCTCAATAATTTTAACCACGTTGTCTAACTGTATTAATTCGCCCTTGTTGCTTCTAACGTAAAACGATTTTAAATCCACCGGTTCATCGCGGTCGGCACGGTCCACCTGGCCAATTACCTGGTATTGCTTGCCATTCATTATAAAATAACCTAAGCGGCGGCCGCTAAGTGCCAATTGCAGTGTTTGAGAAATGTCAAGCACACTAACGCCAAGCTCATTGGCTTTAAGTCGGTCAATACTTATCTGCAATTCTGGTTTATTGAATTTCAGGTTAACATCCACTCCCTGAAATGCAGGGTTTTTGCTGGCCTCTTCCAAAAATTTAGGCAGCGCCGTTTTTAACTTGTCGAAATTCAGGTTTTGAATTACGAATTGAACCGGTAAGCCGAAACGTGCAGCGCCCCCGGTTGAAATGGTTTGTTCCTGTATGGGGAATGCCTTGCCTTCATTAAAGCGGCCCAGGCTTTTGGCAAGATAACCCACCACCTGTTGCTGTGTTCTTTGGCGTTGGTCGGGTTCGCTTAAACGCACACGCACAAAGCCCGAGTTAACTGAACCTGAACCCGCAAAACTTGGAGCTGTAACGCTTAGCACAATCTCATTTTCAGGTACGGAATCTTTTATAAAAGTTACCAGCTTATCCATGTAGCGGTCCATGGCATCATACGATGTACCTTCAGGTGTAGAAACAGAAAGACGGAAAACGCCGCGGTCTTCAAGCGGGGCAAGTTCCCCGGGAATAAACTTAAAGAACACACCTATAAGCACTACGCACACCGCAAGTATGGCAAAAGCCGCCCAGCGGAACTTCATGAAGTTCTGTAATATTTCGCGGTAGCCATTGTCCATTGATTCAAAGAAAGGTTCCGTTTTAGTGTAGAACCAACTGTGCTTGTGTTCACTCTTGGTCATTAACACGTTAAGCACCGGGGTAAGGGTAAGTGATACAAAAGCAGAAATCAATACCGCTCCGGCCAGTACTATACCAAACTCGCGGAAGAGGCTGCCAACAAAACCCTGTAAGAAAATGATAGGCAAAAACACCACAGCCAGCGTAATGGAGGTGGCAATAACCGCAAAGAAGATTTCATTGGAGCCCTTTTCGGCAGCCTCATGTTTGTTCATGCCGGCTTCCAGCTTTTTAAAGATGTTCTCCGTTACCACAATACCATCATCTACCACAAGGCCCGTAGCCAGTACAATGGCTAACAGCGTTAATACATTTATAGTAAAGCCCGCCACATACATTATAAAGAAGGCGCCTATAAGTGAAACCGGTATGTCTATCAGGGGGCGAAAGGCTATCAGCCAATCGCGGAAGAAGAGGTAGATGATGAGCACCACCAGTGCAAAGGCGATTGCAATAGTTTCGCCAACTTCTGTTATTGATCGTTTTACAAACTTGGTTTGATCAAGCGCAATATCCAGTTTAATATCCTCGGGTACATCCTTCTTTATCTGGTCAAAGCGTTTATAAAACTCATCAGCAATTTCTACGTAGTTAGAACCCGGCTGCGGTACCACTGCAAGTGCAACCATCGGTACTCCTGATTCCTTCAAAATGGTTTCTTCTATTTCCGGACCAAGCATAACTTCTGCCACATCGCGCAAACGAATTATCTCGTTATCGCCGCTTTTAAGAATGAGGTTGTTGAAGTCTTCCTCCGTTTCTAAGCGTCCGAAGGTTTTAACTGTAAGTTCAGTGTTATTGCCATACACCTTACCGGCGGGCAACTCAATGTTTTCTTTATTAAGTGCTGCGGAGATGTCGGAGAAGGTGAGTTTATAAGCCGCCAGCTTCATAGGGTTAACCCATAAGCGCATGGCGTACTTCTTTTCGCCCCATACCTGTACTGTACTTACACCGGGTATGGTTTGCAGCCTTTCCTGCAAAACGTTTACGGCATAGTCAGTTAACTGCAGTGCATTACGCGTATTGCTCTGCACCGTCATGGATATGATGGCATCGGAGTTTGCATCCGCTTTTGTAACTACCGGTGGGGCGTCAATATCCTGCGGTAGCTGCCGTACCGCCTGCGATACTTTATCGCGCACATCATTCGCTGCTGCTTCAAGGTTAGAGCCTAAGTTAAACTCTACCGTAATTATGCTTGAGCCCTGGTTGCTGGATGATGATATGGTGCGAATACCTTCAACACCGTTAATGGCTTTTTCAAGCGGCTCTGTTATCTGCGATTCTATAACATCAGCATTGGCGCCGGTGTAGTTAGTGCGCACAGTAATAATAGGCGGATCGATAGAAGGGTACTCGCGCACCCCTAAAAATTTAAAACCTATAGCGCCAAACAACACAATGATGATGCTCATCACTATGGCCAGTACAGGTCTGCTTAAACTTAACGATGGTAAACTCATTCGTTTTCATTAACCACACAGTCGTATTTGGCACATAAATAAAGATGTGGTTACGGCTGTGTTTATTTCATAATCTCACGCACCGGTGTTTGCCCGTGCTACCTATCAATGCTTGCTAAAGCTATTCTACAATCTTCGTCACCTTAATGCCCATATTGGGTTTTACATACATTATGGCGGTAGTTACAATAGTATCACCTTCGTTAAGGCCCTCCGTAATTTGTATGTACGATTCGCTCCTTACTCCGGTTTGTACTATGCGGAATTCCGCTTTACCGTCCTTTACTACAATCAGTTTCTTGTTTCTTGCCTCAGGTATTATGCTTTGCGTAGGCACCATGTAGGCCCCCTCAATGCTTTTTAGTCCAAGGTCTATTTTTGCAAAAGCGCCGGGGTATAGCTTCGCTTTAGAATTTTGCACCTGTGCGCGTATCTTAACGCTACGGGTAGCCTCGTCAATTTTAGGTTCAATGGCATACACCTTACCGTTAAAAGTTTCATCCTGCCCGTCTACCGTAAACCTTATAACATCACCTACGTTCACAGCATCAGTATATTTTTCAGGTACGGTAAAATCAATCTTAAGTTGGTCAATTTGCTGAAGCGTGGCAATAGTGGTGACAGGAGATATTACCGCACCAAGGCTAACATTCTTTAAACCAATTACTCCGCTGAATGGTGCACGCACTTCTGTTTTCGCAATAGCAGCTTGCGTAATCATAATGTCGGCATCTATATTGTCTAACTGCAGGGCGGCGTTATCGTACTCCTGCTGCCCGATGCCGTTTATAGCCAGCAACTGTTTTAAACGTTGTGCGGTTTTTTCAGCAGTTACACGCTGCACTTGTAATTTTTTTAACTGGGCCTGTAGGTCAGCGTCATACAGCTTTACTAATAAAGTGCCTTTGCTTACTGCCTTACCTTCCTGCAGGTTCAGGTCAACTATTTTTCCTGAAACTTCGGGATGCAGTTCTACATCTTCATAGGCCAATAAGCTGCCGGATGCCTGTATGTTATTATCCAGTGTTTTGGCTTTAACTATATAGCCAGTAACCGACATCTCCTTTGGAGGGCCACCGGCTGCTGCAGGTGCGGCTCCTTCTTTAGGATGAAGAACTTTATTGTAAACAATTATACCGGCAACCAGCACAATTAAGGCAAGTATGGCCCAGGTAAACTTTGACATCGCTGAAATTTAACCCCGCAAAAGTGAACAAATTTGAATAAGCAATCCGCTTAAGTATATGTTGTAACGCACATTTTTATAAAATTTTGTACGTTCAATAGCACATAATTTTTATTTACGAAAAGGCACCTTAAAGCTGCTTATAACCTCATCGTCTTCATCAATAATGCTCAGTTCCACATATTCATCGCGCACTATTCTTACTTTGCCAAAGCCGTTTTTACATTTTTTACTGCTTAAGCCTATTCCGCCTTTGTTCCATATCTTACGCATATTATAGAGGCCGGTAAGGTTTCCAATCAGTTTCAGGTACTTCGCTAACTCGGTAGTAGCTACACTTAGGCCGCTGGCATTTAACTCGGGCAGGCCGGCATTACGGCCATCATCCATTACGCAGTGGTGGGTATCGCCGCTTATTACCAGTACATTCTTAATGTTGTTGGAGTTTAAAAAACGCATAAAATCCTCGCGCTCTTCGGGGAAAGCGTTCCAATAACCGCCAAAACCCCATGCCATATGAAAGCCAAACCAGTTCTTATAGTGCATTTTCTGAAGCTTTAAACCTGCTTGTGTCAGCTTGCTGCAGGCTCCGTTTAACGGCACACCGCTTACAATAAACTTCCAATCAGCAGTGGAATTTTTAATGCTCTCTTTCAACCAATTCATTTGTGTTTTACCAAACAATGCAAAGCCCGGTACAGGGTCAAAAACCCATTTCTTCTTTTTAGTATCATAACGAAAGGCATCGCGGCAGGGGTCGAGGCGGTCGCTGTTACGGTCCAGAACAAAAAACTCTGCATTGCCCAGTTTAAAGGAGTGGTGGATAGCAGCAGAAGTATCGGGTAACGGATAATGGGGAAAAAAATCAGCGTACCCCCTTATTACATTATCGCGCCATGATGCAGGAAAGGTGTCAGCAATCATGTTAATGTTAACTTTTCCTTTTTGCAAAGTGCAGTTCATTTCATTTCGGCAAAAACGGCCGCCACTGGCACCAACATAGTCGTCGTCGTCAAACACATAGTCAATAGGCATTTTGTAAAGCATTTGCTTCATTACCTTTTCATCGTACCGCCTTCTGTAACTTTTGGCTAAGCCTTCCATATCTTTTGAGTAATCCGGAGAAAGCATATAATCGGGATAGGTGTAATCTCCCGTATGCATTAAAAAATAGGGATTGTGTTTCGGCATTACATCAAACACTTTCATGTTCTCGGTTTCCTGGCAACTGCCGGTTACAAAAGCATAATCGCCTTTCTCTCCTTCTTTAGGAAAGGTGCGGAAACTACCGCGTATGGTATCTTCTTTCCCTTCAAATAAAATGCGGTAATGATAAACGCTGTTGGGCTGTAAGCCGCTTAGCTGCAGTATTATACTTTTATCCTTAAGGGTATCGGTTAAACCTCCAAAGCCTATTTCCTGTTTAAAGTCGGCATTAAGGCTAAGCTCCATTAAAACCTTTCCGCATTGTTTGCTGCGCAGGTATACCTTTGCGCTGTTGGCAGTAACCGCACCAAACACCGGCCCATGGGTTATATATTGCGCAAAAATTTGGCCGGTAAAAAGCAGCAGTAGCAGGGTGTGGGTCAGCTTCATAAAGGCAAGGTAAATAAGGAGTTAAAGAAAACCGCTATTTTGGTAGTAGCGAAAGAAGTAAAAATGAGTAAGAGCGTATATGAAAAAATGGTGAAGTCTGCTGCAAAGCAACTTGCCGTTTTGATAGACCCTGATAAACAAAGCGCAGAAACTTTGAGCGCGCTGGTACAACAGGCTGAAAACTGCCGGGCCGATTTCTTTTTTGTGGGCGGCAGCCTTTTGCTGAAAGGTTCGTTTGAGCAAACAGTGCGCAGTATTAAGGCGCAGTCTAAATTGCCGGTTGTCATTTTTCCCGGCAATAACTACCAGGTAAGTGAAGCAGCCGATGCCATATTGTTGTTAAGCCTTATCAGCGGGCGCAACCCGGAATACCTGATCGGGCAGCACGTTTCCGCTGCAGCAGCTTTAAAAAAATCAAATCTCGAAATTATACCTACGGGTTACCTGCTTATTGATGGCGGCAGAATTTCGACCACCTCCTATATTACCCAAACGGTACCTATACCTGCTGATAAAAATGATGTAGCTGTAGCTACAGCCTTGGCAGGCGAAATGCTGGGACTGAAAAGCATTTACCTGGAGGCCGGAAGTGGTGCACAAAACCCTGTTAGCGCTAAAATGATTAAGCAGGTAAAAGGAAATATTACCACACCTTTAATCGTGGGCGGTGGTATACGCACCGGCGAACAAGCCGAAGAAATAAGCCGGGCCGGTGCCGATATTATTGTAATAGGTAACATTTTGGAAAAGGACCCCGAAGCATTAATGGAGATTGCTTTAGGTGTAAAGTCGGTAGATAAAAGCAGGTTATGAAAGGTGTAGTAGCAAAGTCTACAGGCAGTTGGTATGAAGTTAAAACTACTGAGGGCGATTTAATCAAATGCCGCTTAAAGGGCATTTTCCGCTTAGATGAATCGAAGGAGAAAGACAGTAACCCCGTCGCCGTGGGCGATAAAGTGGAAATAGAAGAAGGCGAGGGTGGCGAAGCCTGGGTAATCAGCAAAATCGAAACTCGTGAGAATTACATCTTGCGTTCCTCGCCTAAACACAAGGGCGCCCGCCAGATTATAGCAGCCAATCTAGACCAGTGCCTTTTGGTAGTTACCATGGCCAATCCGCGTACATCAACGGGATTTATTGATAGGTTTTTAATAACGGCTGAAGCGTATCACATACCAACTATACTGGTATTTAATAAACAGGATTTGCTGGACGCCAAGAACCAGGGCAAGCAGGATTATGTAGCCCGCATTTACAATCGTATTGGGTACCAAACCGTTTTTACTTCGGTAAAAACAGAGAATAATATTGATGCGCTGAAGGATTTAATGAAGGGGAAGACTTCTCTTATCTCGGGCCACTCCGGTGTGGGCAAATCTTCGCTGCTTAATTTGCTGGCACCGCAGTTGGGGCTTAGAACCGAAGAGATTTCCAAGTTCAGCGGTAAGGGCATGCACACCACCACCTTTGCCGAAATGCACTTTTTAGATTTTGATGCCCGCGTAATTGATACGCCCGGCATAAAAGAATTCGGCATACTGGATTTTAAGCCCGAGGAGATTTCGCACTACTACATTGAGATGCGCGAAGTGCTGAACGATTGTAAGTTCAACAACTGCCTGCATGAAAACGAGCCGGGCTGCGCAGTAAAAAAAGCATACGAACAAGGCAAAATATCGGAAGAGCGTTACCTGAACTACCTGAACATTATGCACGATTACAAAGCCAACTACAAGCATTGGGAATAAAGAAGAGAAATTCAAAGTTGGAAGTATGTATTTCTTTCAGGTTTAGAATTTGATTTTGGGTATTTACATTATGAGAGTTACTATACAACGTGTTTTGCAAGCCTCTGTAACTATTGAAGGGAAGGTGAAATCCTCAATAGGCAAAGGTTTGTTGGTATTGGCCGGTTTTGAGGAGGCCGATACAAATGAGGACCTGGAGTGGATGAGCGGCAAGCTGGTAAACCTTCGCATTTTTCAGGATGAAAATGAGCAGATGAATTTATCCGTTAAAGATGTGGGCGGAGATATAATTATTGTATCGCAGTTTACGCTACACGCTATGACCAAAAAGGGTAACCGCCCATCCTTCATTCGTGCCGCAAGGCCTGAGCAAGCCATACCGCTGTATGAAAGCTTTGTGAAAGCGGTTGAACGCGAGTTGGGTAAAGCTGTGGGTACAGGTGAATTTGGCGCTGATATGAAAGTGGCGCTCGTTAATGATGGGCCGGTAACTATTAATATAGATTCGAAGAATAAGGAATAAGTGCAAAATATTAGAGGGAAGCCTTGATGAAGCGGGTAACCCTTTCCCCTGTGCGTAAAAAATAAACGCCGTTAATCAGCTCGTTTATATCAATCACCATAGTTTCGTTTTGCGGCATTCCACTCCAAACCACTTCGCCAAGCATATTTATGATTTGCACGGCCTGCGTTTCATTTTCTGCGCAATGTACAAACAGACTTGTGGATGCCGGATTGGGATAAACATTTATTCGCTCCCCTACTGCTTCTTTAACCCCCAGTGGAGAAGATAAGCGGACAGATGCCGCCGCATTTAAAATCTCTTTTGTGTCGCTTAGTTGAACAAAAACCAGGCTGCGTAGTTGGCTGATAATCCAACTTGGCTTCACCTGGTATCCAAATTCAAACATTACACTATCTCCGGTAGTTGCCGGGGCAAAAATATCCCCTGTAACAGCGGTTAACGCTTTGCGAAACACATCATGATGAACGGTTTCGCCATTAGGAGCATTGTAAAAAACCGGGTCCTCAGTTACCCCTGCAAACAGCAGCACATTTTGTGCACCAATGCTACCCGTTGTTCTTACAACTATGGTTACGCGAATGGAATCTGCAGCAACAAATTCTTCTACAGCGCTAATTTCTATTGGACTGGTTTGATTAACAACCGTATCTAAGGTTGTGGCTGTAATAATTGGGTTTGAAGCCGGCAACAATTTTCCCTGCACAGCCACTTTAGGGGTTGAGCCATAAGCGTTGTAAAAATTTGTACGGTCATCATTTTCTGTTTTATTCTGTTGCGAAAACAGGCAGTTAACATAGGGCGCACTGGGGTGAAAGGCAATATGCAATACTTGCGGATAGTTGCTTAGCGTTTGATAAAATGCCGGGTTATTGGCCGCGCAAATGCTGCAGCGTGTATTGGTGAAGTGTTCTACAACGGCAGTGCGCGGAGACTGGGCCCACACGGCGCCAACAAGTAGGGTATAAAAAAGGGTAAGTAAATTCCTTATCATGGCTTTGTTTTACAAATTTGTCGTTCTAACCCTTACTACCTTACATGTACGTGCCCAAACATTTTGAAGAAAAGGACTTGCGCGAAATTGAAGCCCTGGTTAAGGAGTTCAGTTTTGCCACGCTTGTTTCTGCTAAAGATGGGATACCCTGCGCTACACACATACCGTTGGAGTTAGAGATTGATGCAGAAGGCCGCTGGCTGTTGCATGGCCACATGTCCCGGGCAAACCCGCAATGGAGATATTTCGAACCACTGGTTGATGTGCTTGCCATTTTCATGGGCCCGCACACCTATATTTCACCAAGCTGGTACACCAAACCCAATGTGCCAACATGGAACTATAAAGCGGCGCATTTGTACGGTAAGGCGCGGATTATTGAAGGCGAGGAATTAGAAAGCCGTCTGCGCAAAATAATGGCGCGTTACGAAAACGCCCATGCCGAAAAACCGTTGCGTTATGAAGATGTGCCGGCGAAAATAAAAGAGGTAGACCTCCGCGGCCTTGTTGGTTTTGAAATTGAAGTAACGAAGATTGAGGCGGCCAGTAAACTAAGCCAGAACCGTGACGCGGAAAGCCATGCCAATATCATTAACGAACTGAAAAAGATGGACGCTTATGATGCGAAGCGTATTGCGGAAGAGATGGAGAAAACACCTAAAGCAGATTTAAACACAGAGTTATGACCATAGAAGAAGCCCAAACCACCGTTGATAATTGGATTAAAACAACCGGCGTTCGTTATTTTAACGAGCTAACTAATATGGCTATGCTTACGGAAGAAGTTGGAGAGGTGGCACGTATTATAGCCCGTAAATACGGCGAGCAAAGTTTTAAAGAAAGCGACAAGCAAAAAGAGTTGAGCGATGAGCTGGCCGATGTGCTGTTTGTGCTTATATGCCTGGCTAACCAAACCGGCGTTAACTTAACTGATGCCCTGCAGAAAAACCTGGATAAAAAAACAAAACGGGATGCTGACAGGCATGCCAATAATGAGAAGCTGAAGTAAATACTACTCCCTCCTGAAAATTAAAATGCCAACGGAGTAAAAATGAAAGCCGCCCTGGTAGTTGTGGTCGTTTAGCTTTACTTGTATTACCATGTTTTCGTAACCCTTTTGAGCCGTGCCTGGTGCAGCCGTAAAGTTCGTGTAAGTCTTTAAGCCTTCTTTGCCCTCAGCAGCCGTTAGGTTGCAGTATTTTAGCTTTAAGCCTTTAACCTTTTGAACCAGTAAACTGTAAAAGCCCTGCGCTGTGGCTTTGTCGTCAAAACTCTCGTAGCGCACAATAAGTGTAAGGCTTTTATCAGTTGGCAGGTTTTTGGCAATAAGCACTTCTTCTGCACCTTCCAGGTTAACCTTACTTTTCCAGGAATAACGGCTGCTATCGCCTTGCATAAACTCTTTAGTTCCTTTCAGGCTCTCAAACTGAGAAGGAAAGGCCGTTAC
>CAZUHU010000060.1:0-19517 GCA_964620645.1 uncultured Chitinophaga sp.
ATGACGGTGAAGAACAACGCTTCTTCCATTGCCGCTAATTCTATCAAAACCCTCAGCGGAACTGATATGGTAACAGTGGCGGGTATGAGCAGCATTACGCTACAATACAATAAAACCGATGCCCGCTGGTATGTAACCGGCAGCGAAAACTTTACCGTATCTTCAACCAGCCTTCCTACTAAAGACATTGTACCCGGTACCGGCTCTGCAATTACAGTGGTAAACGGCGCTAACCAGGTTGTTGGCGGCGGTAACGTAGTAGTAGATGTGCAAACCAACAGTTTGGGCCAAAAAGGTATTGTGCCGGGCCCAACAGGGCTAAACAGCAGCCAGGTTTGGGGCACTGACGGTGGTGGCAACCCTGCATGGGCTAAAGTTCAGAACGCACAATTACAAAATTCATCGGTAACCGTAAATACAGGTACAGGTTTAAGCGGTGGCGGTAACGTGGCTTTGGGCGGAACGCTTAACCTAACCAATACGGCGCCTGACCAAACCGTTACATTAACCAACGGCACGGGCATTTCTGCAACAGGCACGTATCCTAACTTTACTATCACCAATACTGCACCCGACCAAACAGTTGTTCTTAACAGTGGAACGGGCATTTCAGCCACAGGCACGTATCCAAACTTTACCATAACCAATACAGGCGATTTAAGCAGTACAAACGAAGGTTCGCTAACGGTTGGTGCGGGTACTGCAACCACCTCTTTAATCTCATCAAATACAAGCGGTAGCACACCGGTTACTTTACAGGCCGGTTCAAACGTTACTTTAAGCGAAGCAGGTAACACTATTACCATAGCCTCCTCCAACAGCGGTGGTACTGTAACCAGTATAGCTACAACAGCACCTATAACAGGTGGCACCATTACTACAAGCGGCACCATTGGCCTTACGCAATTAGGCGATGTATTGGCAGGCACAGGTGTAAGTGTAAGCGGCGGTACTGATAAACTACCGGGCAATGCAGATGTTACTATTACTAATACCGGTGTTACATCTATAGCCGGTACGCCTAACCAGGTTATTGTAAACCAGGCAACAGGTGCAGTTACCCTGTCAACTCCACAAAATATACACACCGGTGCCAATGTTACCTTTAACAGCGTTACTGCGCCAAACGACATCTTCGGCAGAATAAACGTTATTGACACCCGCGCAAGCGACTTTGCTCCAAACACTTTTGACAATGAAGTAGCTTTTGAATTTAAAGCACGTGGGTCTATTGCAGGTACCCCCGGCAGCGGCACCTATGGTGGCCTTATGACCATGGCCCCTTGGGGAGATAACAGCGGCGACTTACACCACCAACTGTTTTTTAACAACGGCGGCATCTTCTACCGTACCGGTCAG
Organism: uncultured Chitinophaga sp.; assembly: GCA_964620645.1. Taxonomy (GTDB): domain Bacteria; phylum Bacteroidota; class Bacteroidia; order Chitinophagales; family LD1; genus Bog-950. Next base: position 1,360 of record CAZUHU010000060.1, read on the forward strand.
CCTGATAACACCACCTGGAACGGATGGAGCCAGGTGCTTACTTCCGGTAACATTTCAAGCAATATAAACGGTACCACTAACTACGTTCCCAAATTTACAAGCGCCAACACAATTGGTAATAGCTTGGTATACGACAATGGTACCGGTATTGGTATTGGCACCACAGGCTCAGCCCGTTTACATGTTAGCGGCGGCGGTATGATACTGGGCACGAATGGAGTTACTTCTAATACACGTACATTAACGATACTTGAAGATGGCGATGCACAAACAAACTTTGGCTCTTACCCCGGCCAGTGGACCAGCGCACTTCAAATTCAGGATAATACCACTAGCCGCTTTGTATGGCTTTCGCCTTTAGATAACGCCAGCGGAGCCAATGCCCGTTTGGTAAGTGCCGGCAGTGGCTTTGATATTTATACAAATACAAGCACACAGGCAATGTCACTTTCTGCCGCCGGGGCAGCAACCTTTCCATCCTTAAGTGCCGGTGGTTTAGTAAAATCAGTTGGTGGTACATTACAGATTGCAGGTGGTGGAGACTTACCCGCCGGAAGTGGTAATTACATCCAGAATCAATATGGTGGAGCCCAAAGCGCTAACATGTGGATCAGCGGGGAAACGCGCACGGGAAACTGGTTTCGCAACAGCGCGTCCGGTACCGGTTTGTATAATGAAGCAACTGGTGCGGGTGTCTATTCACCTTCAGGCGGTTTAATGAGCACGTATAACGGCAGCAACTTCCGCATTGAAGGTCAACGCTTATATGGTTCAGGGTCTTCATCTACATACGGCGCGCTAACCATACAGGGCGATAAAGCCGGATGGGGCGGTATAAGTTTCCGCGACGCTGCAGGCAACTTGCAAAAAACATTTATGATAACCAGCACATACAGTGGCATATATAACAGCAGCGATAACAACTGGGATTGGCTGTTTAATAGTGGAAGCCTGCAGACCCTTAATACATATAGCCCTGCCAACAATGTTATGCGTTTAACCCCTAATCTTCATTTAAATGCCCTTGCAGGATACGCCGTTATTCTTAACTGGGATAATGGCGCTGTAAGCGCCGGAACACAACAGTTGCGCATTGGCAACGGGCAGGGAAGCGATATGTTTGGTGTTTTAGGCAACGGCGATGTAACAATTCAAAACAAGTTAGCCCTACGTGGCGATGATAGTTGGCTTCGTTTAAACCAAAACAGCAACTTTGGCTCGGGTACTTATACTCCCGGTTTTTTCCGTGCCGACCAGGGTGTAGCTACGGCAGGCCTTGCCAATGCCTATGGCGGTGTATATGGGGTGAACTCTCCGTACTACCACACAAACATTAATGACTCATGGTTACCTTACCCCGGCAACAGCTACAACTACTTCAGAGGCAATGCCTATGCCTGGAATGCGCATTGGTACGACGAAAACAACGCCGGTTATTATATGAACCTGGATAATACTACCCGCATGGCTTACCTGTATTACGGTGTAGGAGCTTACGGAGGAAGCGGCTGGTTAAGCGGTATTATGCAAACGGAAAACACAAGTGATGGTCACCAGTACGTGCCGCTAACGGGCAACTGGGGTTATGTAGGTACCAGCGGTCAATATTGGTTTTATATGTATTCTAACAACTATGTGGATGTTTCCGGGCGCGAAACGAAAAGAAACATTACCGCGGTTGATGAAGACATGTCAGAATACCTGATGCAGGATATTGACAAAATGAAACCCTCATTTTACAAATACAAACTGGAAACAGATGAAATGGAGGCCGGTAACGAACCCAAATACCGCCCGAACATGCATATTGGGTTAATACTTGATGAAACACCTGATTATATACAGGACCAGGCTTTTAGTGGGGTAGACATTTATGCACTGGCTTCTTTGGGTTTGGCAGGTGTAAAGCATAACCGCCAGGAGATAAAAGAACTACAGGCGCAGGTGGCAACCAACAACAGGAAAATCAGCGATTTCGGTAACGAAAGCCTTACCGGCATTGAAACCTGGGTTAAGTTCTCCGATGAGTTTATTGCCCAAAACACGGGCAACGTAGTACCTGTGGTAACAGTTAGTCCTACTCAGGCCGGCATTACTTTAAGTGTAACAGAAACCAATAAAGACGGATTTAAGGTAGTAAGTTCTGCTCCTCTACAAGGGGCAACATTTAACTGGATAGCTATGGCCAAAGTGCCTGCTGCCCAGGTTACTTCAAAAAATGAAGGAACCGTGGCACCGGAGTTGTTGAACCAACTGAAGGTTGACGCTGATAAAAAATCTGCCATACGTAAATACTGGGAAACACAGAAGCAGAACAACCAACAAGAAGCCGCCCGTCAACACGCGGAACACGAGAAGATTGTAAAAGCAGGCAAAGAGAATTATATGCCAACAACCGGTATACCTGCCAAGGTTGAAGAGAAATAAACCAAGATAAACTGTAAGCACACAGCCGCAAAGCAAAACTTTGCGGCTGTGTGCTTACAGCCAATTCCCTCTTAGTCCATGTTAACTGAGTTTACATGCTTTTTTGCTCTGGAGCATAATGCCCAACAACTATGCATTTTGCAGAGGACAGGATTGTTCAGATATATGAACAATCCTGTGATTCGGAAGTTATATTGAAAAAATAAATATACTTAGAGAAATCCCCGCTATCCGTGATTTTCACGCGGTTATCTCAAAAAAGCTTGCATTATGGCAAAATTATTGCTACATTCTCTCCGGATTTTAGTTTACTCAAAAACTACACAGCGGTATATGAAAAAACTCTACATCTTGGCGGCTTTGGTATTTCTATTGGTTGCAGGTGCCAAAGCACAGAAAAGCATTGGTATAAACACCAACGACCCTAAATCAACTTTTGATGTAAATGGTAACCTTGCCTTGCGCGAAGGTCCTTCACTGGTGCTTGCCAATGGCGGAGCCTCCGGTGGCGTAAACGACAACATCGTTCTGCCCGATATTACCGGCTTAAGCGGTGTTAAAGCCAGCTTTTACCGCATTACCGGCCCTACTGCGGCATTCTCAATTTACGGAGTGGTGCCCAACGCCGGCGCGGATGGCCAGTTGGTTACCTTACTGAATACCACTACCAATGTAATGACGGTGAAGAACAACGCTTCTTCCATTGCCGCTAATTCTATCAAAACCCTTAGCGGTGCAGATATGGTAACGGTGGCAGGTATGAGCAGCATTACCCTGCAATACAATAAAACCGATGCCCGCTGGTATGTAACGGGTAGCGAGAACTTTACGGTGTCTTCAACCAGCCTGCCTACAAAAGATATTGTACCGGGAACCGGTTCAGCTATTACAGTAGTAAACGGTGCTAACCAGGTTGTTGGCGGCGGTAACGTAGTAGTAGATGTGCAAACCAACAGTTTGGGCCAAAAAGGTATTGTGCCGGGCCCAACAGGGTTAAACAGCAGCCAGGTTTGGGGTACTGATGGTGGTGGCAACCCTGCATGGGCTAAAGTACAGAACGCACAATTACAAAACTCATCAGTAACCGTAAATACAGGTACAGGTTTAAGCGGTGGCGGTAACGTGGCATTGGGCGGAACGCTTAACCTAACCAATACGGCACCTGACCAAACGGTTGTTCTTAACAATGGCACGGGAATTTCAGCAACAGGCACCTACCCAAACTTTACAATAACCAACACGGGCGATTTAAGCAATACAAACGAGGCCCAAACATTAGCAGGTAGCGGCACCACCGATATTAACCTTACCCAGGCAGGAGGCACCGGTGGGGGAACAATAACTTTACAGGGCAGTGGCGCTACCTCTGTTAGCCGCTCAGGTAACACTTTTACTATCAGTTCAACCAATAGTGGTGGCACCGTTACCAGTATAGCAACTACTGCTCCCATAACAGGGGGGCCAATAACCACCACAGGCACTATTGGTTTAACCCAGCTTGGTGATGTGCTGGCCGGAACAGGCGTTTCGGTTACTAACGGTACAGATAAAATACCAGGCTCTACAGATGTTACTATCACCAATACGGGTGTTACTTCAGCCGTTGCAGGTAGTGGAATCAGTGTTTCAGGGGCAACCGGAGCAGTTACTATTACAAACACCGGAGACTTAAGCACCAGCAACGAAGGTTCGCTAACGGTTGGTGCCGGAACAGCAACTACCTCCTTGATATCAAGTAACACAACAGGAAGCACGGCGGTAACATTACAAGCCGGAGCAAACGTTACACTAAGCGAGGCGGGTAATACCATCACCATAGCCTCAACAAACAGTGGCGGTACCGTTACATCAGTATCGGCAACAGCACCTATTAGTGTAACAAACCCTACTACTACACCTAATATTTCAATGACCCAGGCCGGCACCGGTAGTAACGGATGGTTAAGTTCTACTGACTTCAATACTTTTAACGGCAAACCAACAGGTACCGGAACTGCTACACAGGTTACCTTTTGGGGCTCATCAAGCGGTTTAACCTCAGATGCTAACCTGTATTGGGATAACACCAATAAGCGTTTGGGTATTGGCACTGCAAGCCCTGCAGATGCTTTAGATGTGCGCAACGCGCTTAGCGTTAATGAAATCAAATTTCGTAATGTAGGTGGTGGAGATGATAGCGACCCTTACCGCCTTCGTAAAGTAAACAGCGGTGTTAGCAATACAAACTGGTTGGAACTACAACTCAACGATGATGCCAACGAGGAGTTCAGGATTTATGGCAACTCGTGTGCTTCTTACGGCTGCGGCGAGTACAGCGGAAACCTTTATCATTATTTCCGGGCTGATGGTACGGCTTATCATGCAGGAACAATGAACTCGGCTTACGTAAATACTACCGACAATGCTGTTGGAAGCGGCGTAACCGGTATAGTGGTAAAAGCAGGTGATAACAACCACCGCACGGCTTCCGCGGCGGCTGTACTATCCTTTTTAGGTATTACCGCACCAACCGGCGATAACCTTGGCAACCATACAGCCACTACCACGCTGAATATGAATGGCCAGGCTATTACCAATATTGGAGATGCCTATAATAACGGCTGGTACAGGAATAACAACGCTGGAACAGGAATATATAACCAGGCTACCGGTCGTCATTTTTATAGCGAAAGCAACAGTTACTGGACCACCGCAAGTGCCAACGGTATGATATTCCGAAATGGTGCAGGAGGTACCATTGTGGGCTATACCTATTGGGATGGAACAGCCGGTAGTAACAACTACGGTTTGCTATCACCCAGTGGCAACTGGCGCTACCGTGTTGATAATAGTAATACGGAGGCATACGGCGGCTTTTATAACTACACCGCTTACAACCAGTTTACTTATGACCGCGATAACACCGGCTACTACATGGACATGAACAACGGTTCGTACTTTAATGTTACTACCGGTAACGAGGTTTACACGAATAACTGGTTTCGTGTAAACGGCGGCGGTGGTATTTACTGGCAGGCTTATGGCGGCGGCTGGTATATGCAGGATGGTACCTGGGTACGTGCCTATAATAATAAAGCGATATTAGCCACGGGCGGGTTAGCGGGTTACGGTAATAGTGTTTTTAGTGGGGCTTATGGCGCAAACCCACGCATTTACGCCAACTACGACAACGTTGGGGCAGGTGGTATAATGGTGGCTGATGATGGAGGCTTTTTTGACTATAATGATGGCTACATTGAATACCGCGGCAGCACCGGTTTAGCGGTTAGAGTTGATAATGGCGCAGGTGGCATATTAATGCGCATGACCAATACAGGTGGTGGAGGTACGGCTGATAGAAGAATAATTACTGATGCAAACGCCTGGGGTCTTGTTGGAGCCAGCGGTAACGCATTTTGGCAATTCTGGGGCTATTCCTTCAATAACGCTTCAACCCGCGAATCGAAAAAAGATATTACCCAAGTAAGCGGCGCCGTAGCAGCCAAAGTAATGGAGGACCTTGACAAAATGCACCCTTACCTATACCGCTACAATGTAGAAAGCGATGAAATGGTTGAAGGGCAAGAAGCCAAATACCGCCCCGGATTGCACATGGGCTTGTTGGTTGACGAAAGCCCGGATTACGTGCAATCACAATCCTATGACGGAGTGGATATCTATGCCGTAGCGACGCTGGGTGTTAGTGCGGCCAAAGTAAACCGTGAAGACATTAAGGAAATAAAAAGTGCCATGGGATGGTCTGATGAAACGATGAACATTCAGGACTTTGGCTCAGTAAATGTAACCGGTGAAAGTATGTGGGTTGATTTTGACAAGGCTTTTTCAGCAAAACTGAATGGCGCACTACCAGTAATTACTGTAACAGGTAACAAACAAACAGGCGAAGTTTATGTAACAGAAAAAACCGACAAAGGATTCCGTGTAAAAATAGCCGGCGATTACAACGGCCTTCAGTTAGATTATATAGCCATGGCTAAGGTAACACATGCATCTGCCAAGGCAAGTGAGGTTCCTGCTGAAACGCTTAGCAGAATGTATGTTACTGCCGAACAAAAAAAGAAGGCATATGAAGGCACCCATAAACCGGAGAACTCAATTGAAAGCATAAAGGAAAAGGCGCAAAAAGAAGCTCCTGCCATTCAAAAACAGCGCCACGACGAAATTTATGGTTCAGGAATGCAGGCTGAAGACCCTGCAAAACCAACATTTGATGTAAAGAAAGACGCAGAGGAAAAGCGTCGGAAAGCGGAAGAGGACAAGAAAAACTATACGCCTGTTCCTGAAAATGGCCCGGCCAAAAACTTAGGTGTTGCATCGCCTTCAAAAGAAAATGCACCATCAGAAAGATAGGATACTGATAAGTTGTAAGTAAAAAATAAAAAGGCGCCCTTGGTTAGGGCGCCTTTTTTATTTAAATACCGTTTAATATGGATATCTCCTTTAAAGTGTTCAATTTCCAATCAGCAATCACAAAGCGCGGTTCATCAAAGTGTTCCTTATCCGGCACCGCAATACATTTCATTCGGGCAGCCTTAGCCGCTAACACGCCATTAAAAGAATCTTCAAGTACCAAACACTTTTCAGTATGCACCCCAAGCGTTTCAGCAGTGCGAATAAAAACTGCGGGATGTGGTTTGCCATAGGTTTCGTGTTCGGCGCTTACCAGCAATTCAAAATACGACTCAATGTTTAGTTTCTTAACAGTAGCTTTTATCAACCGCATAGCCGATGAGGAAGCCAAGGCCATACGCATTCCCTTACTTTTAAAATATTCCAAAGATTCCAGCACCCCATCCATGGGCAGGGCATGATGCATAATGGCATTCTCCATTTCGTCAATAACTTCATCGTGCACCTGCTGTAGGCTTTTCCCCTGCCAGGGTTGGCGGTAGTACCAGTAATTAACCACCTCGTCAAATCTAAAACCGGTTGTAGCCTTGCAGTCATCGTCGGTCAACTTCACTCCTACAGTTTCAAACACCTTTATTTCTGCTTTGCGCCAAAATGGTTCGCTATCAATAATCAGCCCATCCATATCGTAAATAACCAGCTCAAATTGGTTTAGCATTTTTTCCATCTATATTTACCGCCAAATAAACAGTAATTGGAGGGTATCACCGAATTCTTTTCGCACTTCATACAGCCTGATCCTAAAACAGCGCTTTTGGTGGTTTTTAACCTCGTAATTATTGAGAGTCTTCTCTCCATTGATAATGCCGCAGTTCTGGCAACCATGGTTATGGACCTTCCTTCTAACCAAAGGAAAAGGGCCCTGCGTATTGGTTTAATACTGGCTTATATCTTCCGTGGCACTGCTTTAATTTTTGCCAGCTTCCTTATAAAAATAAGCTGGCTAAAGTTGATAGGTGGCGGTTATCTGCTGTATCTGTGCATCCACTTCTTCATTAAAAAGATTTTCAAGAAGGAAGACATCCTCGAAATTGAAAATGAAGAACTAAGCGAAACTACCAAGCACCCTAAAAAGCTACCTTTCCTGAGTCTGTTCTGGAGTACTGTGTTGATGGTGGAACTGATGGATATGACCTTTTCGCTGGATAACGTTTTTGCCGCCGTAGCTTTTACAGATAACATTTACCTGGTATGCACAGGCGTGTTTATCGGCATTATTACTATGCGTATTGTGGCAGGTTACTTTGTAAAGCTTATGGAGCGTTTCCCGTTTTTAGATACGGTAGCATTTGTTGTGATAGGAATACTTGGTGTACGCCTGTGCCTCGATTTCTTTTGCGCACACTTTGAAAGCAATGTTGTTTGCCAAATGCTGGAGGACAAGCACTCCAACTTTTACTTTTCCATTTTCACAGTTACAATATTTGTTCTTCCTATTATCAGTTCAGCCTTATTCAACTTTCCGAAGAGGAAGAAAGCGGATTAGCACTATTGGCCTAACTTCTTTTTAACGGCATCCAGGTTGTCCTTAATATCCTTATCGCCGGGACTTAACTTGTACGCTTTTTCAAAGTCCTCTTTAGCTCCCTTAAAGTCAGATAAATAGAACTTCTCTATTCCTCTTTCATTGTAAAACTTGCCAGAGTTAGGGCTAAGGCTTATGGCTTTGTCCATGTCCTTAATGGCATCATTGTACTTATCCAGTTTTACATAGGTTATGGCACGTTCATAGTAAGTAAGCGCATCATCGGGGCTAAGTGAAATAGCCTTTGTATAATCCCCTATTGATTTGTCGTATTCTTTAAGATCGTAGTAAGTATAACCCCGCTCATAATAATACGTAGCTTTGGCCGGGCTTAGCTTGATTGCCCTGGTATAATCAGTAACGGCGTCCTCCAGCCGGTTTAAAGCCGCTTTTGCTAAACCACGCTCGTAGAAATACTTGGCAACCGGGGTATCCTTAGCAATGGCTCTGTCATAATCAGCAATCGCATCTTCGTAATTACCCAAATCGTAGTTACTAAAGCCGCGTTGATAATAATAACTGGCCTTATTGGGGTTATACTTAATCCCCATATCAAAATCCTCTTTTGCCGACGTGTATTGCTCCAACTTTCGCTTGGCCATACCACGCTCCACATAATACTTAGCTTCAGTAGGGGCCAGCTCAATAGCAAGGTTAAGGTCTTTAATGGCTTCTTCATACTTTTCTAACTCATAGTAGTTATAGGCCCTTTCGAAATAGTACCCCGCTTTACGTGGGTTCAGGTCAATTGCTTTGCTAAAATCCTTTATGCTCTCCTCAACCTGGTCAAGCTTAACCTTAGTAAGCGCTCTTTCAAAATAATACTTGGCATCGCCGGCGTTAAGGCTAATGGCTTTGTTATAATCCTCTAATGCCAGGTTGAAAAAGCTTTTATCGTAATAAGCATATCCGCGTGCATAGTAGGCCTCAGCATACTTATTATCCAGTTTTATAGCCTCCCCGAAAAATGCTACCTGCTGGTTAACATCGCCTGTGGCCATGCCCTGCTCAAATTTTTTGCGGGCTTCTTCATTAGGTGCATATTGCGCTAATGACACCAGCATAGTGCTCATCAATAAGGCGGAGGTTAGAATCTTTTTCATTAAACTGATTTGAATAAAATACTTGGCATAAAGGTAATTAACCTATTCGGTTTAAGCTACTTAAGCAAGGTAACATTGCCTGCCATGGTGTGCCTTACATTATCGGCAAAGGAATACTCGCTTACCCAAACATAAACGCCAAGCGGCTGTAAAATCCCCTTAAAATAACCATCCCACCCTTCGTTTACGTCCTGTGAAGTATAGACCAACTCTCCCCAACGGTTATATACACGAATGCTGTACGATTTTAAATCAATGGAATATTTAGGGCGGAAAGTTTCATTAGCCCCATCATTATTTGGTGAAAATGCGGTGGGGAAATAGATATAGGACGGGCACTCCTCTTTACCAATTGTTGTAGAATCCGAATTGGTGCACCCTTCAGCATCAGTAACGGTAACTACATACTTACCGGGCGCCAAACCACCAATGGAGGCCGTTGCCTGCTGATTAGACCAACTAAAGCTAAACGGAGCCTTTCCCCCGTTTATATCAACGGCTATTTGCCCATCTGCACTTTCAAAACAACTAACATCTGAAGCCAGCGTAAAGAAGATGGCAATACCTGAGGTATATGGCACCTGGGCTACGTCAGACGAAGTGCAGCCGTTCACATCAGTTACCGTAACAGAATAGGAGCCGGCGCCAAGCCCTGTAATAGAAGGTGATGTTGCTCCGTTCGACCATGAGTAGGAAGGCCCCTGTACCTGTGTTGTTGCAATTACAGAGCCTGTGCTTTTAAAACAGGTATCAGCAGTAATAGTAAAATTGATAGCTGCCGGGGGCGCCTGACCTACGGTTACGCTCGCTGTTCCGGGGCACCCGGTTAGCGGCGTAACTGTAACCGTGTAGTTACCTGCTGCAAGATTAAAGGCTGTATCAGTAAACTGCGCGGGTGTTGTACTCCAGCTTATAGCTAAAGGATTTGAGCTTGATTGCGATACGATGAAGGCAAGGCCATCCGTAGCACCACTGCAACTTACATCCTTAACACCTGCTATTATCGAAACCACTTCAACCGTTTTTGTTATTGAAGTTGAAGGATTGCAAGGTCCACCGGCGGTAAAAGAAACGTTGTAACTACCACCGGTAGTAAAGGTATGCGAAGCGGTAAGGCCGGTTGCCGTATTAGCAGCCCCGCTTGCAGGGTCATCAAAATTCCATTGTAACAAATCAGGGCACAGGTCAGAAGTGGCTGTAAAGTTTACAGTAGTTCCTCCCTGACAAGTAAAGCTATAATCTACGACAGGGGCAGGCGCCTCACCGATAAAAACATCATCAAAGGCAACTCCATCATAATCATTACAGGAAGTGCCTGCACCAAACGTAAACCTGAAGATAACGTTGGGGTTACCCGCCAAACCATTTAGGCAGTGCTTGGCAAGCACCCAGCCACCGCTTCCACCACCACCCTGGCAACTTCCACTGGTAGACTGCGAATTACCACTCCAACCATCTTTAGGCGTGGCAAGGCCGGATAGGTAATTGATGCTTGAAGAATTAAACCAGTTTTGTGTCATGCAATCAGCGGGATCACTACTGCTGCCCACGTTTTGCCAGGCGGTGCCTCCATTGGTAGAATATTGCAGATTACTTCCGTCATAAGTTCGCTCACATTCCCAAAAAATATTAAATGAAATATAGGGGTGTTGGAGATTTGTAAAATCAAAACAGGGGCTTTGCACAAAAGAGCTTTCACCCAAATTATAGGAAGTGGAAGAAAGGCCTCCTACAATCCAGCAATTAGAACCACCCGCTGCGCCGGTAATTACCGCTTTTGTCGGCGTGCCCCAGGCCCAATCGCTCACGCTTCCGCCGGGGGTCCAATTACCATTACTCAGTTCAAAATCCTGTCCATAAGGGTAGGTAGTTACACATTGCGAATTGCCAAAAGAAAACAAGTAAAACAAAAGTAAGGTAAGACCTGAACGAAGCATAAATACCCTGCAAATAAAAGACATTGCCCCTAAAGCGGCGGGCTGATTTTCCCCCACATACAGGAAGTGTAAAAAGATTGAAATGGATTAACCTGCGAGGCCGCTTTCGTACCCTTCATCCACCAGCAAGTCATAGCCATCGGCTGCGTCGGTGGCAAGGCGGTCGCAACGTTCATTATAAGGATGGTCGTTATGGCCGCGTATCCAGTGCATGCGCACATTATGCCTGCGGTATATCTTCAGAAACCGCATCCACAGGTCCGGGTTCTTCTTCTTTTTAAAACCGATTTTTTCCCAGCCGAATACCCAGCGTTGAGCCACTGCCTCCACCACATATTTTGAGTCAGAATAAACTTCTACATCTACACCATCGCGCGTAAGGGTTTCCAGGCCTACAATAACAGCTAAAAGCTCCATGCGGTTGTTGGTAGTTTTTCTATAACCCTGCGAAAGCTCCTTTTCAACCTTCCCATATTTAAGAATGGCGCCGTAACCGCCCGGGCCGGGGTTGCCTCTTGCTGCTCCATCCGTGTATAACTCCACAACTGCCATAATTCAAAATCCGGTTAAAAATAGTTTTTTCGCCCTGATAAAGGACTTAAGTGCTAAAAACCTACCATTCAAAATCTGATGTAACCAAGGCACAGATACAGATGCACATCTCCATACTGCTATGGGGCCTTACTGCTGTATTGGGCAAAGCCATACACCTTGATGGTATAATGCTGGTATGGTACCGCATGATCATAGTTTCTGTTTCGCTATTTCTATACATACAATTCACAGGCCGCAGTTTTAAAGTTACGCGCCAAAATTTTAAACGTTTAACCTTTGTGGGTGTTCTGCTAATGGTGCATTGGCTCTGCTTTTACGGGGCAGTTAAAAGCAGTAACGTAAGCATTACGTTAAGCGTATTTTCATCCACTACGTTGTTTACCGCGCTCATAGAACCCGTAATAACCGGTAAGCGCTTCAACAAAATGGAATTACTGTACAGCTTTATGGCAATGGCCGGGATAGGGCTGATATTTTACAGCGATGAGAACTTTTACACCAAAGGAATAATCCTTGCAGTGTTGGCAGCATTTATTGGCGCATTCTTTAATATTTTGAATAAAGGCATTGTAAACGAGCTTGAAAGCAGTGTAGTATCTTTCTACGAGATTTTAATGGGTCTTTTGGCACTAACGGTGGTGGTGCCATTACACATTCACTTTATGGGCCCGGAATTACAAAACGGTATTCTTCCCTCTAATACTGATTGGTTGTTATTGTTTGTGCTGGCTATTTTATGCACGCACGTAACGCTAATACTCTCACTTAACGCATTGCGCCACCTTAGCGCTTTTACTTTAAACCTGGCCATAAACCTTGAACCCATCTATGGTATTGCGCTGGCGTTTTTGATATTTAAAGAGAATGAACACCTGAACGTGTGGTTCTTTGTGGGTACAGCTATAATAATGCTTAGCGTAGTACTGCACTCCTATTTCGAGGGCAAAGCAAGAAATCAATCGTAAAGGCGATCCTTTTCGTCATTATCCAGATTTTCGCCGGGGGCTTTTTTACTCTTCTTCTTAGGATGGAAGAATTTTTTCCAGTTAACTTTTTTAGGCAGGTTAAAGTCATAAACCAAACCTATTACGTGCTGGTACTCGGGCCGTTTACCGGTAAACTCCGGCTGAAAAAAGTAGAAAAGGGCAATAGTGTTGTATTTATAAAAACTCCAATCCACGCCAATCAGGTTCCTCATTTTTTCAAGATAAATGCCTTGTGCATTAGGCTTGGCGCTAAAAAGCAGGTAAGGTTCGCAATAAGCATATATATCCCAATTACGGGCAAAGTCGTATTTGATAGTAACACGGTTTCGCCACTCATCCACAGGCTCGTGGCCGGGCTCGTATCTTCTTGCAAAATACTCGTTAACATGCTGATACGCTGTTCGTAAACCAAACGACACAGGCCCTACTCTGTACTTACCGGTTAAACTGATAAAGAAAGTGTGGTTATCTACCTTGGGCGAAGTAAAAAACTGGTATGTAAACTGGGTAGATAAATACTTATTGATGCGGTAACCCAACACAGCATAGAAATTCTCGCCGCTGAAGGTACGCATGTTATGATCGAAACGAACCTGGTACTGAAAGCCAATAGAAAACTTCTTAGGCAATTGCTTGGTAAACTGAAACCATAGCCACAACTGCCTGTTCTTTTTAGGGCCTGTGTCCTGGGCAAAAGTTTTGGGCCCTGCAAAAAGCAAGGCACTTAAAACAATTAATATGTAGTACCGGCTCTTCAATTACTCGGCAATAATGCGGGTTATTCCAATTTGGGAACCTTCCTCGGTAGTTAAACGCAAAAGGTAAACACCTGCACTTAAGCCTGAACGGTTAATCGTTAGCTTACTTTCGCCGTTGGTATTGTAAGTGCGTATAACGCGGCCTGATACATCCATCAAATGCAATACTGCATCAGCATGATTAGCGGTTAGCGTAACGTTAAACTCGTTGGCAAACGGGTTCGGATATACAACCATAGCATCCTTTGCAATATCCTTTATGCCAGAAAGTATATCATACCGAACAACTACCGCATCGTATTGGCTGCTATTGCCGGTGCTTGCTCCCGCTACATATACTGAGGTCCCTAAAGTAGCTAGTGCACGGGCTTTATCATTCTTACCTGCCTGGTCATACGTAGCCATAGCTAACTGCTGGCCGTTAAGTGAATACTGTAAAGTGACATAGTTATAGTTAGGGCTCGAAACATTTCCGTAGTTACTTTCGCCCGTAACATAAATATTGCTGCCATTACAGCTTACACTTTTTGCCTCATCATCGGATGTGCCATTATAACTCCAGGTGGTATCCCACAACAAGTTCCCGTTTACATCATAAGAAGCAACCAGGTAGTCGAAGTTTTGTGTAGCCGTATCGCCGTCGGGGTCGGTATTACCAGCTAATATAATGTTACCTAATGAATCAAAAGCCATCGCATCAAAACGGGCTACGCCATTGTTTTGGCCGGGGTACCAGCGTGTCCAAAGCGTATCGCCATTAGAGTTATACTTAACCAAAACTCCATTGAAGATGTTACCCGCATCTTCGCTACGGCCACAGATATAAAGGTTTTCTGAAGCATCAAGCAATACCGCTTCATTCCTGTCGTCGTGAGCAAAACCTAGCTGCTTTTGCCAAACAACAGTGCCGCTGTTATTATATTTTACAGTAAAAAAGTCATCGTTTGTACCGGTTGTGGTTCTTCCTGCAACATAAACATTGCCACCACTGCTAACCGCCATGGCCACCGGCTCTTCATCGGGGTTGCCCGCGTTTGCAGCTTTTGCCCAGCTTTGAGCGCCATTCGTTCCGTACTTAACTACAACAAAATCATAATCTGTTACGGTTGTCGAATCAACATCTGAACGTCCGGCCACGTATACGTTACCGGTGCCATCTAACCCAAGGGCAACGGCCTTATCGCTTTCGTTAACATTATTGTATCTGGATAGCCACTGTTGATTACCACCTGCATCATACTTAACGGTGCAGAAGTTATAGCTCTGTGCACTGTCTTTTACAAAACCGGTTGCATAAACATTGGCAGAGGCATCCAGTTTAACATCTACAGCTTCATCAGGACTTAACCCTGAAGTGCCGTTAATTGTTTTGGTCCAGGAAACATTCCCTGCTCCATCAATTTTGTTGACTAAAAAGTTTTTGTCTTCCTTGTAATTAACCGTAAAGCCGGCAATAACAGAATTACCAACTGCATCAACTACAAGTTTAGCAGCTTCGTCATTGTTATCCCCTGCTCCGTCGTAGCTTTTGCTCCAAACTACATTACCGGTAGCATCATATTTAACCGTAACTGCATTGGCATTATTAGCGCTTACAAAAGCAAGGCCTGAAACAACAGCCTCGCCACCGGCAAGGGCCATACATTGCCCATCATCATCGCCGTTTACGCCGCCATCAAAGGTTTTAGAATATACAAGCGTACCTGCTGAATCATATTTCAGCACCGCATAATCATTATTGGTGGTAGTTGATAAAGTTTGCCCGGCAACAAATACATAGCCATTACTGTTTACCAGAACTTTAGCTACTACGTCAGATCCGTTTGCCGAACCGTTAAAGGTTTTAAGCCATAGCTGGGTTCCACCACTATTATACTTAAGCGTAATAAAGTTGTAATCCTCAATAAGAGGGTTGGCATTAATATCAGTTAAGCCTGTAACGTAAACATTGCCTGCGGCATCAACAGCTACTGAGGTAGCGCGGTCATCATCCGTTCCCTGAAAAAACTTGGTCCAAACTGTTGCCCCGGCCGCATCAATCTTGCGCACAGCTAAATCGTAATTGGTTGATTTGGTTCTGCCTGCAATGTACACCACGTTATTGGCATCAATGGTCATGTCAGAAGGGCGGTCGTTCTTGGTGTAATCAACCGTGTTAGTCCAGGTAACTCCGCCATTAGCGGGGTTCAATTTCTGGGTAACCCAATCATCATCACTGCCGTTATCGGATTGACCGGTAACAATGGGATTTCCGCTACCATCCAATACAATTCTTTTAGCTTCATCAATACCATTACCAAAACCATCGTAACGCACTGCCCATTGTTGAGCCCCTGCTGAGTTATACTTAACCGTTGCATAATCAAAGTTAAGTCCATCAGCATCCTGTGCACTGGCACCTGTTACGTAAACATTGCCGTTCCCATCCACTGCTATATCATTGGCAATATCATCGTAGTTAAAAGCGCTGTTATAAACAGCTATCCACTGTTGCACGCCTGCAGCGTTATATTTAATGGTAACATAATCATCGCCTGTGGCACCGGCTGCATAACCCGTTACATAAACGTTGCCTGAAGCATCCACGGCTATGGCGTTTACTTCATCTTCTGAATTATCACTGCCATTGTAAGTGCGCGCCCAAAGCGTATCGCCTGATGAATTCAGCTTCACAGTCAGGTAATCGTGGTTGCCATTGGAGCTGGTATAGCCGCCGTAATAAATATCACCGCTGCCGTCAATAACCATATCCTGCGCTTTATCAGAATAGTCGCCTGCGCCATTATAATTATTAACCCAAACCTGGTTTAACTGCTGCGCACCTGCTGTAAGTGCCAGTAAGGCAAAAACAGGTAGAAAAAAACGTTTCATGCTTATATGTTTCGGTAAATTTTAAAAACTAGTCATCATCGTCCATACCCATGGTGGTGGACTCGTTTTGTGTAGAAAGATAGAATGCGTTTATCCTGGCCACATCGCGCAGGAAGTCGATCTTTACAATCTCTACCTTATGAATCGGTAGGCCCGTGCGGTTTTTCAGGTCTTCAATCATTTGTTCCCGCAACTCCGGCTTAATTAAATCAATACGCTCGTAGTTAATGGTTTTGTAGTTTTCGTGCTGAAGGCCCGAACTGCTATCGAGCAATAACACAAGCCCCACAATAACTGCATTAGCTACTAATAAAATAGTTAGTGCAACAGTATCGTCCAGTACGGCAAGTGCGTTAATTAGCCCTATGGTAACACTTATAAAAAAGTAACCCATCTCACGGATAGGCACCGTTACCGTACGATAGCGCAAAATGGAGAAGATGGCAAACAAGCCGAAAGCAAAACCCATCTTTAGCTTAGCGCTACTTAGCAGCAAACAGATTAAGAAGTTTACTGTATTGAACAGGAAAAACGTAAAAAGGAATTCGCGGTTTTTGTGACGCGGGTAATAAATAACCCTAACAATTAAAACTATAACCAGCAGGTTAAGGCCGTAACGCACAAAAAACTCCAGGTAGGCTGCCCAGCTTGCAGCAAGCCCCCAATGTGCGGCAAGGGCAGTAAATATGTCTTTCGCACCTTTACCAATCTCAAGTACTTCTGTTTCCATTCGCTATAATTCTGTTTATTCTAATAAAGTTTGGTTTAAAATTATTGCTCTTAATATCCTCCAGCATTGCCACGCCGGTGGCATACTTGCTAAAGCCAATCTCTTCGAAGTGGCGCTTTTTAAAGGAGTCTACAATAGGGCTGCCTATGGCGGTTTTATCTGTTTTAATCTCAGCCACCACCAACTCCGGGTAAACCTTCTTATCCTTAAAATTATCGAACAGGATATTGATGTCCAGCGTAAGGCGTTCCTTAAAGTTTTTGTTAGCCAGGGTAATGCGTGTAAAGCATATCACCATCTTTTCCTTAAGCCCTTGTATATCCAGGTAGTTATGCTGTATAATGGCAAATTCCTGGTCGGTTAACTCGTGTTTGTAGTCTTCCTGCTTTAATCTCTTCTTATCGGTTCGGTTACCCTTTATCTTGTACTTTACCTCAAAATAGCAAAGTCCGCTATCCAGGTATTTACGGTAGCGCACCTTTAGGCGGTTAAGTTTACCGTTATGGTGAAATTTATAGAGGTCGTAATTGTCAGTATCAAAATAAATGCTCTCGTAATCAAACATCCTTTTGCCGTCAATTTCAAGTACCAGGTAATTTTCTTTTATCTCCTCCAGTATTTCGCAAAACTGGTTGATGTGAAACACAAACTTGGTATCTACACGATTCAGCATCTGTACGTTATCCAACTCCTCCAGCGTTAACGGCTGAAAAGTGTTTAACGTTTCCTCAACTTTTTGTTTGTAATGCTGATAATGCAGGTCCACGCCTTTACTTTTTAATTACAAAATCAGGAAGCGTAGCATTCTCTTTGCGCTTGGTAATGGTTACCTTTTGCATTACGTAGTCCTGGCCAA
>CAZUHU010000061.1:0-19055 GCA_964620645.1 uncultured Chitinophaga sp.
TCAAGTCATCCGCAGGTACGTAAACCGCCTGAACGGAAGTGATAGAACCACGCTTGGTTGAAGTGATACGTTCCTGCATCAGACCCATCTCGGTAGCCAGTGTAGGCTGGTAACCCACCGCCGAAGGCATACGGCCTAACAGAGCGGACACCTCAGAACCTGCCTGGGTGAAACGGAAGATGTTATCTACGAAGAAGAGGATATCGCGGCCGCCTTTAGCATCGTTCTTGTCTCCATCGCGGAAGTACTCAGCAATAGTAAGACCTGAAAGGGCCACACGTGCACGGGCGCCAGGAGGTTCGTTCATTTGACCGAACACCAGGGTAGCCTGTGATTGGGCCAATGAAGCACCGTCAACGGCATTCAAATCCCATCCGCCTTTTTCCATGCTGTGCTTAAAGCTATCGCCGTATTTAATAACGTTCGATTCTATCATCTCGCGCAGCAGGTCATTTCCTTCGCGGGTTCTTTCGCCCACACCTGCAAACACTGATAAACCAGAGTAGCGCTTGGCGATGTTATTGATCAATTCCATGATCAACACCGTTTTGCCCACACCTGCACCACCGAAAAGACCGATCTTACCACCCTTTGCATAAGGCTCGATAAGGTCGATTACCTTAATACCGGTGAAAAGAACTTCAGCTTCAGTAGCCAGATCTTCGTAGGCAGGAGGCATACGGTGGATTGGGTAGCCACCCTCTTTGCTTACTTTAATATTGATACCGTCAATGGCATCGCCGGTAACGTTAAACAAACGGCCCTTAATACTTTCGCCTACAGGCATAGTAATAGGTTGGCCAAGGTCCACAGCGCTCATACCACGGCGCAGGCCATCGGTAGAGTCCATAGATACTGTTCTTACTGAATCTTCGCCCAGGTGCTGCTGCACTTCCAGAATCAACTTCTGGCCATCTTCGCGGGTTACCTCAAGGGCGGTCATAATAGGAGGAAGCGTAGTTCCTTCGAAGGAAACGTCCACTACCGGACCGATAATTTGTTTGATTTTACCAATGTTCGCCATAAATAATTGTGTGATAGTATATTGGTGATTGCTTAATTTATTGATTGACAGGCGGTTATGAAAATAACATGCTTATCAGCCCTTTTAAAGGCGGTGCGAAAATAAGGAGGAAAGGGAATTTTCAAAATGAAGGGGCGCTAAATCATCAAAAGACGTAAGGTACTGCGCGCCTTAGCCCGCAAAAACAGAAACATGAAAACAGATTAACCTGCTTTTTTACTTTAGCAAAAAGCACCTCATGCTCAAGCCATTGATTACCCTACTTGCAATTCTGGCAATAACCAGCTGCCAATTCTTTAACAGAGAGAAGCCCTACACCGGCCCCTGGATAAAATATACGCTGGAAGTAAGCAAGGAGCAGTTGCCCGCAGATAAAGAGGCACGAAAGAAACTGTTTGCCGAGCTAAGCCGGGTTTTGGAACAACGCCTAACAAAAGGCGGACTGCCGCTGGGGGAATTAAAGGTGGATGAAGCCAATGGCACACTACAATTAAAGGTAGGGGCCGATACTGCTGCCGATTTAGCACAGGTAAATCATTTGCTAAGCTCGCAAGGCAATATGGAATGGTGGCCCTGTTACCCCGCCGAGGATATAATAAAGCAGTTAGCCGATATTAATGGCGGAGCGCAGGAAGGCACCAACGCCGGGTTAAACCGCCAACTATTTACCGTGTTAATGCCAGCCATTAACAGCCAGGGACAAATACAGGCCGGAGCAGTGGTAGGCTATGCCAGCCCGCGCGATACGGCAGCAGTGCTCGGTTTGTTAAGCGATAGTTTATACAAGGGTGTTTTTCCTTCTGACTTAAAATGGGCGTGGAGCCAAAAGCCCCGTGAAGCCAACGACCCGCTTTTTGAATTGTATGCCATAAAGCAAAGCGGCAACTGCATAAAAAACGGCGACTTTGCCGAAACAAAGGTGGAATTGGACGCCAACACCAACAGCCCCCTGTTAAACATTACACTTAATAAGGAAGCCGCTAAGCGCTGGGAGAACATGACTGCCACGGCTGCGCAGGCCACCCCCCCAACGTGGCTGTATTGCTATCCTATTTTGCGGGCAGGTGCTTATGGCGCCCACCGTACAAAGCAAAATAAGCGGTGGTAAAATGCAGCTAAACGGGGCAGGCGGCTTACAGGATTTAAAAGAGATGGAAGCGATGATAGCTGCTACGGAATTGCCGGTGGCCCTTACGATAACCAGCGTGGAAGTAACAGGAAACGACAAAAAGAAATATTAATTTCTTTAATATATTTTGACTTCATCCTTCTATTGTATAACTTCGTTACAAACCACTTTATCTACCCTTTAGTGGAGGATTCATTTTAATGATTTAATGCCTCTTTATCAGGAGGCTTAAAAGGTATTAAAGTTATGCCCTCTGCCATTGCTGTAGATATGTCCGCCGATGGATACCGTAAAGCTTCGGTATATATAACGCTTGCAATAGCGGCGGTTTGCGGCCTGGTGCTTCTGGGTTGGCAGTTTAATATTGAATTGTTGAAGCGCCTCTCCCCTTTTATGGTAGCCATGAACCCCGTAACGGCGGTTACTTTTTTGTGCGCAACCCTATCTTTTAACCTGTTAACGGCCAGGCAACTTACCACAGCAAAAAAAGTGGCGGGCTATATGCTTGCCGCAGTGGTAAGCACCGTGGGGGCGTTAAAGCTTACGGCCATAATTTGGGAGGTTAACCTGCCGGTGGATAGTTTGCTTTTTCCGCAAAAGTTAACTACTGAAATAGCAGGGCAAAGCCGCAACCAAATGGCGCCTAACACAGCATTTTGTTTTTTAATGAGCGGTATTTCATTACTGCTTATCAATTTTAGAGTTGCGCGCATGGTTCCGTCGCAGGCATTTGGTATTATAACCGGCCTTGCGGGTTTACTATCTATTATAGGGTATATGTATAAGGTAACCGCCTTTTACGGATTTTTGAATTACATACCCATGGCGTTGCATTCCGCCATTTGCTTTTTGCTGTTTTCAATAGCATTGCTTTTTGCCAACCACGAAGCCTGGTTAATGAAAGAGTTTACCGGTATATGGGAAGGAAGCAAAACGGCCAGGCGGCTTATACCGGCAGCAGTAATGTTACCCGTATTTTTAGGCTACCTGCGTTTGCAAAGCCATTGGCATAATTTGTTTACTACAGAGTTTGGCGTGGCGCTTTTAGTGCTAAGCATTATAGCCGTGTTTTTATTGTTGTTGTGGTACCAGGCCGCTAAGCTTAATCGCAGAGACCAACGCAGGCTGGAAGCCGAAAAAGCGCTGGCAGAGCGCAGTGCGCAATTAGAGGTGGCCAATAAGGAGTTGGAAGCCTTTACGTATTCAGCCTCGCACGACTTAAAGGCGCCACTACGTATTATGAGCGGCTTTGCCAATATAACTGTGCAGGACTATGGCGACAAGGTAGATGAAGAATGTAAGAAACGGTTAACCACCATTGCGGTAAATGCCGAGCGCATGAACACGCTGATTGATGACCTGTTGGATTTCTCGAGGGCAGGAAGAGCAGATTTAAGCAAGCGGCTGGTGGACATGAACGATGCCGTAAAAGTGGTTATACATGAGTTAACCGCTTACGATGAAAAACCAAAAGCAGAAATTAAAACCCATTACCTGCACCCTGCCACCTGCGACCCCCGCATGATGAAACAGGTGTGGGTTAACTTAATATCAAACGCAGTAAAGTACAGCAGTAAAAACCCTAAACCCGTTGTAGAGATAGGCACTATTAAAACCAACGGCCGCTCGGTTTATTTTGTAAAAGATAACGGCGCAGGGTTTGATATGCAATATGCCGATAAATTATTTAATGTGTTTAACCGCCTGCACAGCCGCAACGAGTTTGAAGGCACGGGCGTTGGCCTTGCTATTGCCCACCGCATAATTACACGCCATGGCGGCAAAATATGGGCCAAGGGCAAAGTAAATGAAGGGGCCACCTTCTTCTTTACGTTGTAATTTTCTACGCACATATTATTTCTTCTTCCTGCAAGTATTGTTAATGATGCTACGTTCAAAAATGAGTAGTGTCATGCACTGCTGTAACGGTACTCATGCACGCCTGCCCGGCAAGCGCATAGCTTTGTTTTCAAATAAAACATATGAACAAACATATCTATGCAATACTCTTCATGCTTGGCTCGGTATGTGCCACGGCACAATCGCTAAGCCCGGTAGTTATAGCCAGCACCGGAGGTTTTTCCAGCAACAGTAACGGCAGCCTATCGTACACCGTTGGCGAAATGACCATGGTGCAAACCTTTAGCGCGGGAGGTAACATACTTACACAGGGCTTTCAGCAGCCCAGCGATAGCCTGATAATAGGATTACTTGACCTTAACGCCGAAGCATACGGCTCATTGGTAGTATACCCCAACCCGGCAGTTGACAATTTCAGCTACGGATTTGAAATGCCCGAAGCAGGTAAAGTATCGTTCAGGGTATTTGACCAACTGGGCCAGATTGTAACCGACGGTTACAACGGCAGCTACACAGGCGGTAAGGAGATACACCAAATGAATGTTACGCCATGGGCAGCAGGCACCTACTTTATTCAAATGACTTTTACTGCCACCAACGGCAGCACCCATTATTTAAGCAAACAGTTCCAGGTAATTAATTAAAGAATCTATTCACCAAACAATAAACAAGTACGTATGAAATCAAAAATTGCTCTATTAATGCTGATTACGTGTATGACGTTTTTCGGCATAACGAATGCCCAGGCCCCGCAGGGTATAAATTACCAGGCTGTGGCACGTAATGCCGCAGGTTCGGTTCTTCAAAACCAAAACGTTGGTATACGTTTATCTATACACGATGGCAGCGCAGGCGGCACCATTGTATACCAGGAAACGCACAGCGCTACCACTAACCAATTCGGTTTGTTTACCGTGGTTATTGGCGGTGGCACAGTACAACAAGGCACTTTTGCCGGTGTTAACTGGGGTAGCGGCGGCGGAAAATTTTTACAGGTTGAATTAGACCCTACTGGTGGCAGCAGCTACAGCAACATGGGCACCACCCAAATGGAAAGTGTGCCTTACGCATTATATGCAGCTAACTCGCCGGCAGGCGCAACAGGTGCCACAGGTCCTACGGGCCCGCAAGGCGCACAAGGTGCACAAGGTAATGCCGGCGCACAGGGTGCACAGGGTGTTACCGGACCTACCGGTGCAACAGGTTCAGGCGGCGGCGCTACAGGTGCAACCGGACCTACAGGCCCAACAGGCCCCGGTGGTGGTGCAACAGGCCCAACAGGTGCAACAGGTGTTAAAGGCTCTACAGGAGCAACCGGGCCCACAGGAGCAACCGGCACAGGTGTTACCGGCGCTACAGGTGCAACCGGCGCTACAGGCCCTGCAGGTACAGGCAGCGTAAGCGGCACATTAAACTACATTGCCAAGTTTACACCAAACGGTACTTCAGTTGGTAATAGTTTATTATTTGAAAATGCGACCAACAAGCGCATAGGCTTAAACAACGGTGCGCCTGCTAACACGCTTACCATGTCTAACACCGATAGTATAGTAGGTGTTGGCATGAGTACTACATCGGGTGATGCTTTCAGCATGAACCTAAACCCACAAGGCCAGATCGTGTTTAGCAGCAACCAGGAATACTATACCGGTGGCGGAAGTACAAACAGCCGCTTAATGGTTTTAGATGATGAATTGAACGGCCCCGGGGGTAACTATGGTTCCGTTGGTATTGGTAATGTGCTTACCCCTTCAGGCAAACTGGATATACACCACACCAGCAGTTTAACCAGCCCAACCTTAGCTTTATATGACGAAAGCGCCAGCAACTTTGCGCGCTTGAGTTTCCAAAATGCAAGTGGCAGTAAATATTGGCACATTGCCAGCTACCTTGACAACGCTACGGATGCTAACAGCGTAATGAACTTTTACTATGGTTCAACAGCGGCTAACGTAATGTCAATTACAGGAGCAGGTAGAGTAGGTATAGGTATATCAAACCCAAGCTGGAACTTACAGATACATGGCGGCGCCAACTATTGCGATGCTACCTTTACTAACAACGGCAGCGGCTCTTCAGCAGGCGATGGATTTATGCTGGGTCTTGATAACACCGGCGGTACCGATGCTAACGTTTGGAACTGGGAAAACGGCTATATCCATTTTGGTACCAACGCCATTGAAAGAATGCGTATAAGCGCAGAAGGCCACGTAGGCATAGGTACAATGTCACCTGCATACACTCTGCATGTGGTTTCTCCGCACAAATACACCGGTTATTTTACTACCGATAGTATGATGGGCTCAGGCATTTTAAACTCGCTGGAAACACAACCTGCAGCGGTTAAAGGCGCTTACCTTGGTACCGGAACAAATGATGGAATAGGCGTTTTAGGTATATCATTAACCAGCAGCGCAAGCTATGGCGCAGGTGTAGTAGGGCGCGGTAACTGGTACGGTGTTGTGGCCTTAGGCCAGAGTGGTGGCATGGGTGGTTTATATGTAAGCGGCAACAGCGCCACTTACGCAGCTAACATTAATGGCACACTGTACCTGAATGGTAACTTTGCAGGTACAGGAACCAACAGTTATACTTCTGATGCAAAATTGAAAAAGAACGTTACCGGCATTACCAATGCCATGGACGTTATCAGCCGCATTAAACCATCAACCTACGAGTTTAAAACCGGCGAGTTCGGCAGCATGTATTTGCCCCAAGGCAAACATTATGGCGTTATTGCACAGGAATTACAACAGGTATTACCTGAACTGGTATTGAAAAACACCTTTACTGAGCCTGACAAAAAAGACGGCAGCTTCGATTATCTGAGCGTAAACTACAACGAGTTGATCCCTATCCTTATTAAAGGTATGCAGGAACAACAGGAAACAATAGAAACACTGAAGCAACGCATACAGCAGCTTGAAAATAAATAAGCTGAGAGATTGTTGTTAACCCTCGAGGCCCCTGCTTATGCAGGGGCTTTGTTTTTTTATACATGCAGCAATGTTTTAGATTGCAATATGTTTTATGTAGCTACTGCCCTACTGTTTGATTGCAACGGCAGGTTACTGATATACCTGCGCGATGATAAGCCGGAAATAAGTTTCCCTAACTATTGGGATTTGTTTGGCGGAATGGTAGAAGCTGGTGAAACACCCGAAGAGGCTTTGGTACGCGAAGTGGAGGAAGAGTTAGGGGTGACCTTAACCAACTATAGCAAGTTTAGTGAGTATACAAGCGATGATAACATAGGCAAACCCAACCGCAAGTATGTGTATTATGCCCGCTTGCCCTTGGCTGCCGCCGATTTAAAACTTTTAGAAGCAGGACAAGAATTAAGGGGAATAGATTTAAGCGAACGGGGCAATTATAAATTTGCCAATATACTTGCACAAATTATTGAGGACTTTGCCCGGGCGGGTATTAAGGTATAAAGGTGAGCAACGCAGAAGAACAATTACGATTTAAGCAGTTACTAAAGGAGCATTGCCTTGCTGTTTTAAATGAACGCATTGCCAATATTGAAAATGCGATGAAGGAAGCACAGGAGGCCGCTAACAGTGAAGAAAAAAGCAGCGCGGGCGATAAGTATGAAACAGGCCGCGCGATGAATCAATTAAATAAAGAAATGTATGCTGCGCAGTTAGAGGAGGCTTTAAAAGAGCTGGCCCAAATGCAGGCTGCTGATACCACAACTATACGAACACAGTGCGGTACCGGTGCTTTAATAACCACTGATGCAAATACTTTATTTATTGCTGCTGCCATGGGTGCAGTTAAGTTACAGGGCAAACAGGTAATGGTGCTATCGCCAAAGGCGCCCATAGCCATTGCCTTAAACGGCAAGCAAAAAAATGAAACAATACCGTTTAACGGCAAGAACATTACCGTTAAGGATGTGTGTTAGAAAGCAAATACGTATTTGCCCAGGTCATCCTTATAAACGTAGTTAACCACGCGCGGCCAGAGTGGTAAAACCAATTCGCGCTCCCAATCGGCAATATCAGTGCGTAAGGAATCGGCAAGGTCGGGGCGCTCCCAATACAGGTTGTGATGCTCGGTACTATCCTGTTTTAAATTAAACAACAGGCGTTCGCCATCGTATTCGTTCACAATCAACTTCCAATCACCTTTGCGGATAGCGATATTAAAATCGCTACGCCAATAAAGGGCGGGATGAGGCACTGAGGTGTTTTCGCCGTTTACATAAGGCAGCAGGTTTACGCCATCGTATTTTCTATCTGTTGGCAGTTGTATACCGATAATGGAGGCCA
The DNA here is from genome assembly GCA_964620645.1 of uncultured Chitinophaga sp. Taxonomy (GTDB): domain Bacteria; phylum Bacteroidota; class Bacteroidia; order Chitinophagales; family LD1; genus Bog-950. The sequence continues at coordinate 8,291 of CAZUHU010000061.1, forward strand.
CCGTGCTAAACACATCTAATGAAATTACCGGGTTGCGATAAACTGTGCCGGGGTTAATCTTTCCTTTCCACTGCATCATAAAAGGCACCTTAATACCGCCTTCAAAATTGGTAAGCTTACCACCACGGTATGGGGCATTATCTGTTGTGCCGTTATAAACTGCACCGCCATTGTCGCTAAGGAAAATGATGATGGTGTTCTCCGCAAGGCCAAGGCTATCTACATGATCCAACAAGCGGCCCACCTGGTCGTCAAGGCTTTTAATCATAGCGGCATAGGTGCGTTTAACGGGGTCTTTAATAAATGAGTATTGATCGTAATACTTTTGTGTTACCTGCAAAGGGGCATGTGGCGCATTATAGGGCAGGTAAAGGAAAAACGGATTGCTTTTATTGCTGTCAACAAACTTTAAGGCTTCATCGGTAAGCACATTGGTAAGGTATTTGTCCTCTTCCTGGCGCTCGCAACAGTTGCGCAGTATAGCGCAGTTACCACAGCGGCCGCTGGCGGTTTCCCATTGGTGCTGGTCCATATAATCGTGCTTAACATGGGTGCTTACAATGCCGGGGGTATTTTCAGGAGCATATAAGGTAAAGGCCTCGTAAAAACCGTACTGATAATCAAACCCGCGGTTAGTGGGTATAGCAAAGTCAGCAGCGCCTAAGTGCCACTTACCAATAACGGCTGACTTGTAATTGTATTTATGCAGCAACTCGGCCAACGTAATTTCAGAAGGCGGCAAACCCTGGCGTAGTCGCTCTTCAGTTGGCGGTACCTCAGTTGACTTAATGGGCGTTATAGGACGGAAGCGCGGTAAAAACTTAAAGCCGTAATACTCCGCCATGCTTTTTAAATAGCGGTGATTGGGTTGAAACTCGTGCCCGAAGCGCTGCTGGTAGCGGCCGGTTAAAAGCCCCGCGCGCGATGGAGAACAAACGGGAGAGGAAATGTAGCCTTCAGTAAAGGTTACGCCTTGTTTGCCAATACGGTCAATATTAGGTGTAGAGATAACTTTATTGCCGTAAAGAGAAATATCGGTTTGTCCAAGGTCATCAGCAAGAATAAGAATTACGTTAGGGCGTTTAACCTCCTGCAGGTTTTGTACCGGAGAAGTAAGGTATGTCTTTTTGCCTTCAATCAGTTTTTCATCAAAATAAATTTTGAACCTATCGCTTTGTACCGGCTTCATCAGCCATGCCGTGCAAAAAACCACGGGCAGTACAAGAACCAATAAAATCGCTGTCCTTTTTATCATCCTACTGCAAAATAGAAACAATTGCGATAGAGATGAAAGAGAGGCCTGACCCAATTGCAATTTCTTAAAAGGGTTTTGTGTGAATTTAAGTTAGACACCTTAACATATTAGAAAGTATTTAAAATAAAAGTTCCCGAAGCATTACTGCTCCGGGAACTTAAATCGCTGAAAAATCTGCTTAATTCAGCGCCAGTTCATCTTTACCAATAAGGTAACCGTTCTGGTAAACTTCTACCTTATAAGTTCCGGGGTCTTTAATGCCCTGGTTCCAGTAAACGGATACCTTCTTGCTACTTTGGTCGTATTCAATATCCGCTTCCTTAGTAAACTGCACTGTTTCATCGGTGCCTGCTACTTTAAGCGCGCCTGAACCCTGGTCGCCTGTGGCAATGGTTTCGCCACGCGGGTTAATAACACGTACATATAATGGCAGTGTACCCGGGTCAATCACTTTGTTTTCGCCTGTTTCAAAACTGATTTTTAAAGCCTCGGCGTTTTTCGCCTTTTTAACCGGCACCTCTTTACCATTACGGCGCTCTTTAACAGCAACCACATCTAAATTTTCGAGATGCAGTAATGAACCCACCTCTACCTTTTTAGAAAGGCCGGCAATCTGTTCATTCTGTTTAGTAGTTGTTTCACGTTGCGCAGATAAGTCCGTATTCAGTTGCTCGTTTTGCGCAGTTAACTGTTGGTTTTGCGTGGTTAACGCATCCACCTTTTGCTGCAACTCCGCTATCGATAGTTCATATTGGGCAATCATTGCTTTAGTGCGGCTAAGTTCGGCATTGGTTAGTTTGCCTTTTGAAAGCAAACCGGCAATTTGCTTTTTCTGGGCTTCAATATCGGCCTGCCTGGCGCTGATTTCTTTATCCAACTCAGCATTTTTACCGCGGAAGTCTTCCAACTCGGCGGTTTTGGCATCCAGTGTTTTACTTAGGTTTTTAAATTCCTGCTCCAGGCGGATTTTCTCTGCAGTTACTTCTTTCTTCTGGCTGTTTTCTGAAGCCACAAAGTATATAGCAGTACCCGCTATTATGAGCAGTGCAACAATTATTGCTACCCCAACCCTTTTCTCTTTACGGGTAATATGGCCGGGCTGTTCGCCTCTTTCCATTGGTCTGTTCGTTTCCATTTGCAATCAGTTTTAAGGTGATTAATAAATAATCAGCTTCATATCCCCACAAAATAGCAGGACTAATGGCTGTATAAATTGAAAACGAGGGGGGTAAAGCAATTAGTATATGTGCAATTGAAAAAATAATGTAACAGATTGATTGACAGGCGTTAATTTTAGTATACCTACATAGAAAGCAAGCCTGTAAATAATGCAGAATTTTCGGACCCTTGCAAACCCTGCCTGAAAATTATATTATAATTTTATCTTAAATAAAATGAACAATGAAGGCGGATAGAAACCGCGGCGCAATATAGCCGGTGCAAAAACCGTTGAATACGAAGAAGTTTAAAACAAGCTGCCTGAACACCATAGTGGCAAAAACTCTCCATCGCCCCATTTTTAGCACAATAAGCCGTAGTTAATAACATAAGGCGGTTTGGGGCATTAGGTTGATTTTATACTTTCGGAAAGAACAATGAAGAAAAGCCTCCCCCTGCTATTCTGCTTCATTTGTTCCCTTGTATATAGTAAAGACTATACGGGGAACAATTTGTTGGATGTACTCGGTAAAAGTGTTTACTCGCCGGAGTTTAAACAGTTTAGCGAGTTTTGGTTACTTGATAAAAAGCTGGAGAATACCCTTGGCGGTATTAAACTACTACCGGGCCCTACCGGAAACATTGACACCATTTTAGTTGCCGGCCACGACTTTAGCCTGGCAGGCACCGATTATTTTATGTGCAGCTCACCCCTGCCGTTTAACCTGGGCTTTAATGACCGAACGGAAGACATAAGCAGCAAGTTACAGGCTACACCTGTGCCCTGCGCAAAAGGCTTATTGTTTGCGGGCGCTAACTATAGTTTACTGCTTAACAACACTGATGGTAAAATACGCTGGGCTAAGTTTTTTGTAACCAAAGAGAGGCCCGTTGCTGCAGAAGTAAAAACACCGGCCAACACTAGTGAAAAGAAAATTGAAACAACTACTACAACTACCGAAACTTACACCAAGCTGGAGGCTAACAACAATACCGTGGCTTATGCATCCAACAGCCCGGTTGGCAAAAACGAAGAGCTAAAGCGCAGTATAGAAAAGGAAGTTTTTGAATCTTCATTTAAAACAAGGCCTGCGCCCGCAGCAACTACAACCAATGTTTCAAGCGGCATTTCAACAACAACTACTGCCCCTAAAACTGTTACTACCGAGAGCGGCAACAAAAAGAACGAAGAGTTTAAGCGCAACGTTGAGAAAAGCGTTTTTGAAAGCACTACGGCGCCGGTAAAAGCTGCGGCAACTACATCAGCTACAGGTACGACCTCTTCATTTAAGAAGGCCATACTGGATGTTTTTAAAAGTTATAAGGAATCGGCCTTTTCATCTATCAAAGGCGGCAGCCGCAGCAGTTCCAATTTCTGGAATTATAAATACACCTACAGCACTAAGCTGAAAATACCCGGGGAGCAATTCAATATGCTCTATAGCTTCCCCTTCCCCACCTCTACCTTAGACTTTGTTTCGGTTTTACATGAAGGCGAAAGTTTTGATGCCACCTTTAAAACCATGTATAAGGATTTTGAGAAAAAGCTGATGGAGAATTTTCCGGCAAGTGAAGGGTGGACCTCCTCCTGCATTATCAATAAGGAATCTTCAGCCTTTAGCGACCTTGAGTTTAAGAATGATAAGTACGGGGCCATTGTGCTTGACTACAGTAAAAGCCCTAAAGGCAGGCATGTGCTTTACCTGCGCTTTTTACTTTACAACTAAGCCTACTTAGCAGCAGCCGAAATATTCTTAATCATATCGGCAGTCATTTTTTGCAAATCGTATTCAGCTTTCCAACCCCAATCTTTAGCGGCAACGCTATCGTCAATACTTTGTGGCCAGCTATCTGCAATTGGTTGGCGGAAATCAGGCTTATACGTAACTGTAAATTCAGGAATGTGCTTTTTAATTTCTTCGGCCAATTGTTTGGGGTTAAAGCTTAAGCCGGCAAAGTTGTAGCCTGAACGAACGGTAATTTTTTCGGCAGGCGCTTCCATTAATTCAATAGTACCGCGTATAGCATCGGGCATGTACATCATGGGCAGTGTGGTGTCCTCTTTCAAAAAGCACTCGTATCGCTGCTTCTCTACTGCCTCAAAAAATATATCAACGGCATAATCGGTAGTACCGCCGCCGGCTTTTGTTTTGTAGCTTATTAAACCGGGATAGCGGATGCTGCGCACATCAAGCCCGCGCTTTTGATAAAACCAATCGCACCAGCGCTCGCCCGCCTGTTTAGAAATACCATAAATGGTATTAGGTTCCATTACCGTGTATTGCGGTGTGTTAACCCTTGGTGTAGTGGGGCCAAACACGGCAATGGTAGATGGAAAGAATATCTTCTTCAGTCCCATGTCGGTGCTTACATCCAAAATGTTGCGCAGCCCCTTCATATTGATACGCCAGGCCAGTTCGGGGTTCTTCTCTCCAGTTGCAGATAATATAGCCGCCAGGTGATAAATCTGGTTTACACCAAAACGCTTAACGGCGTCGGCCAGGCCGTTTTTATAAAGCACATCTAACCTTAAAAATTCACCGCCTTCCTTCAACTCAGCCGAAGGTTCTTTTAAATCAGAGGCTATAACGTTCTTATATATTTTGCGGAGGGCTAAAACCAATTCAGTACCTATCTGTCCGGATGCACCGGTAACCAAAATCGTGTCGCTGTTCATATAGCAATGTTAAGAAGATTGGCTGAAACCAATAAACGTGCCTTGTAAGGTGTTAATACTGAAAGCGTAGGGTATATGAAAGCTTGTTAACGCAATTGAGGCCGATTTGCTACAATTCTTATTTTAGCCTCCGTTCAATAACAGCAAATGCTAAAGAGAATACTTCCTCACCTGGCCTCGGTTGCCATTTTCGCTATTTTAACTGTAATTTTTTTCACGCCTTATTATGATGGCCAAACCCTTGGCGCCGGCGATACCACGCAATGGAAAGCCATGGCACAGGAGGCTATTTCGTGGAAAGAAAAAACCGGTGAAGATGCCTTGTGGACCAACAGCATGTTTGGCGGTATGCCTACTTTTCAAATTACGGTTAGCTACCCCGGCAACTGGGTACACCACATTATAACTGCGCTGCAGGTTCCGTTTCCTGAAGCCTCGGTAATCATCTTCCTGATGTTTACAGGGCTTTATATAATGCTGCTTTGCTTTAAGGTTAACCCCTGGCTGGCGCTGGCCGGTGCATTGGCTTACGGCCTGGCATCGTTTAACCTGGTAAGCCTTGAGGCGGGCCACAACACTAAAGTAATGGCCATGGCGCTTATGGCACCGGCTATTGGTGGCATGGTGCTGGCTTATCGCGGCCGCATTTTACTGGGCGGTGCGCTGGCTGCCTTTTTCATATCGCTGAACATTGATGCCAACCACTTTCAAATTACTTTTTACCTGATACTTACTATGGGTGTATTGGGTGTTTACTTTTTGGTTGAAAGCATTATTGAAAAGAAGATTGCTGAGTTTGCCAAAGCTACCCTTGTTTTAATAGCAGCAGGCATACTTGGTTTTTTACCTAACGTAGCCAACCTGTGGAGCACATGGGAATACGGCAAACAAACTATGCGCGGCGGCAGCAGCCCGTTGGCTGAAAAACAAGCAGCCACCAAAGGGGGCGGCCTTGATATTAAATATGCCAGCCGCTGGAGCTACGGACAGTTTTTTTATACCAGCTACACGCTGCGCGATAAAGCAGGCAACGTGCAAACTTTTGGTCCTGATGAAGAGGATGATGCACAGGTTTTATACGACTCATTAAACAAAGCCAAGCCCGGTGAATTTACTTTAAGCAGCGACCGCAGTTGGGATGGTGAGATACTCTCATTAATGATACCCGACATTAAAGGCGGTGGCAGCGGTAATGAACTTAGCGATGAAAACCCGATTGTACAGAAATACAGCGGTGGCAGAACCGGTGATGAGATTAAAGGACTGAAAATGCAGATTGCAAGTGCGCTTTATTGGGGGCACCAGCCGTTTACTTCGGGCCCGGTATATTTTGGTGCGGCCATTGTTTTCCTTTTTATCTTTTCCATGTTTGTTGTGCGCTCGCACATTAAGTGGGCAGCTTTGTTGCTTGTATTTATATCTATAGGCCTTGCCTGCGGCCACAACTTCTTCCTGTTTAAACTATTCTTTAACACCTTGCCGCTGTTCGATAAATTCAGAACTCCATCAATGGCATTGGTGATAGCCCAGATTATTATGCCGCTAATGGGCCTGCTTGCGCTTAATGAAGTGCTTGAAGGAAAAATGGACAAAGACCAACTGGCCAAAAAGCTGATGATAAGCGGTGGTATTGCCTTGGGCATAGTATTGATATTCGGCTTGCTGGGCAGTTTTGTTTACAGCTTTATGGGCGATAACGATGCGCGCATTGCTGCACAAAACCCTGAGCTGGTTAATATGCTGAAAGAACAACGCGCCAGTATGCTGCGTATGGATTCAATCCGCTCCTTGTTTTTTATAGCCGTGGTTTTAGGTTTGGTGTGGGCATTTATACAACAGAAGATAAGCAAGCCGCTGATGATTGCCGGTGTTGCGCTTTTCTTACTGGTAGATAACGGCATGGTAGCAAAACGTTACCTGAGCACAAGCGACTTTGTAGCCAGCTCTCAATACAGCCAAAACTTTGAACCATCAGCTGCTGATAAACAAATAATGCAGGACCAGAGCTACTACCGCGTATATGACCGCACGGTTGACCCTTACAACACGGCATCGCCTGCGTACTTCCATAAATTGATTGGCGGTTACAGCCCTGCCAAATTGCAGATATACCAGGATTTGATTGAGCGCCAACTTAGCAACGGCAACATGAAGGTGTTTGACATGCTTAACACCAAATACTTTAAAATGCCTGATCAGCAAGGCCGCGAACAGGTGGGGCCAAATCCTAATGCACTGGGTAATGTTTGGTTTGTGCAGCGCATTATGCACGTAAACACCGCTAACGAAGAAATGAATGCCTTGGCAGCTGCTGAGTTTGAACCGGGCAAGGTGGCTGTTGTTCATAAAGATTTTAATGCCCTTGTTAGCGATAACAATTTGGGTGCCGATAGCATGGCTACTATTAAACTGGATAGCTACAGCCCAAATAAACTTGTTTACTCCTATAACTCTGCCACGCCACAGGTAGCAGTGTTCTCTGAAATTTACTACGCGGGCAAAAATGGCTGGAAGGCTTACCTTGATAAAAAAGAGGCTCCTTATTTCCGCGCTAACTATGTGCTGCGTGCTATGGCATTGCCTGAAGGTAAACACGAAATAGAATTCCGCTTTGAGCCGGAGAGCTATTACACCGGAAACAAAATTGCGTATGCCGGTTCGGCCCTGTTGTTCCTGTTTGTGTTGGGCACTTTAGGCTTTAGCGCTTACCGCCGCTTTAAAGAGATTGAGGCGGAGCCAAAACCACAACCTAAAGTTGCGGCACCGCAAACCAAGCCAATAAAAAAGAAGTGAAGAAAGTTTTAATCTTTACGTATTACTGGCCGCCAGCCGGAGGGGTGAGCGTGCAACGCTTTTTAAAATTTACGAAGTTTTTACCTGAGTTTGGCTGGCAGCCTATTATTATAACCGTTGCCAATGGCAGTTATCCTTATACTGATGAATCGCTTTTAAAACAGGTTGACCCATCGGTAAAAGTTTACCGCACCAAAACCTTTGAGCCCTTTGAGTTTTACAACTTATTGCGAGGCAAAAAGGGGAAGGCCCTGCCGGTAGTATCAGTAGGCGCGGCAAAGAACAAATCTTTCTTTCAACGTTTTTCAGAATATATACGCGCTAACTTTTTTGTGCCTGATGCGCGCGTGGGTTGGGTGAAGTATGCTATTAAGCAGGCCGAGGAAATTCTGAAAACAGAAAAGATAGATGCCATAATAACCACCGGCCCCCCACATAGCACTCACTTAATTGGGTTAGATCTAAAAGAGCGTTTCGGGGTAAAATGGGTTGCTGACTTCCGCGACCCATGGACAGGGATTTTTTACAATGATATTTTGCCGCGCACTGAAGCTACGCGCAAAAAAGACAGCGAACTGGAAACCCGTGTTTTAAGAACCGCCGACCATGTTAGCGTTATAAGCCCCGGTATGAAGAAGGAGTTTGAAAACCGCGCCAAACAAATTGATGTGGTGTTCAACGGTTATGATGAGGAAGAGTTTGTTCCAGCAGTTAATACGCGTAACGGGATATTTACCTTGCGCTACGTAGGCAATTTAATGGCCAGCCAAAATGCAGAAGTATTGTGGCAGGCTATAAACCTACTGAGTAAAGAGCACACCATAAAGATTGAGTTGATTGGCCGTGTAGATGAAGTGGTAAAAAGAAGTATAGACCAGCATGGTATATCTTCAATGGTTAGCTACAAAGACTTTGTTGACCACCATGCGGCCATTGAATTAATGAAAACCGCCGACCTTTTATTGTTTGCCATACCTGATGTAAAAGGAAATGAATTGATATTGACAGGCAAACTGTTTGAATACCTGGCTGCAAGAACGGAAATGATTTCGTTTGGGCCTGTGCATGGCAATGCCGCTGATATTTTGAAGCAAACAGGAAGAAAAAGCATGATTGACTTTAAAGACAAGGTGGAGGTTGAAAAACAGATGAAGGCTGCGCTGCTCTATTTTGAAGAGCACAAAAGCGGGTTTAAATACTCCGCTAATAGCCATGAGGTTTTTAGCCGGAAGAACCAGACAAAGGAACTGGCCGGCTTGCTTTCGTAACTAGAACAACACCCCTAAAACAAGGCTGAGGTCGAAGGGCCATTTGTAAAACATATCCTGCTGAAAAATGTCATCGGTGGGGTAAAAATTATGGTTGTTGACCTTCCAAGTTTTGGAATAACTGTAGCCACCGCAGAGGCCCATATCAATAAGCACTACATCAACCGGCAAGCGGTAACCCAGTTGCAAACCAAAGGAAGTATTAAGACTATTGACTTTGTACGGCGCACCGCTGAACTCTGCCCCGTTACTTATTTTTTTAGACATAACGTAAGCGGCATACGCATATGGGCCAAAGTAAAAGCCTTTGGGTCCGCGCGGTTTTTTCATAGGGTAAAAAGAGTAGCCTATAGAAACATGCGGGCCGTGGTTGATGTTAGGTTTGCTCTTGCTCTGAAAAACATAAGTGGCTACACCAACAATGTTAGGAAAGAGATAGCCAGCGTTTATCTGTATTGAATGGCGATGGTGAATGATAACTTCGTAGCCACTCTCCACATTATCCATGTAAAAGGATTGGCTAAAACCGAAGAAGGTGGGATGCGGCACCTGCACCACATGTATAATAGGTTTTGACCATTTGCGCACAGCGCGCAAAGAGTCGAGGTAATTATCAGCACGGCTGATATGCGCAAGGATAAAAGCAAAAAAGAAGGTAAGTAGTATTTTGTGTTTCATGGTTAATGCTGTAGCCTATGCCCTGCCGGCAGATGCACCGTTAAGGCCAGCAATAGCATCCTGCAGGCGCTTCTTCAATGCATCGGAAACAGGAGCTAAAGGCTGGCGCAGATGCGCTTCGCAAACACCCAATATTTCTAAGGCGCACTTTACACCACCGGGGTTGCCTTCCGCAAAAAGCATATCGGTAATGTCATTCAACTTATAGTGTAGTTGTTTGGCTGTTGCGAAATCGCCCTTTAAACATTGGCGCACCATCTCAGTGAAGATGGCAGGGAAAGCCTGGCCCACTACTGAAATAACACCATCCAAACCATAAGCCATAAGGCCAAGGGTAATATTATCATCACCGGAGATAACGAGGAAGTTTTCCGGCTTGTTCTTTACTATCTGCATGTTCTGGATAAAATCACCCGAGGCTTCTTTTATACCGATGATGTTAGGCACTTCGCGGGCAATACGCAACGTAGTAGCGGCTAACATATTAGAAGAAGTACGACCCGGAACATTGTATAGAATGATGGGACGGGGTGCCGCATTGCCTAAGGTTTTATAATGCTGATAGATACCTTCCTGCGTTGGTTTGTTGTAGTAAGGGCTAACAGAAAGTATGGCATCAATACCGTTGAAGTCGTACTTTTCAAAATCGCGCAGAATTTCGTGGGTACTGTTGCCGCCAAAGCCGGCCACAACGGGCACTCTGCCATTGTTCTTTTCAATAGTGTATTTCAACACTTCTACTTTTTCTTCTTTAGTAAGTGTTACGCTTTCGCCGGTAGTACCTAAGCTAACCAGGTATTCAACACCGCCGGTAATACAGTGGTCAATTAACCTGCCAAGGGCATTAAAATCAACTTTATCGTTTTTAGTAAAAGGGGTAACAAGGGCAACACCGGTGCCTTTCAATTTACTTTGAATCATACTTTATTTTGTTTA
>CAZUHU010000062.1:0-976 GCA_964620645.1 uncultured Chitinophaga sp.
AGTTGGTAGAGCAAAGGACTGAAAATCCTTGTGTCGGGGGTTCGATTCCCTCCCACACCACTAAGACAAGTTTCAAGTTTTTTCAAGTTTCTTCAAACCCGCGCCCAGCGCGGGTTTTGACTTTTAGATCCATTCGTAAAGCTTCAGTTTTACACGCGAAATGTTTCACAAAATGTTTCACACACCAAAACCGATGTTTCACAATGGTTACAAAAGCTACAGTTAAGTTCTTCCCAAGGACGGATTTCATTAGGGAGGACAAGAAAATACCCATTTACGTAAGGGTAATCCTGAATCGGGAGAAATTCGACTTTTCTTCAAGACAAGTAATTTCCACCCTTAAAGAATGGGATGAGGTTACCCAAAGGGTTAAAATCCCGAAATCACCAATCAACAAGGAGCTTTCCGAAATCGAGTATAAGGTGTCAGAGGCTTTTGACTACTTAAAATACCACAATCGTCCTTTAACGGCTTATGCCCTTCGTAAACAATTGAAGGGTACCGGTGCGGGGCAAGATCGACCAAAACTAATAGACTACGTCGATGATTATTTGGCCAATTACGTCAATAACAGTCCCGATTATGCCCTAGCTACTCAAAAGACTTACCGGACCACAGTAATGCACCTCAAGAACTTTCTGAACAAAACAAAAAGGAACGGAATAAGGGTCGCCGAAGTTGACTTGGTGTTTTTAAAGGAATTCGATACTTACCTGCAAACCCGTAGCATAAACGAAAAGAAAGGAGTGAACAAAAACTCTGCAAATAAGTACCACATTAATTTTAAGGCAATGCTGTTTAAGGCTGCTGACAACAAAATGATGGACAAAAATCCATACATGGAATTTAAGTTTAAGTCGCAACCGGGCAAGCTTACTTATTTAACTTCTGCGGAGTTGGAAAGTCTCGAGAAGCACTCGCTGGGAAGTAATACAAGCCTTGAGCGGGTTCGGGACATCTTTCTCTTTTCTGTTTA